>JBILSZ010000032.1:0-26743 GCA_044371755.1 Flavobacteriales bacterium | reverse complement strand
CAGCTTGCTCCTGTCGTTCAATCTCCTCTTCTCGTTGAACGATATATTTACTGTAAGAAAAACGATAATCGTAGACCTTCGCTTTAGAAATTTCAATCGTTCGCGTCGTCACATTATCAAGGAATGTTCTATCGTGAGAGATCAGAACGATTGCTCCAGGATAATCGATCAAAAACTCTTCGAGCCACTCAATACTTTCGATATCCAAGTGGTTGGTAGGCTCATCGAGGAGAAGCAAGTCGGGATTTTGAAGAAGAATCTTTCCCAACTCGACACGCATCTTCCAACCGCCGCTAAACTCGTGCATCTTACGATTCATATCCTCAGAGCGAAATCCTAGTCCTTTTAAGACCTTTTCGATGCGCTCTTCGAGGTTGCCACTGCCCAATAGCTCTAAACGATGCGCAACGCTCTCTAATTCTTCCAATTTATTAGCGTAGTCATCTGAAGTATAGTCATGGTGGTCAGTTATGGCCAATGTTAACTCCTCTAATCTCTCGCTCAATTGCTGCACCTCGGCAAAAGCCATTCTTGCCTCCTCGTATACGGTTGCGTCTTCGCGGTGATTCATTTCCTGCGGAAGATATCCCACAGTACTTCCTTTGGCAAACGCCACACTTCCTTCGGTAGGCTTTTGAATACCTGCTAATGTTTTGAGTAGGGTAGATTTACCCGCTCCATTCTTGCCCACTAGACCAATGCGCTCTCGCGGACCAATAAAAAAGCCGATCCTCGAGAATAACTCTCTCGACCCAAAATGAATACTCAAATTTCCTACTGTAACCATAACATCTATAAAAAGGGGTGCAAAGGTAGTGAAGACTTTTTGCTTGGATAAGGGCAAAAAAAAGCCCCGACTGTCGTCGGGGCCATTTTTATCTTTTTCTTAATAATGCCAAAGGTCATGTTCCATTAGGAAAAGATCGTTTTTGATACGCTCACTTTCCAATAATGCATCAATACCACGAGCATATTCAGCAATCTGACGATTGAATACGTTGTCTTCTTTGATCACATAGCCGGAAAACATTCTCTTTTGGAAAAGATCATCGAATGTCATGCGCTGTGCTTCATTATGAGAGTTGTACACTTCATTATTGGCAAACACATAACGACACTCTGGGAAGTAGAGCCAGAATAAATCCTTTTTACCCTTTACTTCACCTTGATCATTCTTCAACAATACTACTGGAGCGATTCCGAGAATTCTAACATAACGCTCTGAACGTTGCTTGTCAAAAACCCAGACCTCTTTGATTTTATAAGCCACTACGTCACCAGAACCGATTGTCTCTACGTTCTCTACTGGCTCCTTATCCCCAGTGTCAAGGTTCTCACGGTAGCGAATCACCACGGGATTCAAAAGTGAATCAACCTCTGTGCTGCTCATTGGATAACGGAATTCGTCATCTTCTTGAGTTGGGCCAAGTGAGTACGCTGTCAAAGAGAAATCTTCGAGAATTCCTTTTCTCATCACGTCGAAAAGACTCTTTCTATTATTAATCTCTTCCAATGGTAAATAGAGAGACTGATTCATCTTTTGCTTAAGATCAATCACTTCCCAAATTCTTCTTTCCCACATCACGTCTGCTTGACGAAGGTGTGGATAAGGAATTACCTTTCTCGTAGGGTTATGTTCAGGAACATAAGCACCATCGAGTACTGTTTGAGTGCCTGCTCCTTGAGCTGAACTCATTACTGAGATCAACATCATCGGAAGAGCAGCAATGAATAGAATCGATTTTTTCATGACTATTCTCTTTTATTATACGATCTTCAAAGAAATTGGAGATAGCTTTCTGGTCTGACCATCTGGCATATCAACCATAACATCTTCAATGAAAATTTTCTCACCTTTTTTCGCCTTCTTGATGGCTTGAATACCGTCCTCAGACATTCTGTTGCTTGAAGAAGGATACTCTTTCAAGTTTCCGCTACCACCAACAATACTCAACTTAAAGCTCTTCACCTTTACTGTTACGTTAAAGTCGAAGTTCTCCATATCTGCGCGCACGCCGCTTGCCACACTAGCGTCTCCTTGTGGGATCGTGCTATCTGTCGACTTCTTACCACCGAAAGAAGCTACTGGATCAGGAATACGCTTCACGCGGAATTCTTTCGTTCCAATACTTTTCTTTTCGCCGTTTATGGTTGCACTTACAGAAATAGTCGCCTTTGTGTCTGTTCCTGGTTTTACGTTCCATGTACCTTTTTCGCCTTTGGTAAAAGTTTGACAGCCGCTACAAGAAGCTTCTACGCTGCTTTGGGGAACCCCAGGTACTGAAATCTCAACTGGATTATCCAAACCGCGGTAGAATACGTTCATTTGTACTGGTGATACTACCAAAGCTGGTTCTCCCACAAATACTGGAGGAACGATGAAAGGAATATACTCCTCTTTACCATCTTTCATGTAGGCAATCTGACCTCTGTAAGAGTGTTCACCTAATGACATACCACCTGTATTTGCTTTGAAAATACACTTTCCTTCTTCATTTGATTCGATCGCAGACTTCCCGCCTGGATCAAATACAGTAGGCGTAGATGTTGGTGAAGCTTCACCAGCCATATACACTTTGGTTTTGCTGGTCTTGTTAAAGGCCGCGAGATAAATCTCAACCTCAAACTCACCGCCACGAAGTACATATGATTGCTTGGGAACCACAGCAACAGTAACGTCCGTAAACTTCAAGTCACTTGCGTTGATACCTTGGGCCAATTCATTCAAAACTGTATTCTTCACGTTCAATATGTCTGTTTGAATCTTTGCCAAGTTTGCCAACACTGCTACTAGAGGCATGTGGTAGAAATTGTTGGTTTCCCAAGGTTCTTTCTGTCCATCGTGGTCAAACCCATCAGCAAACGAAAACGTGCCTTTTACTGCATTCACAGCGTCGGGTGCTTTTTCTGCAAAAACCCATTGACCGGTGTCTGCTTTTGTCACTTTCAATGTCAAAAGCTTGTCTCGGTATTGTTCGAGTTTCGTACGAAGTTCCTTTGCTGAAAATGGACCGTCTTTCGGGGTTTGTGGTTCAGAACCTACGAGTAACGAAGTGTTGTTCTGGTTTTCATCAGGTGTCTTTACTACCAAGCTGCTATCAGCATCTTTGTAGTCCGCATAGATGGCTACTTTTTTACCGTTTTTGTCGATCATGAATTCTTCAAAACCAGTACCGTCTGAGTTACCCTTGATAGAAGATGCCATTACACGCGCCTTCATTTCTTCGAGATAGCTCAACATATCATCTGCCCACTTGTCCACTTCTTCAGCTGCCTTTTTGAACGGGGCCGCTTTTTCAGCTTCTTTTGAGTTGGCTATAGATAAGATTGTAGCGTCTGCTTTTGCATCGAGAATTTCATTCGTTTTACCCAAACCTTTTGAGATTTGAATAAATGCATTCAATACATCTTTTGAAATATTCATTGCAAGAAGAGCGGTGAGTACTAAGTACATCATACCGATCATCTTCTGTCTGGGGGTTTCTTTACCGCCTGCCATTTTTTTCTACTTTTTTATAAGGTTAATCGTTGTTTAAGAGGCTACAGAATAGCACATTTAACATTGATTATTGGCGGGCAGTACCCATTGCGTTAAGCATATTGCTGTACACAGTATTGAGCGCCTTCAAGTTAGTAGCAAGTTCAGCAATATTCTCTTTGTAAATCTTCGTGTCTTCTACTGAATCAGCGAGATTTTTAACCAAAGAAGTCATATCACCAAACATCACACGAGACTTTTCAAGCTCGGTCAACTGCAATTCGTACATATTGTTAAGAGCTGAGAGGTTCTCAGTCATCTTCTGCAAGTGCTGTCCTGCTGCCTTTCCTTCTTCAGCGTGTGAAGTAAGTCCAGTAAGCGTTTCAGAAGCTGCTTCGTAAGTGCTTGATAAAGCAGAAACTTTAGAAGAAGCTGATCTCAAGGTTGTCGCATATTCAGTTGAAGCAGCTGCTGCTTCCGTTGAATCAGCCATTTGACGTGCGTTCGAACTAAAAGTTCTCATGCCATCTCCAAGACTTGCGATCAATTCGGGTTCAATTTTCGCCTCAGCCAGCATGTTGTCCAATTGTGCAGTCAGGCTTCCAGTTGCCCCACCACCAGCTACGTTTGCACGCTTGCCTTTATTCTCTTCTTTCATCAACTTCTTTTGCTCATCAGGCATTGCGAGCTCTGGGTACACGAGCGACCAATCTGGCTCTTCGTGAAGAGGTTCGAATGCTGAGAAGAAGAAGATCACGGCCTCAGTCGACAATCCAAGTACTAGGAAGGCAGATGCGCCAGGCCAGTGTTGGATTTTAAACATTGCTCCGATAATTACAACGGCTGCTCCAATACCGTAGAGCTTTGCCATAAACTTTTTCCAGGCTTTACTTCCAGGTTTCATTTTTTTTCTTGCTTGTTGGTTTATTTATTGGTTTAAATTGTGAGGCCTTATTCAGGATCGTTAAAATCTTCAGGCGCTACGTTCTTACCGCGTCCGAGATAACTCATCACGCATCTAAATCCGATGTACGACTTGGCTGTGTCCTGATACTCATAGCTACGTGTACCAGTTTGGATAAAGTATCCAATGTCCTTCCAGCTACCACCGCGAATCACCTTGCGCTTCATTGCGGGCGGATCTTCGGCCGTGGCTCTATAGTCGTATTCAGACGACATGTCGTGTGTAAATTCGTATACAGACGGATCGAACGCTGTATTAGTCCATTCAGCCACGTTTCCAGCCATGTTGTACAGACCATAGTTATTTGCACTGTAAGAAGCAATCGGCACAGTATGACAGCCATTATCTTCTACATAGTCTCCACGCATTGGTTTGAAGTTGGCAAGAGGACATCCGAGGTTGTTGCGGATATATGGACCACCCCAAGGGTAAGGAGCGAGCTCCAAACCACCACGAGACGCGTATTCCCACTCCGCTTCGCTTGGAAGGCGGAAGCGCTGTACGAAGGTCTCTCCAACTTTCATTTTATAATCATTCATGATCTGGGTTCTCCAAGCGTTGAAAGCTTGACATTGACCCCAGGTGACACCTACTACTGGATAATCGTCATAAGCTGGGTGCCAGAAATAAGTCTCTGTAAGAGGTTCGTTAAAGCCATAAGTAAAGTCATGAACCCAAACCAACGTGTCTGGATAAACGTTAATCACTTCTTTGATAACGAATTGCGAACGATCACTATGGCCCCGAACGGAGTGAAGCTGATTGAGCTGGTTCACCTCGCCATATTCCTCGTCCTTACCTGCTTTATTCGCTGCACTCTTCAAGTCAATCCACCAGTAAGTGTATTGAAGCTTGCGAGTATCGATTTCTGTTTTGTTGTAAAAACGATCTTGACCTTGAAGATAGAAGGCGTTATAAATTAATTCATAAACTTCTTCGTTCTCCATATCAACAGGCTCTTCCCAATTGATGAGGTAACCCTTGTCGATAAGGCCTTCCAATTCGCGACCTGTGTTCTCGTCTTCAGTAATTGCAAAACCTTCGATTTCGTTTTGAGCGAGAAGGTCTCTCATTAATGAGTCGCGAACGTAGTACACAAACTGGCGGTACTCGTTATTGGAGATTTCGTGCTGGTCGATGTAAAACGCCGGCAGCGTGATGGTTTTAGAACGTGCATCCAAGGCGTATGGTACGTCTTGGTCGCTTGGTCCCATGGTAAATGAGCCGAAATGAATGTAATTCATTCCATATGGGTTTACCTGCACCCACTCCTCGCGTGGATATACTCCGACGAGTTCTCCTCGTGGACCAGAGTAACAACTAGCAAGGGCTACTACAACGATTAAATAAAACAACGATTTTTTCATGATTTCCCTTTTTTAGTAACTAAACAACACATTAGTGGGTTTTTACTAAAACTTTTAACTTCTAAAGGCAGGTTCCTATTCTTTACGTGACTATAACTATTAAGGTTACGTTTTATTTTACAGGAAGCGTGGGTTGTTGTGACGTGAGCGAATTGGCGCTGTTTCGAAGTTGAAACAGTACGTAACAAATACCTCATGCGAACCAGAAGAATAATTCCTGAGTTCAGAAGTTGTAATATCGTAAGAATATCCTAATCTAAAACACTGGTTAACTGTGGTGCGACCGCCATTTGACGACTTCGGAGCAAAGCAATACTCCAAACCAGCCATTGGACTGATAGCATCTCCTGGACGGAATGTAACACCACCGAAGAGCATATTATTCCACAAAATATTTGCATTCAAGTCAAATGCAGGTGGCGCAGCCAAATCAGACTTTACCAAAGCATTTGTTCTCAAGGTAATTGGTGAAGATCCAACTGGGAAATTGTATCCTCCCATTGCATAAAAGTGTTGTGCTGCCTTAAAGTTCAACTCGTCTAACTCTGGAGCCGTCAAGTGTGTCGCAGAGACACCGAAGTAATATTTTCCTTGCTCATAAATCATTGCACCAAATGACATATCAAAAGCCGTCTGAGATTGCTGGCTATCTGGAATTGCGTCATCCTGACGGAAGTCGTCGATGGCAATCCAATTATTCCCGAGAGCCTTGTTCATTGCGCCTAGTGTAACACCCAACGCAACAGTTTTACCACCCAAGTCAAACTTAGGAGCAAAATGCAAACGGAAATTGTTATTTTTTTCCTGACCCAATTGATCATTAAAAAAAGTAAGACCTGCACCGAACTTAAAATTGTTCACTCCGTAGTTTCCGCTGTAATTAAAAAGCGTAGTTCTCGGGCTGCTATCAAAACCAGTCCATTGATTGCGGTAAATCAAAGTAACACAGTGATTGGGATCAAAACCCGCTCCTGCTGGGTTGAAGGACTGCTTGTCATACATCCAAAACGTCAACTGTGGATCCTGTTGAGCAAACAAAGATAGCGTTAGAGAAACTATTGCCGTAGTGAGTAAACTCTTCTTCATATTGGTTTCTAATGAGTTAAACTTTATTTTGATATAAAGGTACTTTTTGGAAAGTCGCTAAAGTAGTAACTTTTTCGGACTCTCAAAAAAAAAATCGCAATTACATATGTGCAAAACATGACTCCTAGTGACCGCCAAAAGCTAAAATTGACGTTCTAGACCACAAAAAGTTCGCTGAATCGCACTAATCTTTATACCAATTTTTGATAAGTTTTCCACCATCTATCTGGCATTTCGTCGTTAGTTGCTTGTTGATACTCCTCGTAGGTGCAGGGTACCAAGTGGTGACGCTCATATTTATTTTCCTGTCCAGCAGGATAAGGAACGTCCATCCACCATCGATCGCTTCTATTGCTTTTATAAAAAACCAGCTCATGTGATTCCTGAGCCAGATTGACAATGTATCGCAAGTATTCACTATGATCTCCTATTGGATAGTCTGCCTTTCGATTCAGATGTCCATCAATAAAGCACCAAATCATTTGTGCGACTAACTGCGCTGATTGGCTGTCGCGGTCATACTCAGGATTGAATTCGTAAATTCCAAAAGAAGATAATTTATCGCTCAAACCCGCATACCAAGCTAATTGTGCCGCCTCGTGTCCGTAAAATCCATTGGGTCCAGCTTCCGCACAACCAGGACTTTCAGATCTGCGAATGGCGCTCATGTCGATACTCAATAGATCTGCATTCCTAATAATAGGCTCATTCCTGAGGATGTGACTGTGCTGCATTTCACCCAATCGAAAGGTGTCGAAATACATTTTGTTCATGAGCTCTATCAACTGCGGGTCAGTGAGATAGCGCTGATGTCCGATATTGGAATAGTTGAATAGGAAGTTAGGCTTATGTAAGACAATTTTATTCAAGTATCCTTCGCTGCTGAGGTCATCTGGGCTTTGTCCAAAATTCAATTTAGGATCGATGGTGACGAGATTCACTGTTTGCTCCAAAGTTTCATATGCCAAATAATTAGCATAGGTCAGGTCCTGAGAACCTCCAATAATTATTGGAATAATATTCTTCTTCAACAAAAACTGGCATGTATGATTGAGCGCATAATATGTATCTGTGATTTCATTTCCCGCCTCAATATTTCCAAGGTCAATAATGTTAGCCTCACGGTCGAAGGGAAATAGTTTATAGAATTCACGACGTGCTATATCTGGTCCTTTAGAACAGCCCTTATTTGTCCCACTATTGCGATCTTCTTTGACTCCAATTATTGCGAGCTTCTTTCCGTCAAGTTCGCTGAGATCTCCGTTAAAAAAGTGAACACTGTTGACGAGACGATTGCCATGCTCATTATTGGTATCGAATTGTTCTTTTGAACAAAAGGAAAAAAAAACTGAAATATCCATCATAAAAAAAGCGCTATTGAATGGCAACGAAGTTACCTCTTCAACAGCGCTAATATTTATCCATATTGCTGATGTATCAACAAAGGATTTTTAGCAATCTACTTTTTCTTGGCTGCCTTTTTAGCGGGTGCTTTTTTTGCTGCTGCCTTCTTTGCAGGAGCTTTCTTGGCTGGAGCCTTAGTAGCAGCAGTTTTCTTTGCTGCCGCAGCGCGGCCGCCACGTGCAGGCTTCGCTGGAGTTTCTGCTACAATAGTATCAATCTCTGCAAGGGTCAACGTTTTTGGATCTTTACCTTTTGGAATCTTGTAATTATCCTTGGCTACCTTGATATATGGGCCAAAACGTCCATTCAATACTTGCACTTCTGGTCTTTCGTCAAACGTCAAGATCAAATTAGCGATTACACCTGCCTTTTTATCTTCTATAAGCTGCTTTGCTCTATCAAAATCGATGGTGTATGGATCATCCCCTTCTTTCATTTTTAATGATGCAAAAGTGCTTCCGTGTTTTGCATAAGGACCAAAACGGCCCACAGAAACTATGATTGGCTGGCCTTCCCATTCTCCTAGATTGCGCGGCAAATCAAAAAGCTTGAGGGCATCCTCAAGGGCAATGTTTCCAATGCTTTGATCTGGTCTGAGAGAAGCAAACTTCTTTTCAGTATCGTCGCTGGCGCCAATTTGAATTATGGGGCCAAACCTGCCAATTCGCGCGATAACAGGTTTGCCTGAAACTGGATCAATACCCAACTCTCTTTCGCCTGTTGCTCTCTGAGCAGACTCTATCGTGTCTAGAACATTTTTATGAAAAGGACTGTAGAACCTTTTCATCATTTCTTGCCACTGCAGCTTGCCTTCTGCGATATCGTCAAACTCCCCTTCTACTTTTGCCGTAAAACCATAATCAAGGATGTTTGGAAACTGATCCACGAGGAAGTCGTTTACCACCATTCCAATATCTGTAGGGAACAGTTTGGATTTTTCTGCGCCAGTATTTTCTGCTTTGTCTTCTTTTGAAATTTGAGCATTTTTTAGCATCAGTACCTCAAATGGACGAGGAGTTCCTTCTTTATCCTTTTTTTCTACGTATTCTCTGTTTTGAATTGTAGAGATAGTTGGCGCGTAAGTAGAAGGTCTTCCAATTCCCAACTCTTCAAGACGCTTTACGAGAGCAGATTCAGAATATCTCGGTGGCTTCTGCGTGAATCGCTGGGTAGCCGTCATATCAATCAACTGAAGTTTCTGCCCCACTGTGAGCGGCGGCAACATACCGCTTCCGCCCTCTTCGCTCTCCTCATCATCGGTACTTTCGATATACACCTTCAAAAATCCATCGAAGCGAATCACTTCACCCTTGGCTTGAAGAACATCATCCATTGACGAAATACCCACGGTAGCTGTGGTCTTTTCAAGCTCTGCATCCGCCATTTGTGAAGCGATGGTGCGTTTCCAAATCAACTCGTAGAGTCGTTGTTCGTCACGCTCGCCTTCGATTTGGTGGGCACTCATATCAGTTGGGCGGATGGCTTCGTGAGCCTCCTGTGCGCCTTTGCTCTTATTCGTGTATTGACGGGTCTTTGAATATTTATCTCCAAAAGAAGCATTGATCTCGTTGCGGCAGGCATCAATGGCGAAGTCGGATAAGTTTACGCTATCCGTTCTCATGTAGGTAATCTTACCGCTTTCATAAAGTCGTTGCGCCACCACCATGGTGCGGCTAACACTAAATCCAAGCTTTCGGCCAGCCTCTTGCTGTAATGTAGAAGTTGTAAATGGCGCTGCAGGTGTGCGCTTCGAAGGTTTGGTTTCAATACCTTTGATAAAAAAATCCGCTCCGATGCATCTGGTTAGGAAGTCTCTTGCCGCGTCACCTTCTCCTATCTTCTTGCTCAAATCCGCCTTTAATGTAGCAGTCCCCAAGTCAAAATTGCCTCGTACGTTATAAAAGGTAGAAGATTTGAAGTTTTGAATCTCTCTTTCACGCTCCACTATGATACGCACGGCCACCGACTGTACCCGACCGGCTGAGAGCGATGGTCTCACTTTTTTCCATAATACAGGTGAAAGTTCGAAACCCACCAATCTATCCAACACACGGCGTGCCTGCTGAGCATTCACCAAATCAATATCGATTGTCCGTGGACGATCAATGGCATTTAAAATGGCCTTTTTGGTAATCTCTGAAAATACAATTCGCTTGATCTTGGCATCACTCAGCTCTAAAGCCTCCTTCAGGTGCCAAGATATGGCTTCTCCTTCGCGGTCCTCATCCGTTGCCAACCAAACAATCTCTGCTTTCGTTGCCAATTTTTTAAGTTCCCTCACCACATCTTGCTTGTCTGCTGTGATTTCATATACCGGAACGAAACCCTTTTCAACATTAATAGCCAAATCATTTTTGGGCAAATCCCGCACGTGACCGTAGCTGGACTTCACCACATAATCCTTTCCCAGGTATCCTTCGATGGTCTTGGCTTTCGCCGGAGACTCCACAATAACGAGGTTTTTTGACATGCTTGCGCTTGTTTTCTGCTGTCATTACTTGACAACTTTATTAATAAATGGTCGGGGCAAAAATAGACGGATTTGTATGCGAACGACCATTTGCATAACATTCCATATTCTATTCGATATTCAAAATGAGGCCTAAACCGTTTGAAAATGCTATATTTGCGCCCCAAATAAATTATTTCAAAACAGCCAAACACTGTGGAAGAAAAAACAATCGATGAAAATCGTCAAGGCGAATACTTGATGATTGATACCCCTACTCAAGTTGTAGGACGCAAATTATTACTCGAAAGCTATGGCTGTCAGATGAATTTTTCTGACAGCGAAATCGTAGCCTCGATTCTTTCTGAGGCCGGCTTTTCCACTACAAGAGACCCTGAAGAAGCGGATTTGATTTTGCTCAACACCTGCGCTATTCGTGACAACGCGGAGCAGCGTGTACGAGGAAGACTCGATTATTTTCGCTCCATCAAAAGACGCAAGCCCGAAATGGTTGTGGGTGTGTTGGGATGTATGGCTGAACGCTTGCGCGAAAAACTACTCGAGGAGGAAAAACTCGTAGACTTGGTAGTTGGCCCCGATGCGTATCGCGATCTGCCCAACCTTATCGACCAAGTAGATACAGGTCAAAAAGCTGTGAATGTATTACTCAGTCGAGAAGAAACATATGCGGAAATAACACCTGTTCGCCTTAATAGCAATGGTATCACCGCTTTTATCTCTATCATGAGAGGATGCGATAACATGTGTTCCTTCTGCGTAGTTCCATTTACACGCGGTCGTGAACGTAGTCGTGATCCCAAGAGTATTGTCAAAGAAGCACAAGACCTATTCGATATAGGATATCGTGAAGTGACCTTGCTCGGACAAAACGTGGATAGCTATAAATGGAATATCACCAATAAAGGAGAGATTGTAAATCCCAACGAGCCAACAGTAAACTTTGCTCAACTTATGGAAATGGTGGCGCTGGTGTCACCAGATTTGAGAGTACGTTTTTCAACAAGCCACCCCAAAGACATGACAGACGACGTGTTGCATATGATGGCAAAGTATGAGAATATTTGCAACTATATCCACCTACCCGTTCAAAGTGGCAATACAGAAGTACTCAAGCGAATGAATCGCGGGTACAGCAGAGAATGGTATTTGCAGCGTATTGATGCCATCAAGAGAATATTACCTGATGCGGCTATAAGTACAGATATTATCTCTGGATTCTGCGGTGAAACCGAAGAGCAGCATAAAGACACCATCACGCTCATGAAAGAGGTGCAATATGATTTGGCTTATATGTTCAAGTACAGTGAGCGCCCTAAGACATTAGCTGAAAGAAAATATGAAGACGACGTTCCCGAAGAGGTTAAGGGAAGCAGGCTAAAAGAGATCATTGACATTCAAATGGAATGCAGCGCGGTTCGTACTAAAACCTATGTTGGTCAGGTGCACCGTGTTTTGGTAGAAGGTTTTTCAAAAAAATCAGATCAACACTATCAAGGTCGTATAAGTCAAAACGTAGTGGCTATTTTCCCTAAAGGTGACGCAAAGCCAGGGGATTATGTAGATGTTTTGGTAAATAATTGCACCGCAGTGACACTTTTGGGAGAAATCACGGCTGTGTATCCAAGAGTGATTGCTTCGCAAAACTAATTTTACCTTAACATGTTTTTAGGCTCGGAGACTGACAGTTCGTCAGTATATTCGTAGCCCCAAAATCACTATGGACATTCAATCAGTAAAACAACGTTTTGAGATTATAGGAAATTCGCCCTTGCTCAATCGCGCGCTCGACGTGGCCGTGCAAGTGGCTCCAACCAACATATCTGTTTTAATAAACGGAGAGAGTGGTGTTGGTAAAGAAGTCATACCTAAAATCATTCATCAATTAAGCGCTAGAAAGCACGGACCTTATATCGCCGTGAACTGCGGTGCTATCCCCGAGGGCACCATTGATAGTGAACTGTTTGGTCACGAAAAAGGTAGCTTCACCGGAGCGCACGAAGCGCGCAAAGGTTATTTCGAAGAAGCCAACGGAGGCACTATATTCTTAGATGAGGTCGCAGAATTGCCTTTGGGGACTCAAGTGCGACTGCTCCGTGTGCTCGAAACTGGAGAGATCATACGTGTGGGGTCATCGAAAGTGATTAAGACTAATGTACGCGTGGTGGCAGCTACAAATGTGGACTTCAGCACAGCTTTGCAACAAGGAAAGTTTAGAGAAGATTTGTATTATCGACTCAACCAAGTCCCCATCAATATGCCCTCACTACGCGAGCGCCGTGGGGATATTGAAATGCTTTTTAAAAAATTCACTACCGATTTTTCAGAAAAGTATAAGATGCCGCCCTTGCAACTTACGCCAGATGCGCTTCAATTGATTACATCCTATAATTGGCCTGGTAATGTGCGCCAATTAAAAAATATTACTGAACAAATGAGCGTTTTGGAAGAAGATAGAAATGTTTCTTCTCAATCGCTTTCTAAATATCTGCCATCTGATAGCTTCAATAGCAAGCCCATGGTGGTGGGGAAAAACGGGGGGGGACAAGACTTTACCGAAAGAGAGATTTTATACAAGGTCCTCTTCGATATGAAAAATGATTTGCAAGATTTAAAAAAGTTGGTGCTGGGGATGATACAAAGTGGTGGAAGCTTTGTTCCGAGCCAGGAAAATGCCGCACTTTTTGATCGGGTTTTTCAAGAGGAAACCACAATTGAGCATGAGGATGAAACGTTTGCCAATCCGTTAAACAATAGTGTAATTCACCTTCCTCAAACGAGGCCATCCGAGATGAGCGTGACTCACACTTCGCATGAAGAGGTGGAAGAGTCGCTCAGTCTAACCGATAGCGAAAAAGATTTGATCAAAAAGGCACTGCAAAAGCACAAAAACAAGCGAAAATATGCTGCTCAAGAACTTGGTATTTCCGAGCGCACCCTCTATCGAAAAATCAAAGAGTACAACTTAGCGAAATAAATGAATCGATTGCTTTCATATATTTTATTGGTTGCCGTTCTCAGCGGCTGCACCGTGAGGTATTCCTTGTCTGGAGGGCAATTTAGTGGAGCATCGACATTCTCTGTGGATTTGTTCAAGTCTCAAACAGCGTTGGCAAGTCCTATTTATGCTCAGCGGCTCACAGAAAGTTTAAAAGACCTTTTGCTGAGCCAAAGTCCATTAAAGATTGCGGAGAATAATGGTGACTTACGATATGAAGGATACATTACCGAATATCGCATAGCTCCTGTGGCTATTCAAGGAAACGAAACAGCTTCCTTGAACCGATTGAATATTACCATCAAAGTAAAATATACGAATACCCTTGAGCCTGATTTGAGTTTTGACAAGACCTTTTCGAAATTTGCCGACTTTGACGCGGCCTTAGACTTGTTGTCTGTAGAAGAAAAATTGTGGACAGACATCAACGACCAATTATTACAAGAAATATATAATGCAAGTGTGGGCAACTGGTAATCATGGATAGAAACCTCATCTATAGCGCCATCGAAAATCCTCGTTTGAGGGAAGGTATTTCCATTGAGGAAATGGAGAGTGTGCGCGAGATGTATCCATACTTCACGGCCGCTCAGATCTTACTCGCCAAGCTTTATCAAGAAAAAAATGACCACCGTTTTGCGGACCAACTTCAGAAGGCCGCGGTCTATGCATTGGATAGAAAGACTCTTTACCAGTATATAACGGGGGAAGAAGGGGTTGAAGAACAAGGAACAGGGGAAGAAGGAACAGGGGAAGAAGGAACAGGGGAACAAGGAACAAGGGAACAAGGAACAGGGGAAGAAGGAACAGGGGAACAAGGAACAAGGGAACAAGGAACAGGGGAACAAGGAACAAGGGAACAAGGAACAAGGGAACAAGGAACAGGGGAACAAGGAACGAGGGAACAAGGAACGAGGGAACAAGGAACAAGGGAACAAGGAACAAGGGAACAAGGAACAAGGGAACAAGGAACGAGGGAACAAGGAACAGGGGAACAAGGAACAAGGGAACAAGGAACAAGGGAACAAGGAACGAGGGAACTAGGGATAGAGGAACGAGAGGTTCAGGTTGATAGCCTGCCCATTCATGGGCAGGTGGAGGATGAGGCAGAACAAGAACAAGAACAAGAACGAGAACGAGAAGAAATCCATGCGAAGGACTTGGATGATATGACGCAGAACATCCTTGTGGAGGCAATTCAGAGCACCATAGAATTAGAGGTGGAAGAAGAACGAGAACAAGGGAACAAGGAACAAAGAACAGGGGAACAAGGAACAGGGGAAGAAGAACGAGAACAGGAACGAGAACAAGGAATAAGGGAACAAGGGATAGAGGAACGAGAGGGTCGGGTTAATAGTCTGCCCATTCATGGGCAGGTGCAGGATGAGGCAGAACGAGAACTAGAACAACAGCAAATAGAAGAGCCTCGCACTTATGCAGAATGGATGATGTGGAAAGCTGCAAAACAAAAAGGCACGTTACCCAAGAAAACTGAGGAGAAAACAAAACCAGCCTCCGAGCTCACTCCTGAAACCCCTGAAAGTTTAGCTAAAGCAGCAATCGAAAAAACAGATATTGCTGGGCCAAGCGTGACAGTGCAAAAGATGCAGGTTGCAGGACCACGGGCTCATCAGCAATCTTTGATTGACAAGTTCATTCAACAGCAACCGAAAATCACACCTGGCAAGGCGGCCGAATACCCCATTAAAGACAACTTGGGCAAGGATAGTTTGGAGGATGATATGACTTTTGTGACCGAAACCATGGCCAAGTTGTTTGCTCAACAAGGAAAAATTGATAAGGCTCGAAAGGTTTATCGTCAATTAATGGTGCTTCATCCAGAAAAAAGCGTTTACTTTGCAGCCCAATTAAAAAATTTGAACCAACTTAAAAAGTAATAGTAGTTATGGCAACGTTTATTATTGTACTCATTATCATTGTTTGCTTGGCCCTTGGATTGGTCGTTTTGATGCAGAGCCCCAAAGGTGGCGGTCTTGCTGCTGGATTTCAGGGAGCAACACAAATTGGCGGTGTACAACGCACAGTAGATTTTTTGGAAAAAGCGACATGGTATTTAGCCATATCTCTTTTTGTTCTTTGCCTAGCATCTGCTGCTTTCTATACTCCTTCTACTCCAGTATTAGATGACACCAACACTGAGCAACCTGAAGGTGCTGCTGGTGATGGAACTGGTGCAGCCGGCCAGGATCCAGCTGCTCAATAAAAATAGACAATTTTCACCACAATAGAATGTCAGTGTGTCAAACGCACTGACATTTTTTTTGCCCATCACTGACATTTTTTGCAGACCTCGACCTGATTTGGTGCTTGGCACAAAAAGTGACATTCGCGGGCAGAATCAAAACAAAAAAGTTTAACCATAAATTATATTAAGTATGTCAGTTTCAATCAAACCTCTAGCAGACAGAGTCATTGTAGAAGCCGCTCCGGCAGAATCTACCACTGCAAGTGGAATTATCATTCCGGATACCGCCAAAGAAAAGCCACAGCGCGGAACGGTAGTAGCTGTTGGAAATGGCAAAAAGGACGAGCCAATGACTGTAAAAGTTGGTGACACCGTGCTCTACGGAAAGTATGCAGGCACTGAAATTACCGTAGAAGGTAAAGAGTATCTCATCATGCGCGAATCAGACATCTTCGCAATCGTATAAATCAAGTAATAATCGTAATTAACAAAAAATATTATGGCAAAAGAAATAACCTTTGATACAGTAGCTCGCGAAAAGTTGAAAGCGGGTGTTGATGCTTTGGCTAACGCAGTAAAAGTAACTTTAGGTCCTAAGGGAAGAAATGTGGTGATCGATAAAAAATTTGGCGCTCCTCAAGTCACAAAAGATGGCGTAACAGTAGCTAAAGAAATCGAGCTCAAGGACGCTATTGAAAATATGGGCGCTCAAATGGTAAAAGAAGTGGCTTCCAAAACAGCTGACCTAGCTGGTGATGGAACAACAACTGCCACAGTCCTCGCGCAAGCGATCGTAACAGCAGGCCTTAAAAACGTTGCCAGCGGAGCCAATCCTATGGATCTTAAAAGAGGTATTGATAAAGCGGTGGCAGCAGTGGTGGCTGAGTTGGCGAAGCTTTCAAAAACGGTTGGAAGCGATACCGATAAAATCAAGCAAGTGGCAAGCATCTCGGCGAACAACGACGACGCCATCGGAAGCCTCATCGCCCTCGCAATGGAAAAAGTGGGAACCGAAGGTGTTATCACTGTCGAGGAAGCCAAGGGTACAGAGACTGAGGTAAAGACTGTAGAAGGTATGCAATTCGATCGCGGTTATCTCAGCCCTTATTTCATGACCAATGCTGAAAATCAAGAAGCTGAACTCGAAAACGCTTTCATCCTGATCTACGATAAGAAAATCAGCAACATGAAAGAATTGTTGCCTGTACTCGAAAAGACCGCTCAGTCAGGTCGCCCGTTGCTTATCATCGCTGAGGATGTAGATGGAGAAGCACTCGCGGCGCTCGTAGTAAATAAGATCCGTGGCGCACTCAAAGTCGCTGCAGTAAAAGCTCCAGGATTCGGTGATCGCAGAAAGGCAATGCTTCAAGATATCGCTGTGCTAACAGGCGGTAACGTAATCAGCGAAGAGACTGGATTCAAACTCGAAAACGCTGGCCTCGAAGATTTGGGTCGTGCAGAAAAAATCACAGTAGATAAAGACAACACTACCATTGTAAACGGTTCTGGTCAAAAAGAAGCGATTCAGGGTCGTATTGCTGAAATCAAATCTCAGATTGAAAAAACCACATCAGACTATGATAGAGAGAAGCTTCAGGAGCGTCTTGCGAAATTGGCTGGTGGTGTAGCTGTGCTGTATGTTGGTGCTGCTACTGAAGTTGAAATGAAGGAAAAGAAAGACCGCGTAGACGATGCATTG
Source organism: Flavobacteriales bacterium (assembly GCA_044371755.1). GTDB lineage: Bacteria > Bacteroidota > Bacteroidia > Flavobacteriales_D > Sanyastnellaceae > JAIXWP01. The sequence continues at coordinate 9,074 of JBILSZ010000032.1, read as the reverse complement.
CATGCTACTCGCGCTGCCGTTGAAGAAGGAATCGTACCGGGTGGTGGCGTAGCTTATATCCGCGCTGCAACAGCCCTCGAAAAGTTGGTGGGTTCAAATGAAGATGAGAATACAGGTATTCAAATCATTCGCCGAGCGATTGAAGAGCCGCTTCGTCAGATCGTGGCCAATGCAGGTGGCGAGGGTGCTGTGATCGTACAGAAAGTGCGTGAGGGCAAAGATGATTTTGGATACAATGCTCGCTATGAGCGTTTTGAAAACCTCTACGCTGCTGGTGTAATCGACCCAACGAAAGTGAGTCGTGTAGCATTGGAAAACGCAGCTTCAATTGCTGGCATGTTGCTCACCACAGAGTGTGTGATTTCAGATATCAAAGAAGAAGGTCCTGCTATGCCAGCTATGCCAGGCGGCGGAATGGGTGGAATGATGTAATACCGAACGAACGTTCATTCGGTTTTAAAATAAAAAGGCCTTCTTATTGAGAAGGCCTTTATTTTTAACTATTTATTGCTTAATAAATCTCGATTACGTTTTCTAGAACATTCACCTGTCTGCCTTGATAATTGGCATCCACTGTTCTCTTCACTTCCAAATTGCTTTTGAAGGAAAGGGATAAATCGTTGATGGCGCTGATTGCGAAATGGTGAGGTAATGGCTGCTCCATTTGATGTTCGTAGAGCACTTTAATCTTTTCCCCATATCCATTCACTTGGTCTTTACTAAGGAGCACACTCGAATCAACCGAAGATGAAGTTCTCTTTCTAAAGACCATTGCTAAATGTCCTTCGTGCAGTCCCGTTCCCGCGTAAGGATTGATCCTTTCTACTGGCTCCCATCCATTTGACCAAGCCAATAACGCTAAGCTATAAGCATTAAAATTACTATTGTGAGCTAGGTACAGCGAATCATTCCAATCCTTGACGTGATCTAGAGTATCTGGAACTTCCACGTACAAAAGGCCATCTTCTTTGGCAAGGCGAGCAATCTCTTTTAAGAAAACTTCTGGATCATAAAAATGCTCGAGTGAGTGCACACATGTGATAACATCGAATAATTCATCGGAATGAAAATCCTGCCATTTTCCAACGAAAACATCCATGCCCAATTTGAGTGCGTACGAAGCGCGCGATTCGTCGGCATCTACTCCCTTGGCTGTCAATCCTACCTCTTCCCAAGCCTTCAAGCCCGATCCGGGGCCACAACCAACATCAAGAGCTCTCTTCACATTTGGATAATGATTCCTAAAAAATGAGCCAATGGCATGGTAGCGCTTGTAACGGTCTTCTTCTATAATTGGATTGATGGGGTTGATTCCAGCTGCTTGTTGCTCTGCATGTCGAATATCAAAAGCTTTCATAAACCAAGCTTCAGTGGGTCTAATATTTCTGAATACATGCCCACAATGGTTGCAAAGCGAAGTGGCCAAATATGTGATGCCATTTTTAATTTTAACATCACTAATAAGTTCTATATCCGAACTGTGACAAACTAGACATTTTTCAAATTGCTCTATATCTTGAGCATTTACTGGAAAAGTTATCATTTATATTTTTTTTTGGCCTACTTCTTCAAAGCTACAATTGTCATTTCAGCAAAACCTTCGATTTCCTTTTTCGAGATTTTCTTCTTTTGGGTGACCAATTGCATACGTGCAGATGTAAGCGCAGCATTAAAGAAATATTCTGCTAAAGCTTCTACTGGAAGTTTTCGCAGTTTCCCAGACTTTTGACCATCACGGAAAATATCCAGAACTTCCTTAGAAAAAATAGTTGCCGCTAATTTCGAATCGTTGGCAGGAGAGGCTTGAAACTGGTCGAGAAATGCAAATTCAAGTGGGTTTTTCACAAAAAACTGATTCAATTCCATAAACATCACTTCCAGATTTTTTAATGCAATTGCCTTTGGGTTTATAACTCCTTTCAATGCATTTGACATATTCTCTTTAGTCATTTCATTGAGAGCCGAAATGATGTCTTCTTTATTTGAGAAGTGATGATAAATTGTACCTACTGCGACTTTTGACTTAGCGGCTAGTTCTGCGATAGGCGCACCTTGAAATCCCCCATTTGCAACCAACTGTAAGGCTGTGCGGAGTACTTTTTCTCTTCTGGAAATGGTCTTTTTCATAATAGTAGAATGAACGTTCGGTCACAAAGATAAAAAAGTATTGGATTTTCCTCTCAATATCAATGACTTTCATGTAACTAAAAGGATTTACTATTTTTACAAAAAAAACATACACCATGAATCTATCCGATAGAATTAACGAAGACATCAAAGCTGCAATGAAGGCTGGTGAGAAGGATAAACTGATGGCTTTGCGTGACATCAAAAGCAAACTACTTTTGGAAATGACCAAAGAAGGCGGTGATGGCAGTATCGACGAGGCCAAAGGAATGTCTATACTGAACAAGCTCTACAAGCAACGCATGGAATCAATTGAAATTTATATTTCTCAAAATAGACCTGACCTTGCTGAGGAAGAGCAAAAACAAGCAGACGTGATTGCGGCTTATTTACCAGAACAATTGACTGGAGAAAAATTAGAGTCTGCAGTAAAAGAAATCCTTTCTCAGATTGGCGCTGCGGGCCCAGCTGATATGGGAAAGGCCATGGGTGCAGCTACCAAAGCTCTTGCGGGAAAAGCAGACGGCAAAATGATATCAGAAATCGTAAAGAAAATTCTATCTAACGCCTAAATGAGTAAATCACATCCGCCTTTACAAATCATTGGAAGAAGAGAAAAAATAGATCTTCCCGATCTTGGGGTGGTGGATGTGGTGTCGAAAATTGACACGGGCGCATTTCGTACTGCACTGCACTGCGAGGCGTGCAGGGTTGTTCGTAATGCTGATGGAGATGAAATTCTAGAAACTGTCTTCGATTTAGACGGCAAAGGAGAAAAAGTATTTCGGTTCAAAAAATTCACTATTCGAGAAGTGAAGAGTTCTTTTGGACAAAGTGAAACCCGTTATTGCATCAAAACAAAACTTCGCATCGGGGGACGCGATATCCGCAGTGAAGTAACACTAACGGACCGTTCGGGTATGAAATACCAAGTCCTTATAGGGAGAAAAACATTACTTAAAAAATTTCTTGTGGACGTGAATCAAGTATTTCTGTTGAGCAAGCACTAAACGTGCTTTTCCACATATTTGATGATTTGTGCTCCGATGTCTTTTCCTGTAGCAGCTTCAATCCCTTCCAGCCCAGGAGAAGAGTTTACTTCGATAATCAGCGGTCCGCGGTCACTCTGCAGAATATCAACGCCAGCAATACCCAATTTCAGTGCATTTGCTGCTTTGATGGCGGCGAGTTCTTCTTCGCGCGTAAGTTCTATCACCTCGGCGGTTCCTCCTCGGTGGAGGTTGGAACGAAACTCACCTTCCTTGGCTTGACGCTTCATGGCCCCAACCACGTGACCGTCTACAACAAAAGCTCGTATATCGGCACCCTTGGCCTCTTTGATAAATTCTTGCACAATTACACGTGCCTTGAGACCATTGAATGCTTCTACTACCGAAACGGCAGCCTTTTTATTTTCAGCCAAAACCACACCTAGGCCTTGTGTGCCTTCGAGGAGTTTAATCACTACTGGAGCGCCGCCTGCCTCTTTGAGGATGCGTTCTACATCTCGAGAGTAATTTGTAAACACTGTTTTGGGAAGCCCCAGTCCTGCGCGTGATAGAATCTGCAAGCTACGTAGCTTATCTCGGCTTCTAACGAGCGCTTGTGATTCAATTGCAGTAAACACTCCCATCATTTCGAACTGACGCACTACTGCGGTTCCGTAAAAAGTAACCGAAGCACCAATGCGAGGAATCACCGCATGGATATCTTTGATTTCTTCTCCATTATAGATGATCTTGGGATTCTTTTTTTCAATTACCAAATTGCATTTTAGATGGTCCAAAACGCGCACATTGTGCCCTCTGGCTTCACCAGCTTCAACCAAACGCTTTGTGCTATAAAGCTTGGTGTCTCTCGAGAGTATTGCGATATTCATAAGATCGAATTCGTGTCTAAATTACGATAGAATTGTGGTAACAATATTAATACAATGTAAAAATGTTTTGATGGAATAATTTATTCCATTTATTCGAATAAAGCTTGATTGGATTTGACAATGGCAGGGTCATTCAAAACACTTTGGGCATAAGCAAAGGCCCCTTCGCTCCATACTTTATAGCCTTCCTCATCCAGCCAAGCCATATAAATCAGCGCCTTTGTCATTTCTGCTTGAGTCAATTCCACATCAAAACCCGCCTTGAACGACTCGAGATGTCGCCAAGGCGTGCGATTAGAGATCACAATTGGCTTTTTATTCAGGAGGGCTTCCGCTATCGCGTGCCCATAATTTTCGCCCCACGTAGGAAGAAAAAAGACCTCATAATTCGAAAAAACTTCTGAAATCTTCGAAGGATTAACTTCTCCTTTAAGTTGCACTCTTTGAGATTTACTTGCCTCCTCTCGGCAAAGCTCTAAATATTCGCCTTGAGGCATAGCACCATAAATATCGAACACCACATCCAAATCGGAGGGCAATTCATTGACCCACTTGATAGCCTCTAATACTCCTTTCTCGGAGCTGACACGTGAAAAGGTCACAAGTCTTAATCGTCCGGGAATCTTTACATCCCTCAACATACTTGGCGCGTCTGCCGAAGGAATGACAGGCGCTACTATGACCCTGGCCTTGGGGAACTTTAATAATACCTCCAATTTTTCTTGCTCATTTGTAGCATGCCACATGATGTCAGAATAAAGAAACTTGCACAGTTTTAAAAAAATCGTCTTCTTCCAAGGCTTGATTGTAAGCGCTCCCGATTTTAGCATCCCTCTTGGTGCGAGTATAACTCGCGGATTCAACCCATGCGTACGACAAATCAAAAGTGGAATCAAGGTGAATCGACTAGAAAAAAGAGAGTTCAGATAGATTCGATCAAATTGCTGATATTTCAATATTCTAAAAACCGACTGAACGTTCATTCGGTTTCCATGAATATATTGTACAGTGCAGTTTTCAGTAATTTTATGTGGAATATTTTCTTCTATGTTGTCGTAAGCAACAGTAGAATGATAATCCGTGATACGAGTAAATACTAAAAAATCACATGGCACAGTAGCAATGAGATTCTTCAATGATTTGATTGGTCCTCCAGCCCTATAGCCGGGGACAAACCAATCCGAAAAGACGATTACCTTGGGCCTACTCATGAATTTCATTTTGCTGAATCCAGTGACCTAGCACTACTAAAGGCCACATTCTACTCCAAGTAATAGTAGGGTCACCTGATATGAAAGAATTCCACTTTTCATTTAGTTCGAAGTCTTTGAAAACTTCAAGCTTTTCAAGTTGGTCGAGGCCTTTTTTGCAAAAATCTTTTAACTCATTCTGCATCCAATACTTCCATGGAAAGGTAAATCCCATTTTTGGTCTATCTACGATTTCGTTGGGTATAAGGCCTTCCATGCTTTCAACAAGCAATTGTTTTGGTGTATTTGGGTATTTTATAGCATCATCTACTCCTAAAACGTACTCTACCAAACGGTGATCAAGAAATGGTACTCTCACTTCCAGCGCGTGCTTCATGCTCATTTGATCTGTATCACGCAAGAGGACATTCTGCATATAGGTCTGCATTTCAGCAAGACTCACTTTTGAAAGAATGCGAGTGCTTGAGTCTGGTAAGTGGTCGAAAAGATCTTTGACAATATTCGGAGCATCTTTTGCAAATGCCATTTTTTCAAATGACAAGTCCATCCACACTTGTCTTGAGAGTGCATATGCAAGGGCAGATTTGGGATTTTCATCCTTAAGAAGTGCCGCTATTTTTTCTGAGGCTATTCCTGGTTTAAACTTTTGTAATGTGGACGCGGCAAGCGTTCTCAAGACTTTTGGTGTTGCTGCTATCCACTTCTTTTGTTCCAAAGAATATATTCTTTTGAAAACATGATATCCACAAAACACCTCATCTCCACCAAGACCAGAGAGCGCCATCTTCACTCCTTCTTTTCTCGTTGCTTCGCTCACCACATATGTATTTGGACCATCTCCACTCGGATGATCCAACGAGGCTATGGCTTGGGGTATGGTCTTTAAAAAGTCATTCGCTGAAAGCTGAATTTCCGTATGCTCCGTTTTAAAGCGCTTGGAAATAAGCTTTGAATAGGGGCTTTCATCAAACTCCTGTTCTTTGAATGTAATTGAAAACGTATGAACAGGAAAAGAAGAAGCGCGTGCCATCGAGCCAACAATAATGCTCGAGTCTATGCCTCCACTTAAAAAAGCGCCAAATGGAACATCTGCCCGCATTCTTAATTCAACAGAGCTTTGCACTAAATCCTGTACTTTCTTTTTTACCTCTCCCCTATCCTCTTGAGATGATGTACATGCAAAATCATTCATATTCCAGTATTGAATGATCTTGTAGTCACCATCTTTAAAATGAATCAAATGGCCTGGCATCAACATGTGAACCCCATCAATGATAGTAAGCGGAGCGTGAACAGTCTGATATCTCAAATAATCAGCAAGTGCGTGAATGTTCAGTTTGCGAGGTACGTGCTCACTTGCAAGAAGTGCACGTATCTCTGATGCAAAAAAGAAAGTACCATTTTGTTCTGAATAGTAAACGGGTTTAATACCCATACGATCTCGCACGATAAAAAGCTCGTCAATGTTCTCATCATATAAGGCGAAAGCAAACATTCCTATGAATTGGTGAATGCAATCAATACCCCATTTAATGTATGCCGCAATGATTACTTCAGTATCCGTTGCTGTGCGAAAATCAAACTCTGGCTCCAATTGGAGCTTAAGTTCTTTGTAATTATAAATTTCACCATTGAAAATAATAGTAATGCGAGTCTTTTGATCGATAAATGGCTGGTTTCCTGCGTCTGACGTATCGATAATACTTAGGCGCCTGTGTCCAAGAGTGACTTTATTCTTGTGATAAATCCCCTGTGCGTCAGGCCCCCTGTGGGCTATCGCATCGGTCATTTTTTGAATTATCGACATTGCTCGATCTTCTCCAAACGCACTTACAAAGCCACTGATGCCACACATATAGATGAATTAAGGAATGCGCTAATTTACGGAGTCTCTATCATTTTCAAGATGGAAGCTGCGTATTGTTTTTCATCAAGCATCGCGGAGAGCGAATTTGAAGTCATACCCATACGTGCCAGCTCTTCTTGAGGAGTGGACATAGCTTCTTTCAGAACATTCTTGAGGCTTTTGATATCATTGTATTGAAAAACCCATCCATTTTCATCGGTAAGCAATGAAGTGCGAGCTCCCACTCTATTAGATAACACAAGAGGAAAGCCAGCCAACGCAAACTCATTCACCACGACTCCCCAGGGTTCGTAACTGCTCGGTAACACGAAGATGTCACCCTCAACCATAAGCGCTTCCAGTTCAGTTCCCTGTAAAAACCCGTGATGGATAATATGAGGGTGATTGACAGCAGTGGCCCTCAATGGCCCTGTTCCAACACAATGAAGCGTCCAATCGGGAAATTCTGGTAATAATTCTAAGAAGCACTTCCAAAGCGCCTCTACCTGTTTTTCATGGGCATATCTTCCGGCAAATACTATTTGCTTGGAAAAGATTTTTTGTTTTCTCTTATCGAAGACTTTTGAGAAGCGTTGGGTCTCACATGTATAAGCCCCCGTAAACACTCTGTTTTCTTTGAAGCCTGCTCGCTTGGCAAAGACCTTTTGCTCCAACCCAGGCACAAATGCATAATCGAAATATCGAGTTACCTTCCATCGAAGGTAGGCTGCGCCCAGGACATCTCGTGTGTTCCCAAGCCACTGTTTGTCAAATCCGAGTAGCGACTTCACATGCCTATTATGCTTTACAACGCTCAGATATGCCCCATCTGCCCAGCCACCGCAGAATATTAAATCGTACTTTTTAGCTTCACTAAGAGATATCAATTGTTGCTCGTTGAAATCGTGACGTGAGAAAAGGAAAATATTTTTACTAAATTCGAAACGGAAAGGAGCGTCGTTCATTACAGGGTATGCGACAATATCGATTTCAAAATCGCAATTATTGGCTAGGTGATTCATGGTATTCACAAAATAGCCCGCCAATTCTCTGTATAAAACAAGCATTCGCTTCATAACGTAAGGCCTTATATTCTGCAAATATGGAGATTTTAGCGTATCAAGACTGGATGAGACCCCAAGTGGTGAAAATGTTTGTGGCAGAATACGGCGGCAGTGAGTCAGAATTTGAAAAATTGTTTGTTCACTTTTATGAGTCACCATTTCAAAAAGAAAAGTGTATTCGGATTGTAGCTGTGGAAGGCGATGTGGTGGGCGGGTTTCAATCATTTTTTTATTGGCCACTTCGCAAGGGTAGTGAAACCATTCGTGCATGGCAGAGTGGCAATTCACTTGTGCACCCTAACTTTAGAGGCAAGGGCCTATTTGCAAAAATGCTTGATTACATTCACCTTCCAGAAAGCGGATTTAACGCTGAGTTACTGATAGGATTTCCTGTTGAAATGAGTTACAACTCGTTTATTCGAAATAAGTGGAAGAACCCCTTTGATTTGAGATGGTATATTAAGTTGGGCTACCCTTTACGCTCGATACTTAGGTTTGGATCTACTCACATACAACAATCAGTATTCTCCAGAAATACGGATTCTTTTGATGTGATGGATAATGATATTCATGTAGAACACTCAACTGCATTTGATAGCTATCGTTTTGCCTATCAAAAAGGAGAATATGGACGTTGTGTTATGGAAGAGAACGGCGTGAAAATTCTCATAGAATTTAAAATTCAAATTCGAAAAAAAATTATTCGCGAACTTGTCATTGGTAAAGTGCTTTTTTCAAATTCTCAACAACACGAGAAAACAATACTCTTTGATAAAGCTCTAAAGCGCATGGGGAAGGTACTACGACCCACTATATACTCTATAGCAATCAATGAAAACTACCAGACACTAAAGGAGTGTGTAGAATCGAATGGATTTAAAAAGCATGAAAAGAAAATCTACTTTATAGCTAAGGGAAAAGTAGCAGACAACATTGATGATTGGGGA
>JBILSZ010000003.1:0-72495 GCA_044371755.1 Flavobacteriales bacterium | reverse complement strand
GTAGCGCCATACGAAACTGAAATTACAGTAGAGTGCGGACAGCCCGTACCAGCTTTTGCACCTGTATTTGATGACAACTGTGATAACGATTTATTCATTCAAGGAATCAGCAGCATCTCAGCTCCTGTTTGCGAACAAACTATTGGTCGTTCATTCACTGCAACCGATAATTGCGGTAATTCAATTACTGCATCTCAGGTTGTTCGCATCATTGATACCACTGCACCAACTTGGAATTCAGAAGGTTTTGAAACTTCAATCTCATGTGGTACAGCTATCAACTTGATTGCTCCAACAGCTTCAGATGTATGTAACGATGTTACCATTAACTCATCATATGAAATGGTGGATGGGGATTGCGATGCTGAATTCACAGAGATCTTCTCTTATGTAGCTGTTGACGCTTGTGGAAATGCATCTGATACTTTGAGATACATTGTAAACACATTCGACAACCAAGCTCCTGAATTTACTGATGTTCCAACTTACCAAGAGTCAAGCTGTCTCGATTTTGATGGCTTCGGAACTCCAGTTGTAGATGACTTCTGTAGTGATTTCGACTTGACGTTTGAAGATTCTTTTGAAAGCGTTAGCGAATCTGGAGATGGAGAAGACTGCGGTCAATTCACAGCATTCTCTCAAGGCGGCTGGGGCGCACCAAATGGTCAAGCCGCTGGCATCAGAGATGAATTCTTCGATGTAGCATTCCCAGACGGTCTTGTAGTTGGCTGTGATAATAACACTATCACATTAACTTCTGCTCAAGCAGTAGAAAACTTCTTACCAGCTGGCGGTGGCTCAGCAGTACTTGAAGGAAGTAGTGTAAATCCAACAAATGTTTCCAACCAATTGGCAGCACAACTTGTAGCGGTTTCATTAGCTGTAGGCATTGATGCAGTATACGAGGATTTTGCCTCATCTGAAGGATTCCTAGGCAATGCTATCTACAACAATGGACCATTTGCAGGCATGAGCATTTCAGAAGTCATCGCTATCGCAAACGACGTACTCGGTGGTTGCAATGATGACTACTCTTTGAACTCTGTTAAAGATGCGCTTGAATTAGTGATTACAAACTATCATGGCGGAACAACCGATAATGGAAACTTCAATTGTGGTTCTGAGCCAGTTTGCGGTACTCTTATTACTAGAACTTGGACAGCCATCGATGATTGTGGTAATACATCCACTGCATCTGCACAGTATTTTGTAATTGATGATGTAGCTCCTTCTTTCAATGAAGAAGTAGTAGACGTAACTGTGTCATGTATTGATGACATGCCTGAGTATTTAACTCTAACTGCAAACGATGCATGTACTGAAGAGTCTGTGGAAGTAGTAAGAACAGAAAATGTAATTTATGAAACCAGCTGTGGAAATAAAATGGTAGAAGTATTCTATACAGCAACAGACAATTGTGGAAACACAGCTGTCACAAGCTACACCATTACCGTAAATGACAATATTGCTCCTGAAATCGTTGCCGAAGAAGAAATTGAGCTTTCTTGTGGTTCTGAAGCTTCAGTAGTAAATGCTACTTACGCATCTGCAACTGACAACTGTTCAACCGCAATCATCACTTTCGAAGATGATTTCGTAGCAGGTGAGTGCGAAGGAACTATCGTTCGCGTTTATACCGCTACCGACCTTTGTGGCAATGCTTCAACATTTACACAACAAATTATCTTCGTTGATAATGAGGCACCAACAGTAGCGCCATACGAAATGGAGATTACTGTGGAGTGCGGACAGACCGTACCAGCTTTTGCACCTGTATTTGATGACAACTGTGACAACGATTTAATGATTGAAGGAATCAGCAGCATCTCAGCTCCTGGTTGCGAACAAACTATTAATCGTTCATTCACTGCAACCGATAACTGCGGTAATTCAATTACTGCATCTCAGGTTGTTCACATCATTGATACTACTGCTCCAACTTGGAATTCAGAAGGTTTTGAAACTTCAATCTCATGCGGTACAGCTATCAACTTGATTGCTCCAACGGCTTCTGATGTATGTAACGATGTTACTATTAACTCATCTTATGAAATAGTGGATGGGGATTGCGATGCTGAATTCACAGAGATCTTCTCTTATGTAGCTGTTGACGCTTGTGGAAATGCATCTGATACTTTGAGATACATTGTAAACACATTCGACAACCAAGCTCCTGAATTTGTAGAGGTACCGGAAGACCAAATGTTATCTTGTAATGATGAATTACCAACGATTGTAGCCTTGGCAACAGACTTCTGCAGTGATTTCGAAGTTACTTTTGTACAAGACACTATCGCTGGAACTTGTCCTTCGAACTATCAGATTGTTCGCACGTTCACAGCAATCGATGCGTGTGGAAATGTCTCTGAATCAGTTTCTGTAACATATACTATTGCTGATGACGTGGCGCCACAATTCGAAACCGAACTTAGCGACATTTCAATTGAATGTTTCGGTGAAATTGTTCCTGTTGAAGTAGAAGTAAGCGACAACTGTAGCACTTTCGAAGTAAATTCTGAAGTGAATGAAATCGATACTGATGTGTGCGGGTACGGAACGTTTGAGGTAGTATATACTGCTACCGATGCGTGCGGAAACACAAACGTGGCGTCTTATATCGTTACCATTTCAGATACTCAGGACCCAATCTTGAGTGGTGTTCCAGCTAACGTTGTACTTGCTTGTGACGCTGAAATTCCTGCACCTGCCGTTGTAACAGCAATGGACAACTGCAATGGAATTGTTGAGGTTGACTATACTCAAACTTATGTAGGTGACATGCCTGCAGAAGGATCAATTTCTGATTGCAGATTATTAACTCCTGCATTACCAGATGGCAACCCTTGCAACTACACCTACGATTGGGCTATGGCCTTGTTTGGTATGCCTACCGCTCACCGTTACTACCAAGTACAAGAAGGTAACATTGTGCGTTATCCGAATGGAACCGCACACGTGACTGCTTCTTTAGTTAACGCTGCCAACTCAAACAATGGATTCAATGTTGATGTATGGTTTGGAAGTGAAATGGATTGGTCTGAATGGAGCTCACAATCTTTCCCAACAAGCTTTAAGGCTGATTGTGGAGGAGAAGATGCTAACTATCAAGACTGGTTGTACTTCATACTTCAGGCTGGCGAAGGTGCCGAGCTGACTGGTTTCGGTGCTTATGACGGAAGTTCAATTAATCTTGTACATGCACCGTCTAACAACTATTTCGGATTCCAACTTGGAGATGGCGCGAACAATTACAATGGCGCTGACAATGGATTCGGAGGCTGGTTCACTTATTCTGGAACATTCCTGGTGGATAATATCGCCATGGGTCAAGGAGGCATCGTAACAGGTGCGGGTGACTTTGCATTCGAATTGGACTGTTGCCCACGCTATGAAATCGTTCGCTGTTGGACAGCTTATGATTGCGCTGGCAATGTAACTTCTGCATGTCAAACGATCTCATTTGAAGGTTCTACAATCATCGATGCTATCCAACCAGATAGTAACGAAGACGAAGTAGTGCTTGAAAATGACAAGAATGGAATATCTCTCGCTGTGTTCCCGAATCCTGCAAATGAGAATGCAACGTTTACATTCTCTTCTGTTCTCAAGGGTCGCGGAAAACTCGAAGTATTTGATATGACTGGAGCGAAAGTCGCTGAGTTATTCAACAATAACATCATTAACGATACTGAATACAGAGTTGATCTCAATGTTAGTGTTCTTGCTAGAGGTATTTATACCTACAGAATCACCAACGGAGTTGAAGCAGAAGTTGGAAGATTAATCGTTACTAAGTAATCGAATTTTGAATATTAAAAGCCCCTCAGTTGAGGGGCTTTTTTTTGTTCTAGAAATTCAAAACACTGGTAATTTTTATTGCCAAATTATCTTTAGTCCCATCCATGGAATACGGCCCATATCGATAAAAAACGCCTATACCCAGACCGGATAAATTGGATACCACCAAACGATCAATTTGAAAACCGCTTTCATAATATCCTAAAGAAGCTGCCTGTGGCTCAAAGTCGTATCGTTCAGTTTGTTCCTTTGCGAGCTTGCCGATCATCATATTATGAACCAGTACCAATTGAGGTCTGAAATTTTCTCTTTTGAAAAGAAGATCCTTGAAGCTGTGTCTAAACTGGAACATCGCAAACTCTGAGTGTTGAAATTCATTGGTGCGAACAGTTTCGAAGGCATCAGGTGAAAACACACCGAAGTTATCATAGGTTCCGCGAGCGTTGTAGAGTAATGTGAATGGTACGGGATTTATCACTTTACCCACAATCAAACGCAAAGCTGTTGTTCCTAGATTCTTTATTAAGAATGTCTTTTCTACCATCGCATCGAATCGCTGATAGTTGAAATCGCCAGTGCCGACATTATCAAAACCTTGAGTGAACTTGAGCCAAATGACAGGATAGCGACCAAACAAACGCATTTCCTTTTGTTTCATTCTGACCAATTTTTCACCGGGCGCCCAACGTAAGGTACCACCCACTTCAAACAAATCAAATTGTGTCTGACGAATGGAAGTAGTCGCTACATCGGTGGTTAGCGCTGTATTAAAACTGATATCCTGATAGGGTGAGACACGCTGCTGATTAGCAAAAGCATTCAAAGTGAAATTTCGGACCGCTCGTCCATTTAATTGCACTTCATATTTTTCGTATCGATCCATTCTATTGACGAAGATTGGATAAATATTGGCGAGTAATAACCCACGTTGAGGCCGCTCTATCTGGTTTCCGCCAACTTCTCTCACATCATTTTCATAAATCAACTTCAACCAAGCATCGCGCTTGCGATATAAATTCAACTGCAGATCGCCTCCAAACTTCTGCCTTTTATCTTTAAATCCGTAAGCCCAGTATCCACCAATAGAATAATACGGAGATACTTTGTCATTGGTGCGCAAACCGGCTCCCAATCTTAACCCTTCATAATCATTAAATCGAAGCAACTTCATCAAATCAAAATCAACAGGGCCCATTGGAATGCGCCCAGACGCCAACGAGGTAAGCACATTCAATCTCGCATCCAAGTTTTCAGCCCTTCCAATGCTATCTATTGTGCGGTATGTCTCTAGATCCAATGTATCCAATTCATATGGCCTATACTTTCTCCATAAACTATCAGGTTGATTGAAAGCATTTTTATCCATCATCATAGTCACGGGGGTAAAGTCGCGTGCACGAAGGGGAGGGTTGAGCTGAATATTTTGCATGTAGGAACGCCCTTCGCCGAATGTATCAAATCCATCCACGTTAATGGGTATTTGTAAAAAGGAGTTCAGTTGAACCGGAAACCAAGCCTTGTCATCGATCTTCTGATACTGCTGCTGAATGCGTATGCTAAAATCACCCGCATTCTCATTAGGCTCAGCGATGACATTTTGAATCGCATAACCATCTGTATTGATAAACAATTGTCCTTTCATGCCTTCAAAATTCTTTCCCTTTCGAGGCCTAAAGGAAATTGTAAACACCGTATCCGCGTTTATGTATGTGGTGTCCTCAATAATAAACAGATACTTTTTGGGACTCCCTTTGGTGAGTGGACTGAGATATTTTGCAGACAAAATCTCTACATAATCTCCATAAAAACTAAAGCTTTGCAGCTGAGTTCCCAACAATGCAAAATCTGGATTCTGTAACCCTGAAACCCTCGTAGCTACAATCTTTTCTTCACTATTATTCGGAGGTAAAAACTTTCGTTGACTCACTGTTTCAATCAAAAACATGTGCATCTTTTCGAGCTGTTTAAAGTCTCTTACCGCTTCTGCATCTTGCTGCATTTTTTTCCATCCTTCGGTAGCAGTATCTGGAACAAGATCAAAGAACAATTTATTATAACTATCGTATGTAAAACCGAATGAACGTTCGGGATTGTTCTTATCCCTATTCTCTATGGCGCGATTTATAATTCTCTCCGCAGGATTTTCACCTGGTCTAATCACTACTTCTGCGAGCGTTTTCTGAATAGAAATGAGCCGAACAGTCCTCGGGCCTGAATCGCTCCAAACAATTTCCATCGGCTCATATCCGACATAGTGAAAAACGATTGTTGCGCCTTGATTGATATTATTTAAGGTGAAATATCCATCTATATCCGAGTAGCCGCCATTTTGAGTGCCTTTGGCAAAAACAGCAACAAACGCTAGAGACTCTCCCGTTTGAGAGTCAATAGTGCGGCCAGAAACGGTAATTTGTGCATCCAATGAAGCCACAAAAAACAACATGCTGAGTACAAGGTAAAATCTTTTCATAATTTTCGTAATGGTCAAGGTCAAGACGTTTACTTTTGAAGAATTACTACAAGAGTAATCAAAACTTAGATTTATTTTCATAACATATGAATGCTGCGACCCAAGATTCCTTTCGTATCATTTCGAAATTAAATCCTTCGAAGGTCGCTAATCTATTCCTTCTAGTCACATCCTATTACCTTACTAAATGGACTAGGCGGCCCATCGTATGGGGCCTTCCCTACTCGCTATCCATAGAGCCCACAACCGCCTGTAATCTGGGCTGCCCAGAGTGCCCTTCGGGTTTAAAAGCCTTTTCAAGAGATACCGGCAATCTAAAAACAGAAAATCTTGAACGCTGGATGCATGGACTTTCTAAACATGTATCCTACGTGAATTTTTACTTTCAAGGTGAACCGTACATTCACCCCAAATTTTTTGAGTTAATTTCATTGGTCTCTAAACAAAAAATCTATACCGCAACAAGCACAAATGCTCACTTTTTAAGTGAGTCAAATGCCATTAAAACCATAAAATCAGGTTTGGATCGAATCATTATTTCAATCGATGGCACCACTCAAAGTGTTTACGAACAGTACCGCGTAAATGGAGACTTACAAAAGGTAATTGAAGGCACACGCACTCTAATCAAAGCAAAAAAAGACCTCCAATCACAAACGCCATTTGTCATCTTTCAATTTCTCGTGGTAAAACCCAATGAGCACCAGATCGATGAGGTAAAAAAACTTGCCGAAGAACTTGGGGTAGATGAGTTGCGTTTCAAAACAGCTCAAGTTTATGATCCAAGGGACAATCATCCACTTATTCCAACTATCGAAAAATATAGCCGCTATACCCGAAAATCCGATGGTACGTATCATATAAAAAATGAACTAAAAAATGAATGCCGCCGAATGTGGATGGGGGCAGTCATTACTTGGGATGGAAAGGTCGTGCCATGCTGTTTTGATAAAGATGCAAAACATCAAATGGGTGATTTGCAAGTTTTAAGTTTTCATGAGATTTGGAAAAACCCTGCTTATCAAAGCTTTAGAAAACAACTCTTTACCAATAGAGAAAGTATTGATATTTGCGCCAATTGCTCCGAGGGAACAAAGGTTTGGGCCTGAGTAATATCAGGTCGTTTTTTTTTGTGAATAATGGTTTCTGACTACCTTGCGCACAATGGAGATTTGGGAATTTATAAAAAGCCTTACCAACCCAGAAACGATCATTCAATACGGAGGGTTGGTGCTAATATTATTGATCGTGTTTGCAGAGAATGGAATCCTCTTCGGTTTCTTCTTGCCAGGCGACTCATTAATTTTCCTTGCTGGTTTAATATGCAGCACCCAACCAGAACTATTAGATGTCAGCATTACCACACTTTCACTTTCAATGTTTGGCGCCGCAGTCGCTGGCAGTTTGTTCGGATATTATTTCGGTATGAAAGTAGGTCCCCCCGTTTTTGAAAGGAATGAATCTATGTTTTTTAAAAAGAAATATGTAGACGTAACGCGCTCTTTCTACGAAAAACATGGCGGAAAAACGTTGGTACTTGGTCGCTTCCTCCCGATAATTCGAACTTTCGCTCCAATTTTAGCTGGCGTCATTAAAGTAGATTTCAAAACCTTCATGTTGTTCAACTTCATCGGAGGCGCCCTTTGGATATTCTCCCTCAGCTTAATTGGATATTTTCTGGGAAATCAATTCCCTAATATTAAACACTACGTGGAGTATATTGTATTAGGTTTTATATTGATCACTACTGTAATAGTGATTCGTACCTATATCGCTCATCGTAAAGAACAAAGAAGTAAAAAATCTATATGAAATTCGGCACAAAGGCCATCCATGCTGGACAAGAGCCTGACCCTACCACCGGAGCCATTATGACTCCTATCTATCAAACCTCTACTTACGTGCAGGAAGCCCCCGGTCAACATAAGGGATACGCTTACGCAAGAGGTAAAAACCCTACACGCACAGCTCTTGAAAAATGTCTCGCTGCTCTCGAAAATGCGAAACATGGCCTTTGCTTCTCAAGCGGTATGGGTGCGGCAGACGCTGTGATAAAACTACTCCGCCCTGGCGATGAAGTCATCGCTACCGACGACTTGTATGGTGGCACATACCGCATGTTTACTAAAGTTTTTGCTAATTATGGTATTGTCTTTCATTTCATCGATATGCATGATTTGGAATTGGTCAAACAAACTGTGAATGCTAAAACCAAAATGCTATGGCTCGAAACACCTACCAATCCGATGATGAAAATCATCGATATCCATGAATTGGTGACTATTGCTAAAGTCAACTCACTCATCACGCTCGTCGACAATACGTTTGCTTCGCCTTATCTCCAAAACCCACTTGATATGGGTGCTGACATTGCCATGCACAGCGCCACTAAATATCTTGGTGGCCACAGTGATGTGGTGATGGGAGCTCTCATGACCAATAGCGATGCGCTCTACGAGCAATTGGCTTTCATTGCCAACTCATGCGGAGCTACTCCCGGACCGATGGATAGCTTTTTAGTATTAAGAGGGCTAAAAACCCTTCACCTTCGAATGAAAGCACATTGCTCCAACGGAGCTGCAGTGGCGCACTTCCTCAAAGCCCATCCCAAAGTTGGAAAAGTATATTGGCCAGGTTTTGAGGACCACCCAAACCATGCAGTTGCAAAAAAACAAATGCGCGATTTTGGAGGTATGATCTCCTTTACACTCAAGTCTGATTCTTTCGAGGAAGCATCAAAACTCGCTCAAAAACTTGAGGTGTTTTCACTTGCTGAATCCCTCGGTGGTGTAGAATCTCTAGTAGGGCACCCCGCTTCAATGACACACGCCTCTATTCCAAGAGAAGAGAGAATTAAAACCGGCCTCGTAGACAGCTTGCTGCGCTTGAGTGTTGGAGTAGAAGACGAAGAAGATTTGATACAAGACTTGAAACAAGCCCTCGATTCACTATGAAAAAAGAACGTCTAGCCATCGTGGGAGGTGGACTTGTAGGAAGCCTTTGGGCGGTATATCTGGCAAAAAAAGGTCATGATGTGCATGTCTTTGATCGCCGTTCGGACATTAGACAAGTAAAAATCGTGCAAGGCAAATCTATCAACCTTGCATTAAGTGAAAGAGGATGGCGAGGACTGAAGGGCGCGGGAATTGAAACAGAAATAAACAAAGTCGCCTTGCCCATGACAGGTCGATTAATGCATTCAATTCAAGGAGAAATCACCTATCAACCCTATGGCAAAGAAGGTCAGGCTATCTATTCAGTTTCGAGAGGACTGCTGAACCAAACCTTGCTGAAATGCGCGGATGAGTTCGAAAACGTCAGTCTTTACTTTGACCATACCTGCAAAGACATACAACTCGACACAAACACAATCATTTTTCAAGACACAAAAAGCAACACCACAAAGCAATTCCAATTCGATCGTGTCTTCGGGACGGATGGGGCCTTCTCAGCGGTGAGATCACGTTTGCAGCGCCTCGATCGTTTTGACTACTCTCAAGAATATTTGTCGCATGGATATAAGGAATTAGAAATTCCCCCTTCCGCAGATGGCGATTATCAAATGGATCCAAATGGCCTGCACATTTGGCCTCGCGGAGAATTCATGATGATTGCATTACCCAATCCAGACCGCAGTTTTACTTGTACACTTTTCATGGCTTTTGAAGGAAAAGATGCTTTCGAAAACCTGCATACCGACGAAGAAATCATGGCTTTCTTCAATAAATATTTTGGTGATGCAGTGCCTCTAATGCCTGAATTACTTGCCGACTACCGGAACAATCCTACAGCCAGCTTGGTCATGACAAGGTGCAACCCTTGGCATTACCAAGATAAAATTTGCCTCATGGGAGATGCCGCACATGCTATTGTGCCTTTCTATGGACAAGGAATGAACGCTGGATTTGAAGATTGTACGGTGCTGTCAGAACTCATGGATACCTATGAAGACAATTGGAGCGAGATGTTCAAAGAGTATACGCGCCTCCGCAAACCCGCAGGGGACGCCATTCTTCAATTGGCTTTGAGAAATTACATCGAAATGCGAGACAAAACAGCCGATGAGCGCTTTTTGCTTCAGAAAAAAATCGAAGCGCGCTTTTCAGCCAAATACCCGCATTTGTGGATGCCACTATATTCTCAAGTTAGTTTTTCGCATATCCCTTACGCCGAAGCACTTCAAAATGGCATCCAGCAGGATGAAATCATGAAAAAAGTGATGGATCGCCCTGACATTTTCGATATCTGGGATAGCGAAGAAGTAGAAACGAATATCCTTCGGTTAGTAAACAATAATTGAGGGCTTTGTGAAGTTGATTGAATAGTCTCAACTTGCAGGTCATGAAAAGATTAGCACTTCTTATCGCATTGGTCTTGCCTCTAATGGCTTGGTCGCAGTCCTCGCGCCAAAAAGCAAAGCTTTATGGTGAAAATGCATATCTCAGCCGAGGCTGGCAATTTGCGCCAGGTATCACCTTGATGCCCGGTGTAACTGGCAATCGTTTCGAAACACTTCGTGGAGAAGGTGAATTAAGCAATGATACTGTTTATTCGGGCAGATTCGATCCAGGTTCCCGAATAGGATTTTATGCAGAAGTGGGCCGCCACAAATTCTTGGAAGATCTCTACCTCATTCATCACATGGATTATGGTATTCATTTCAAAATGCTTAGAGGAAAAGAGCAGTTTGCTGGGGTAGTGTCCGATGGTTCAGCACTGGTAGAAACTACCAATCGCGCCACTTTTTCCGAGTCTTTTGTTGGAGCTTTTTTCAATGCATCCAATATCATTCAAGTGGTAGATCGCGTTTGGCTTCACAATTCGCTTGGTTTGAATTTCGATTATCGTATTATTTCGAACAGAAGCGCAAATGGATTCTATGGCGCGATACCTCAAAAATTTCCAGACCCGATGCTTTTCCAACTGCATTACAAACTGGGCTTTGGTTGGAAAGCTGATCCTGGACTCTACTTCATGCCTAGCATCGAAACACCAATACTCAATCTTTTTCCAACCTTCGATGGCAAATCGACGCTCCAGTATTTTAGTAGTGAACACCGTATCCTCATCATTAGTCTGAAGGTCATGTTTCTTGACAAAACAGCCGACCGCAAATGTGTTGGCAAAGACAGTTCCGGCTCAAAACCACAACTCTGGGGAAAAGAAATGCGCAAATACAATAGATGATGAATAAAATCGAACATATAGGAATCGCCGTAAAAGATATTGCCGCATCAAATAAAATTTTCGAAGACATTCTCGGTGTGGCACCTTACAAGCAGGAAGCGGTGGAAAGCGAGGGAGTTCTTACTTCATTTTTTAAAACAGGAGAAAATAAAATTGAACTCCTTCAAGCCACAAGTAGTGATTCTGCAATTGCAAAGTTCTTAGAAAAAAACAAAGAAGGAATTCATCATATTGCTTTTGATGTCTCCGATATACACGAAGAGATTGAACGACTCATAAAGTTGGGTTATAAAATGATTCATGAGAAACCCAAAGATGGAGCCGACAATAAACTCATCGCTTTTTTACACCCAAAAGACAGTAACGGTGTTTTAATCGAACTTTGTCAGGAAAAAAAAGCCTAAAGAGGCGCCAGCGACTGGGCAATCATGCGAATAACATCAATCTCCGATTTTGTGTAGGTCCGCGACTCATCTGTCTCTATGTAATATGGCAAATCCGTTTTCGAGATCATGGCCTTGTAATGATAAGATGCAAAAGAGTTGTCGGGTAACACTTGTTTGTAGACAAATTCGGTTCCATTTTGCTCTACTCTTTCGATAATATAAATTTCAGAATCTGTGGTCATTAAGTCGTTCGCAAGCACTCTCAAATCTTTGATTTGCTGAGATACTTTGAGATAAATATTTTCGCCCAAAGAGATGACCAAATCGCCAGTGTTTTCTTTAAATAGGATAATAGGCATATTCTCAGCCACCAGCCTTTTTGGAAGCTTCATGCTAAAGTGAAATGGTCCCTGTTGTACGGCAAATACCGAATCATCCGGGCCAGGCGAGTTCACGAGTTTTTCTTTATTCGCAATGTCATCGCATGAAACAGCGAAAAAGACAAATCCAATCAAGAGGAAATAGAGTGGTTTCATAATTATTTTGACTTCAAGAATATTTACGAAATCACACCCTCAAAAGTTGCGTTCGTGCGCTTTTTTTTTCACTTTATGGTCAGAAAAGACCAATTAATGTTCCCTTCATCAATTATATATGGACAATACTGGATCATTAAAGGTTGTGTTATAAACCCTTAATGCGAATGCCGTTGGGCCATTTACAATAGAACCATCAGTAATTAACCACTGAGAACCAGAACATGGATCTTCGATGATCAACCCATCTTCCTTTACAAAGACTTGACAATTGTCCTCTACATTATGGGGACTATGCCTCTCTAAAGCTATAAATTCATTTTGACCGAGGCGATAGACTATAATTCCCCTACTTCCTCCTACCACGTAAGCGTAGCCAGTTGGAATTGATAAATCAAAAAATTGTGGTTCGTTTATATTGATATTAATGTTGACATCCACCACAGGAATAAGTGCCTCACGATCACGACACGCAGCTATTCCAAGTGTGGCTAACACGATGAGTGAAAACAAAAATACTCGCATATACCAAAGATAAGAAATCTAATCCAAAACAGATTTTTTGGGCGTGCCAGCTATGAAATCTTTAAGATAAAATGGTTCGAAGTACGCCACATTCTCAAAATCTTGCTGAACAAATTTTGTCCAAGCAATATTCCCAATCATCGAAGCACTGGGAAAAACACCATCAATGATCGTAACATGTGGTGGTTTTATATCCTTAAATTTTTCTGCACCATCACCAAAGATCACGGTATCGGCAGCGCAGGCCTGCAAGTAAGCTTCATCGATGATTCGGGCTTCCACCGTAGTCTGAGCCACAGCGTGTTCATCAAACACCTGCATGTAAACCTCTCTTCTACGCGCGTCAATCATAGGAATAAAAGCGGCGAACTTATGATCACTTGAAAGATGTTTTTGAAGTGCTTCCAATGTACTCACCGATATCAAAGGGATTCCTAAGGCGTAGCATAAACCTTTCGCTGCTGTAACTCCGATACGAAGTCCTGTGTATGATCCAGGTCCACTGCTCACTGCTACCGCTTGCAATGATGAAGGCGACAATTGATTTTTTTTCAAAAGACCATCAATAAAGACATGCAATTTCTCCGCATGTGTATACTGTGCGTCATGCGACTCCAATGCGTCTATTAACCCAGTAGCATCAAAAAGTGCCACCGAGCAATTCAATGCCGAAGTCTCTATACACAAGATCATTTTTCCACTTCCTTTTTTACCTTATCCTTATTCTTCAGTCGTTTTGACACTTCCTCATAAGGACCGGTAATCACCTCATCGCCTTCTTTCAATCCTTCTTTGATATGAATGTACTCATCATCTTGTGCGCCAGTTTTAACCTCTCTGATGATTGCCTCGTTGCTTTCGTTATAAAGAAACACGGCAATGATTGGTTCTTTCAATTTCATCTCTTCATCACTCTTGACCGCTGACGTGTCATCGCGGGAGGTCACTGCTTTAATAGGCACTGTGATTACATCTACTACGCGTTCTGTTTCAATATCTACGGTAGCACTCATTCCCGGTTTAAATGGAGAGTATCCGGCAGCTTGTCCTTTCAACAAGTCGGCATACGACTCTTCCAACACCAGAATTTTTACTGAAAAATTAGTAACCTCATTGGTTGTCAATGCAGCCCCTGTGAGCGCATTTAATGCAGTATTTCCAATTTCTGTTACAATGCCTTTGAACTTCACGTCCTGAAATGCATCCACCTCTACCACTGCGCTATCTCCAACATTCACTCGCACGATATCACTTTCATTTACCTCCACATTCACCTCCATAGTATTGAGAGCGCTAATCTTCATGATTACATCACCGCTCATCATATTATTTCCCAATACTGTCTCCCCAATTTCTTTCGTTAACGCTGTCACAGTGCCGCTCATCGGCGCCATGATAGTTGTACGCTTCAAGTTATCCGCTGCTTCATTTTTCGAAGCTTGAGCACTTTCGATCGAAAACTGAGCTCCGTTTATTGTTTCGCGCGCCGCTACAACCTCTGCTTTAGATGTTTCGTATTGACTCACGGCATTATCAAACTCAGCCTTACTGATAGCCTTTTCATCAAACAATCGGCGCTGTCTTTCAAAGTTCAATTCCTGTGCTTTAAATTGTGCCTCTGCCTGAGCAAGTCTCGCTCTTGAGCTCGCTAAATTTGATTTCGCTGTATTCAAAGCAGCTTCAGCTCTATTCAACGCTGCTGTGTATAAATCAGGATTGATGCGCACCAGTAGTTGTCCTTTCACCACCAGGTCTCCTTCTTTCACTGGCAGCTCCACGATTTGCCCGCTCACTTCTGACTGAATCTTCACTTCGGTCTGAGGCTGCAGTTTTCCTGATGCGGATACCGTTTCCAGTATCGATCGCTTCATTACTTTATCGGTGGTGACTTCCACCTCTGATTTGCCTCCACTAAAAATGGAAATTAAAATGATGAGAAATAGAATTCCACATAGAATTCCCAATACTATTTTCCAAGACTTTTTCATTATTTCAAATTAATAGGTTGACCCATATAAAAATCAAGCACCTTGAGCTTGAATAAAAAATCATACTTATTGCGCAACATGTTTGCTCTCGCATTATCCAATCGCACCCGCGCATCGTTATATTCAACGAGATTTGAAGCGCCTTGAGTATATCTCGCTTCGGCCCATTTCATTGCTTTATCACTAGCATCCAAACTAATTTTAGCTGCATTGTAATTTGATAAGGCTGCTCTGGTGTCAGCGTATGCTCTCTCTACATTTTGTGTCAACGTCAGCTTCGATTGTTCTAATTGATAATTGCTGATTATCTGATTTACTTGTGCCCGCTTTATTGCCGAACGGTTGCTAAATCCATTAAATATGGGAATGTTCAGATTCACAAAAAAACTCCTATTCACATTGTCCCTTAACTGATCATTCAAGGGTTTTACAGCATAATCACTTTCAGTAAAGACAGGCTGAGGAAATGAAAAAACGATGTCACCACTTCCAAATACTTGGCCTACGGGAAACGCAAGCGAATCAGGACTTCCGTTGAGTACTCTGGCCGCACCAGAGTAACCCGAACCATAGCTGTAGCTAGCATTTAAAGAAGGATATGCTCCTGATTTCGCAATTTTAGTATTGTATTCCGCCACCAGCAAATTCGCTTGTGCGCTCTTGATTTCGGGGAAATTATTTACTGCGGAAGAAACAATCACATCCACATTTTCTATCATTCTAGCAGACTCCAAGTCTTCAATGTTCGGAACTACAATTGAAAATGCCTCGGGTTTCAAACTGAGTTGTAGCAACTGAATCAAAGATAACTTAGCAAGATAAACGTTGTTTTCAGCAGCCACTCTCGAAGCATCATCGGATGCTCGCTGCGCGAGAATGTCATTCAAATTGCCTTCGGCTAAAGAACCAGCAGCTACCAGTTTTGAAATGCGTGTGGCTTGTGCATCAGAGGCAGATAAATTCGACTCGGCTATTGCTAATACTTCTTGATTGATGACTACATTCAAAAACGCAGTTGCAACGTTCAAGGCAATATCATTCTTCATTTTTTCCAAATTCCATTTGCCTGCCTCAGCGCTGAGTTCTGCTCGCTTAATAAGATTCCACTGACGGAAGCCACTAAATAAATTGACGCTAGTTGCGATTCCCACATTTCCACTTTCAATTCTTTCCGATGCGAATTGGTTAGTGAATGGGTCGATACGCTGCCCCCAGTTGAATCCAAATCCGCCTTGAGCATTTAGATTTGGTAGAAGTCCACCAATTGCCTCCTTTCGGTCAATTTGATTGATCTCAAGACTCAATTCTGATTGCTTGATGGAAATATTATTGGTCAATGCATGCTCGATGCATTTTTCCAATGTCCAAGAATCCTGACTGAATGCAACAGCGGATATAAAGGAAAATAATATGAAAAATAAAAAACGCATAAGCTTATCGGTATTGCCAAACAAACTTAATGCGTTCAATCTCTTTATTCAGAGAATATTTTTTAATGGTACTATGGACTGACGAAAGGAGAAATTATAATCCGATCACTTCAATCTCGATGCGTCGATTAGCTTGAGTTTCCCAATCTGTTTTAGGATCAGGGAAGAGCATCTCTTTGTTTCCAGCACCACCAGTTACAAGACGCCCTGGCTCTATGCCATGCTCTATTAAATAATCCCTTACAGATTCTGCTCTTTTCTCAGATGCTTTTTTGTAAAAACTTTCTCCTCGCTTCAAGGTATTGGGTCCATTGGCATGACCAATGATTTTTATTTTCACATTTGGATTTACTTGAAGGAAACTAACTAATTCCTCAAGTGCTGGAATTGATTTAAAATAAATCTCTGTCTCATCTCCTAGAAAAGTAATGTCTTCAATGTCTGTGCGCAAACCCATTGATAGCGGCTGAAGTTTCACCTTCTCTTCGTGCACTTGTTTTTCTTCTGGCCAAAATTTACGGGCAAAATACATGTACCCTGCTTTCACAACCGATACTGTGTAGAGTCGATATGATTTCAAGATCAATGTGGTGTCTGAAACACTCTTTAAAACCACAGGTTTTCGTGGGTTCAAACCTTTGATTACCACATCAGCGCTAGTTTTCTGAGCTGTAGCTGCATCAAGTACTTTGATAATCATTTGTTGGTCTTCAAATTCTACACGCGTAGAATCAATCGCTTTTTCTTGCACAAACTGAGAATAAGCAGTGCTTGAAAATGCAAACGAAATAAAAAGACAAACAACTGAAATAATGAAATTTTTCATTGGCCTGAGACTTATAAAAAAGTTCTAATTAAGAATTGTAACGCAAATTACAACCTTTAGGCCAAACTAACAAAACAATCTGACGACTACCTAAAAAGAGCTGCGATTTTCTTTCTGAAAAAGATAAATCCAACGACAGCAAGTAGTATATAGGGCGCACCCATAAGGTATAAAATCCCAGAATTGAGCCCCTCCCCTATTCCTTTATCCACATTTTCGCTAGCATTTTCGGCCGTAGCGCGACACATGGCGCACTGTGCGTTCGATAAAAGTTGGCCTGTTACAAACAGGACAACAAGTAAAATCTTTCTGCTAAACATCTTCATTTCAATTAAACGTAATATGGACTGATCATCAAATATACTACAACACCCGTTACCGCCACATAAAACCATATAGGCCAAGTGATGCGTACCAGTTTCTTATGCGCTGCATATTCACCAATAAGGGCGCGGTATGCAGAGAATAATATAAATGGCAAAATCAAGCCAGCTAGTAGAATATGAGTCCCCAATATTAGTAAGTACAGAGATCTATAAGGAGCATCTACTGGAAACTTCGTCTCGGCTGTCAATAAGTGATAAGCGATATAACTCACAAGAAACAACACGGAGAGTAGCATGGAGGCCAGCATAATCCTTTTGTGCAAAACATATTTTTTCGCTTTTGCGGTAATTAGTCCAAATACCAAGAGCATCGCCACCGTTCCATTGATAGTAGCATTCGCTTTTGCAAAAAGGTGAACATCAAAACCCAACTCTACATCAAGTTTCAAATATTTGAGCGCTACAACGGCTACGAACACTATTCCTGAAACCAAAAATATGAGCAAGCGTGCTCTTTTATCATTCTTTTGTAATGCTGGTGTTAAGCCTTCCATGACCATTTCTACTTTTCTCTTATTAAAACAACAATATCTTCGATTAGTTTATCGACGCTTTGTGTTGAAGTGCCGTCGTACAATCCTCTTATATGCATTTGCTTATCTAAAAGTACGATCTTATCTGTGTGAAAAAAGCCTCCCTCTGCGCTATCTGATGGGAATGCACTGAGCATATAACCCGTCTCTGCCTGATAATAGAGGTCTTCTGCTTTTCCTGTTACAAAATTCCAACTACTTAAATCAGCACCAATGAGGTCAGCATATTCCTTTAATCTGCTGGGCGTATCACGCGCAGGATCCACTGTATGAGATAAAAACTTAACATTCGCAGAAATTCCCTGCTTCTTTACACTCTCCTGAACCCTTACCATTTGAGCACTCAGCATTGGACAAATGCTCGGACAATTCGAAAAAAAGAAGTCTACAACGGATATTTTACCTAAATAATCGTGGTGTGACACTTCAACCGAATCTTGATTGATAAAAGAAAACTTTGGGATAGTATAGTAAATACTGTCTGTTTTGAATTCACCATCAGCTTGTTTGATCAATTCTACTTC
Organism: Flavobacteriales bacterium; assembly: GCA_044371755.1. Lineage (GTDB taxonomy): Bacteria > Bacteroidota > Bacteroidia > Flavobacteriales_D > Sanyastnellaceae > JAIXWP01. The sequence continues at coordinate 53,906 of JBILSZ010000003.1, read as the reverse complement.
ATGCATCCCGATATACGGAAGCCTTTCTTCCTCACTTGTTTTGGTATCACCACCTTCATTGCAGGATGATAACAAAACTATCATGAATGCTAGGGTCAGCAGACTAATTGGTCTTTTCTTTTGCCTTGCGCTCATGGTATCGTTTTAAATCTATCTCTTTCTTTAACAAAGCAATGTCTTCAATTGCATTCTTGAAGTGGAATTCTGTATTGCCATATAGACCGCGAATATGCCCTTTGTCATCGATCAACCGGAAGATGGCTTCTTCCTTGGGGTTATTCAATAAAAAACCATTTCTGATAATTCCGCCCATCGCCTGTTGATCACCAGTTAAGAACTGCCATTTCCTTGGAAACTCGTTGTACCTGGTGTTCGCTTCAATGTAGGGCTTCAACACAGCAGGTTGATCATAGTCGCAGTCTGTAGAAAAGCTAACGATGTAAATATCTGGCTCTTTTCGATATCGGAAATTCAATGTCAGCAAGCGATCGGTAATGTCTTTGATGTGCGGATTATTCATTGAATAAAATGCAGCTAACCATACCTTACCCTTTAACGAGTCAGAACTAAATGCCTCGCCATCTTGGTTTTGAAAAACAAAGGGAGGAATAATGTAGCCTGAGCTATCTAACATGCCTTCCGCCTCAGGACCGTAGTACTTCAGAGTATTAAAGTTGTGTTTTCCCCCAACCCCAAAAATCAATAACCACGTGAGTGGAAACAAAAAAAGTATACCGATAAGGCCGATATACTTTTTCCATTTATTGCTATTAGACATTTCTTTCTTAGCGGAATGTGTTGTATGCGTCATGTGTTGCTAATCCCTCGGTTAGTCCGATAAATATTAGATACATGATAAACAACGCATACGGCAAAAGGATCACATATTTCAAATTTCTTCTTTCCTCACCAAGGTGCATAAATACCAAAACGATATATGCTGCTTTCACCAATGTGAGAACAATAAATCCAAGCTTGATTACCTCCCACTCGAATGTTCCATTTCTTTTAAAAAACACTCCCATGAAAACTTCAACTATCGTCAGCAAAGTCAACAAAATGGTCACATTGTAGAGTTTCTTGCGAATCTTCTTGCCTTCTTCTTCTGTGTGTGTAGCATTGATAGCATAGCTATCATTTACATGCAAATCGTCTCTTTCCATTTCTATTTTAATTTCGATGGTTAGTTATTTCGTTGAATTATACAAGGTAGAAGAAGGTGAATACGAATACCCATACCAAATCTACAAAGTGCCAATACAAACCGATCTTCTCGATCATCTCATAGTGACCTCTTCTTTCAAATACTCCTCTGAGTGCCATTAACCAAACGATGATATTGATTACAACACCAGAGAATACGTGGAAACCGTGGAATCCAGTAACGAAGAAGAAGAAATTTGCATACTGTTGCTGCACTGCATATTCATTTTTACTAAGGTTAGCGCCAAACACTACAGTATTGTCTGCTTTGCTTGCCCAGATTTTCTTCACATCTTCACCTTCCACGATGAGCTTGCGCAAATCTTTGCCTTCAACGTATTCCAAAGTGTATTTATTCAGAATTAATTTCTCAGGAACCATAGTGCTCGCATCCACGTGTGCGTGATCTCCGTGTTCAGCATGACCATGATCGCCGTGACTTGCATCAGCGTGGGCCGCATGTCCTTCGAGAGCATGCTCATAAGCATGACCAAATTTGGTATCCATATGCACCCAAGATCCTGCATTCAATTCCATCTTGAATTCTTCGCCTGCTTCGTTCTTAGCAGTCACCGTCAATGGTGTTTCAATTTGAAATCCTCCACCAGAACCGTGAATAAAGTGAGACCATTCCCAAGCCTGAGAGCCGAGGAAGAAGAAACCACCAATGACTGTATATCCCAACCATTTCACCACGCCCTTCTTGTCATTTCTATGACCAGCTTCAACAGCCAATACCATAGTTACAGAAGAGATAATGAGGATGAAGGTCATTAAGGCTACGTACACCAACGGGTAGCTGTCGTGAAGACCTGGTAATGCTTCGAACACTTGTTCACCTACAGGCCAAGCCTCTGTGCTTCCGTGACGAATTACACCGTATGCTGTGAGCAATCCTCCGAATGTCAATGCATCCGATACGAGGAAGTACCACATCATCATTTTACCATAAGTGATGCTAAAGGGTGATTGTCCACCGCCCCAAAGTTCTTCTTTGCTGATAGGTTTTGCGTGTCCTGCCATAATGGTCTTGAAATTTGAGCGCAAGTTTACTTCAGAATCCCCAAATGATAAAGGTATTCTGTAAAAAATATGCGATCTAAATTAACAACGATGGTAAATATCTCTAGAAATCAATGTTCTCGCTAGTTCAAAAACATTGTGAATCAACAGCCTGACTTAACTGAGGTAAAAAATGAAGGCAAATAAATAAAGCCATAAAATGCCCATAAAGTGCCAATACATTCCTCCGGCGTACAAACTGATCCAATTATCCTTACTCAATCTTCCTTTGTAAATACGAATGGTATTCACCACCAGATAAACGAGGCCAAAGAATAAGTGAATGATGTGTATGTAGATTAGGACACTCAGCATAGCTCCTGCTGCATTAAAGGTCTTTACGACATCTTGTGTAACAGGCTGTATGCGGCCAGTATCGGTACTCATGTAGTACTCATTGCCGACCTTGTCCAAACGATCACCTTTGTATTGAATGTAATAATCTGTTCCGTATTCTCCTGACAGTCTATCCAAGGCGTTCCAGCGATAGGCCTTAAGCCCCTCGGGCGTTTCAGTGATGGTATAACCCATTCCTTTGCCAGCTAAGTTATCCCAAGCAGCATTTTGAGTCATTGTAAATCCCATACCCAAAACAAAAGTGAGCGCAGTCAGCACCATGGCATTTTTTGTATTGCCCGCCTTCAAAGCTCTCACCGCCATTATCATTGTAATACTTGAGGCGATAACCAATGCATTACTTACCCACAACACCGTGGGAGGAACGATTTTTACCCAGATCAATTTCCCATAAAGGACGATCATGGCGCTGGTGATACCAGCAAAAAGCATGACTACCGCAAAGATGATCAGCCACATCATCATTTTTTTTGTTCGAATCTTAATTTCGGGAGTGTGCCCCTCAAAGACATCCATACGAGGATTATCCCCGATGGCTATATTTTCCGCCATATTTGTTAGAATTTATCGATTACGTAAAACAGCTGCACAAGCGGCAGGTAAAAGAATGATGCAAACATCAACCTTCTTGCTTCTTTAACATCGCAAGTGCGATAAAGTTTATAAGCATACCAAGCCATTACTGCTCCCGCCATGGTCGTGACGACCGCAGCGATATCTCCGACCATTGGCTGGCTCGTCGGAAGAGCCCAAGGAAGTAAACTAACAGGTATGAGGAATAGTGAATAAACAAAAATCTGAAAGGCACTTTTCTTAGAGCGACCATCACTGAATGGCAATAATTTGTAACCACCTTTTTCGTAATCGTCATGAGCAACCCACGCTATCGCCCAAAAATGAGGAAACTGCCACATGAATTGCATGGCAAACAACAAACCTGCCTCTAGGCCAAAGTCATTCGTCGCGGCCACGTATCCAAGCATCGGAGGAATAGCTCCGGGGAATGCGCCAACAAACACGGCCAAGCTTGTTACTCGCTTCAAAGGTGTATATAAAAAGACATATGAAAAAAAGGCAAACAAACCGAGAATTCCACTGGCTTTATTGATAAACACCCACAACAACACTATTCCTGCAATCCCCGCGATGGATGAAATAATAATACCTTCAAGCGGTGTCATACGGCCCACTGGAATTGGACGATTCTTGGTTCGGTCCATCAATCTGTCCCATTGGCGCTCCCAAACCTGATTTAATCCATTGCTTCCGCCGGTGAGAAGAAAACCTCCCAAACAAAGCACCCAAATTTTGTGATCTGAAGCGGCACTCGTGCCCATAAAGAAACCTAAAACCGCTGAAATAACTACTAGAAACGTGAGTCGCACCTTAAACAATGCGGAAATATCCTTGATCTTGCTCATAAAAGCGCTCTCAGATGTGATTATGGTGCTTGATGTCTTCAAGACGTATTTTTTTCGTGCGCAAATTTAATAGAGCCCAAGGCTTTCAAAACACTAAAACTGGTAATAATTTAGAAAATCCAATTGGGTCGTGAAAGTCCGCTCATTCTTATTCCCAATAACACCAGATGATCCGTATTTGTTAAGCCATCCATGAAGTTTTTTCTATAAACATGGTTTACAAAAACTTGGAAACCGCCGCGAGATAAGTTTTTGTAAAAAGTTATGTCCGAAAAAAATACGTCATTTCGACTCCCTTGAAACATTTTATTACCAAATTCCTTGAAAGGCGCTTTGTAAGAACGAAAGATGTCACCACCAAGATTGTCCACCTGAAGATCCTCGTCCATATCACTATCAAGCCCTTGCCTGTACGCCACAAAAACACATTCTACTCCAAAACCTTTTTTTAATTTCCAATCAAATCGCTGCACGAACTCTGCAAAATTGGCTCCCAATGGGTGAGCTATGGGCTGAAACATATGTCCCCACGATTGCAAAGGACTACCATGGCTATATGTAAACGGACGCACAGAATTGACTTCGCCTTGAATAAAAATCCCTTTTTCAATGTGGAGCCATTTGTAACCTAGCTGACCTCCAAATTTGTTTGCCCACCAACCAGACCGACTACGCAACTCACTCAATAAAAACTCATCCAATACAAATTGGCCGTAGAACTGAAGTCGTTTTGTGGCCTTGTATTTAAATCCTCCCCCCAATAGCACATTATCCGCCGATCCCTGAGCGAACTCAACGGGTCTATAAAAAATAAGTGGATTCAGATAATGTAACTCAAAATTTCTATTATTCAAACTGTCTCTAGCTTGCCACACCACCATTTCAAAAGCACTCAGCTGAAGCCGTTTAGTGATATCAATGGAAAGCCCATGTGAAGCAGAATACTTTTTATCTGCACCTTGAGCAAACTGAGTATAGAGCACGTTAAATCGCAATTTCCAGATATCAATTTTCGCATTTACATAAGGGTAAGCTGGCGCATTGTCGCTAATGATTAATGAGCGAAATCCGTCGCCCCAAAACTGTTTGCCGCGACCAACTTCGAAATAAAAGTGTTTACCGGCTTGATAACCTAAAAAACCAAAAGGATAATGAGAAAGCGTTCCAATTCCAGCAACACTATCCACCTCGCCAACGCCGGGCAAAACTTCTCGTGTGGAAATAAAAGAGTCAAGATATCGTGGGGTATTGGCCAAAAAAGCAGAATATCCAAGTACCGCCGCCCAACGTTGATTTGCTTGAAACGTCAATGCTGCGCCCAGAAATGAAGCACTTGTAGATCTTGAGGTCTCCACATCCCCTCCTCCAATCAATGAAACCAAAGGAATGATGTTAAGGCTAGCCTTTTCGGGGGGTTTTGTGACTGTAGTATCGTACTCCGACTTCATAAACGGTGGCAAAGGCCTAAAAACACTATGCATACCGAAACCGCGGACTGAATAACGATAAAACGACGAATCGGAAAGCTCACTAAACTGCCCTCTTTTAAGCTCTTGCGCTACTGCAGAAACGACGCAAAAAAAGAATAGAACTAAAATGTATATTTTTTTTCTTAAATTCATAGCACCAAATGGGGCAAAATCAAAGCAACGACTGCAATATTAAATCATTAATAGTCTTTTTGTTAAAAAGACCTTAGCAATACATCAACATTGATTGGTATTGATTGTTTTATTTGTGTTAAGTATGCAGAAGAACAAGATAGACATAGAAGAAGAAAAACGTGAAATACTTCGCAGGTACCGAGGCTTATTGCGCGTAAGTCACCGCTCACGCACGCGAAGCGAAAGAATTCGAATTCGCAAAGCATTCGAAGTGGCCGTTGATGCCCACAAAGACATGCGCCGAAAAAGTGGCGAACCCTACATCTATCATCCCATTGCAGTAGCAAAAATCTGCGCCGAAGAACTCGGCCTCGGCACCACAGCCATCGTGTGTGCGCTGCTTCATGACACTGTCGAAGACACAGATATTACCCTCGATGATATCGAAACACTCTTTGGTAAAAAAGAAAGAACCATCATCGATGGACTAACCAAAATTAGTGGTGTTTCGGACTACAGCAATACAAGCGATCAGGCGGAAAATTTCCGCAAAATGCTTCTTACACTAAGCGATGATGTACGCGTGATTTTGATCAAACTCGCTGATCGACTTCATAACATGCGGACTTTAAATCATATGACTCGTGAGAAACAGCTTAAAATAGCAAGCGAAACAATGTTTCTCTACTCCCCGCTGGCACACCGTCTTGGCCTTTACAATATCAAAACAGAATTAGAAGATCTCAGTCTTAAATTCAAGGAGCCGGAGAACTATGAAGACATTATAAATCGCTTGCAAAAAACTCAAGCGGTTCGTACACGCTTCATCAACGCATTCACACTTCCAATTCGACGTGAATTGGACAAGCAAGGACTGAGCTACGACATTAAAAGTCGCACCAAATCAGTATTTTCAATATATAATAAAATTCATAAAAAGGGTGTGCCCTTTGAGGAAATCTATGACGTCTTCGCGATTCGCATTATTCTCAAAAGCCCTGTAGAGACCGAAAAAGCTGACTGTTGGCGAGTGTACTCTATTGTAACCGACTTCTACCAACCAAGCCCCGAACGTCTCCGCGACTGGATAAGCATACCCAAGTCAAGTGGCTACGAATCACTGCACACCACAGTAATGTCGCCCACCGGAAAATGGGTAGAGGTGCAAATCAGATCGGAGCGTATGGACGACCTTGCGGAAAAAGGATATGCCGCGCACTGGAAGTATAAAGAAAGTCCCGAGACGCCGGAAAGTAAAATGGACAAATGGCTCCAGCAAATTAGAGAGGTGCTGGAAAGCCCATCTGACAACGCGATGGAGTTCATCGATAACTTCAAGCTCTCTCTTTTCTCAGAAGAAATTTATGTTTTCACACCCGAAGGAGATTTGAAAACACTACCTGTTGGGGCCACTACTCTTGACTTTGCATTTCACATTCATAGTCAAATTGGGCACCACTGCATTGGTGCAAAAGTGAACTACAAACTTGTACCGCTTAGCCATAAGTTGCGAAGTGGAGATCAAGTGGAAATTCTCACTTCAAAAAAACAACGACCAAAAGAAGACTGGCTTTCTATTGTGGTTACTGCAAGTGCACGTCAAAAGATTAAAAATGCGCTAAAAGAGGAAAAGAAAGTTATTGCCGACGATGGAAAAGAAATGCTCAAGCGTCGTTTCAATAATTTAAAAGTTGAATGGCTGAGCGCCAACATTGATGAGATGGTGAGACACTTCGACACCGACTCTGCACTCGAACTGTATTATCGCATCGCAAAGGGGACTATCGATCTCAAAAAACTTAAGGGCTACACTATAGAAGCAGGAAGAATTTTATTCGAAAGAACAATTCATATTTCTGAAAAAACCGAGTCCAAGATTGTCACCACGGCACCTGCCAAAGGGGAAACCTTGCTCATTGGAGATGAAAAACAAAAAGTAGATTTTACGCTTGCTGCCTGTTGCAACCCCATTCCTGGAGATGAAGTATTCGGTTTTATTACTGTCAATGAAGGCATCAAAATTCATCGTACCAACTGTCCCAACGCGCAAGAGCTCATGAGCAAATATGCCTACAGAGTAATCAAAGCACGATGGAGTAACAAAGAACTTGTACAATTTGAAGTAGGACTCAAATTCTCTGGGATTGACGATGTGGGACTGGTTCAGAAAATCACAAACATCATTTCCACCGATATGAATGTGAACATGAAAGCCATCAGCTTTGAGGCCAACAACGGTATATTTCAAGGAAAAGTAGTGGTGTTGGTTCATGACACCGATCACTTGAGCACCCTTATGGATCAATTGAAGGCTGTAGAAGGTGTATTGACTGTAGATAGAATTGAGAGCGAATTTGCTTGATACAATGTAACTTTGCACCATGGTATCGCAAGAACTACAAGACAAAGTGAAGGGAATATTTACTGCCTATCTGGAACAAAATCAGCATCGGAAGACACCTGAACGTTTTGCTATCCTGAGTGAAATATACAACCACAGCGGACACTTTGACATCGAGTCGCTCTATACCAACATGAAAAACAAGAAGTATCGGGTTTCGAGAGCTACGCTATACAACACCATTGAACTTCTACTTGCTTGTAATTTGGTGAGAAAACACCAGTTCGGTCAAAACACTGCCCACTTCGAAAAAGCCTACCAAAACCAGCAACACGATCACATCATACTTATGGATTCTGGAGAGGTTTTGGAGTTTTGTGACCCCCGCATACAAAACATCAAAGCCACTCTAGAAGATATTTTTGGCATTGAAATCATGCACCACAGCTTGAATTTTTACGGAAAGAAGAAGGAAAAATAATATTCTCCTTTTTCAATTATCCGTTAGCCATTACATTTGCGCTTTACCAACAGATAGATGTACCTAAACAAAGCGGATATCCTTTTGGGCCTCCAATGGGGCGACGAAGGAAAAGGAAAGATTGTCGATGTCATCACTCCTTCTTACGACATCGTAGCTAGATTTCAAGGTGGCCCAAATGCTGGCCATACCCTCGAATTTAATGGCATAAAACACGTATTGCACACTATTCCTTCAGGGATATTTCACGATCACGTGAAAAATGTAATCGGAAATGGAGTTGTGATAGACCCCATTGTTTTCGCCAAAGAAATCAATGCTCTCAAAGAACGAGGCGTTGACGTAAAGTCGCGATTATTACTCTCCCGAAAGGCGCATTTGATTCTTCCAACACATCGCATGCTCGATGCAGCCAGCGAGGCAGAAAAAGGTAAAGCCAAGATCGGAAGCACACTCAAAGGCATTGGTCCTACTTACATGGATAAAACAGGTCGCAACGGTCTTCGCGTTGGAGACATCCTTGAACCTGAGTTTTTAGAAAAATATAATGCACTAGTTGAAAAGCATAAGAAAATGCTCGCCAACTATAATTTCCAATACGACATCGTAGAGCTTGAAAAGGAATGGATGTCTGGTATCGAAGTGCTCCGCTCCTTGAATATCATTGATAGCGAACACTATCTCAATCAAGCATTGAAAGATGATAAAAAAATTCTGGCAGAGGGCGCTCAAGGTTCTTTGCTTGATATCGACTTTGGTAGCTATCCCTTTGTCACTTCATCCAATACTGTTGCTGCGGGTGCTTGCACAGGCTTAGGCCTTGCTCCTTCTCGAATTGGAGAGGTGCTAGGAATTTTCAAAGCATATTGCACACGCGTTGGTAGCGGACCATTCCCTACTGAGCTCGAAGATGAAACAGGTGAGCAAATGCGCCAAATCGGTAAAGAATTTGGCAGTACCACTGGCAGGCCTCGCCGCTGTGGCTGGCTCGACATTCCAGCACTGAAATATGCTTGCATGATAAATGGAGTCACTGAATTGATTATGATGAAGACAGATGTTCTTAGTGGCTTTGAAACTTTGAAAATCTGCACCCACTACAGCCTCAACGGCGAAAAGATAGATTATTTGCCCTATGACATTGACCCTTCAAAAGTGCAACCCATCTATGAGGAAGTGAAAGGATGGAACTCAGACCTCACGGGGATGCGCTCAATGGATGAGTTGCCCACAGAGCTAGTTCAATACATCGAGTTTGTGGAAAAAACACTTGAAATCCCGGTGACATATGTTTCTGTAGGACCTGATCGCACTCAAACAATCGTACGAAGCAAGGTTTCGGCATGATTTCAGCAGTACAATACTTATGATTTCAAAAATAAAAATAGGAATTAAAAACCGAATGAACGTTCATTCGGTTTTTTTCTATGTCTTGTTTTCATTAGTATTTACCAATGTAATCAACGCACAAAATCAGCCAGGTAAAAAAATCGTAAAGCTCTTGGGAGCTGACGAAACTGTGTTTGACAAAAAATATATCGATGCACAACGTGTGCGAGGCAACGTACGATTTGTCTACGAAGGCACTTTCTTCTATTGCGACAGCGCTCATATTTTCAAAAATGACGACTTTGATGCGTTCGGAAACATTGTCATTACCAAACCCGGTTCATTCAACCTGACTGGAGGCTTCTTGCACGTCGACCAGAAGAAAAAAACAGCAGATATTACCTCGAATGTAGTGCTACGCGACAATCAAATGACGCTTACCACTCAGCAAATGACGTACTTCATCGACAAAGAAATTGCTAACTATTATGGTGGAGGAAAAATCGTATCAACAGCAAACAAAAACGTACTCACCAGTCAAAACGGTGCCTACAATACGAAGACTGAAACTTTCTTTTTTAAAAAAAATGTAGTACTAAAAAATCCTGATTACACTGTCTATTCCGATACACTCAAGTATGTAGATCCAACAGAGGTTTCATACTTTTTTGGCCCAACCCGCATTGTAGGAGACAACACAGAAATCTACTGTGAAAACGGATGGTACGATAGTAAAAAAGACATTAGTCAATTCAATCGGAATGCTTGGGTTAGATCAGAGAAGACCATCCTCAAAGGTGACTCTATTTATTATAACGGCGACAAAAAATATGGCGAGGTTTTCAGAAATGTTTCGATTCGTGATACCACCACAAGTGTTGTCATCACCGGTGACTATGGCATTCACAAAGAGAAAACAAAAGAAAGTCTTGTCACAAAGCGAGCGCTCCTTACGCAGTTTTTTGATGATGGAGATACACTATACATGAAGGCTGATACTCTCAAATCCTTGCCGGACACCTCTGGTAAAGACATCTTGTATGCTTTCAGAAATGTGAAGATTTTTAAATCAGATGTACAAGGCTTATGCGACTCACTCGTTTATGAAATGTCTGATAGCGCGCTTCACTTTTTTAAAGAGCCCGTGCTTTGGTCATCTGCCAATCAAATTACTGGCGACACCATCCACATTACAAATCGAAATAATAAAATCGACAAATTGATAGTTCGATCCAACGCGTTTATAGCCTCAGTGGCAGACCCAAAAAAATTCAATCAAATCAAGGGTCGCAATATGGATGGAACTTTTATTGAAAATGAAATCTCGGAGGTTTATGTAATGGGAAATGGCCAGATGGTTTATTTCCCAGAAGAAAAAAAAGATAGTCTAAGCAAACCCCAAATCATTGGTCTGAATAAAGGAATTTGTTCCAATATCCACATTAAAATAAAGGACCAGGAAGTGAAACGCATTCGCTTGGAACGCGACTCTGACAGCAAGTTTTCGCCCATTAAAATGGCAGATGAAAATAATTTCATCCTCGATGGACTTCTCTGGCGCGAAGAAAAGAGGCCCAGAACAAAAGAAGACGTGATTCCTCCCGCTTTAGACAGCAAATAATTCAAAGCTCTCCATCAATTCATTCACTTCTGCGCGTGCATTTGTGATGATCTTTTCGTCATCCTTATTCATCAAAACGCGATCAATAAGCGTTGCAATGGTCGGCATGTGTTCTTCTTTTAATCCCCGTGTTGTAATAGCGGGCGTACCAATACGGATACCACTGGTTACAAAAGGAGATTTGTCATCAAATGGAACCATGTTTTTGTTTACTGTGATATCGGCTGCCACGAGTGCGTTTTCAGCATCTTTTCCTGTGATGCTCTTACTCCTCAAATCCACTAGGAAGCAATGATTGTCTGTTCCACCACTTACAATTCCGTAGCCCATTTCTATCAAACTCGATGCGAGAGCAGACGCGTTTTTCATCACCTGACGTCCGTACTCCTTGAATGAAGGTTGCAACGCTTCGCCGAATGCTACGGCCTTTGCTCCAATCACGTGCTCCAAAGGCCCACCTTGCATTCCTGGGAAGACAGCAGAGTCCAGTAATGATGACATCATTCGCAACTCCCCTTTCGGAGTTTTCAAACCAAAAGGATTTTCGAAGTCATTCCCTATCATTATGATTCCACCCCGAGGCCCGCGCAATGTCTTGTGAGTGGTAGATGTCACAATATGGCAATGTTGCATTGGATCATTGAGCAAACCCGCCGCAATAAGTCCTGCAGGGTGAGAAATATCTGCCAGGAGTAGTGCTCCAATTTTATCTGCGATTGCTCTGAATCTTGCATAATCCCAATCGCGGCTATAAGCGCTTGCACCACAAATAAGCAACTTAGGCTTCTCGGCAAGTGCTATTCTCTCCACCTCGTCCATATTGACACGACCAGTTTCCTTTTCTACACCATAAAATACAGGCTTGTATAATTTGCCGCTGTAATTCACGGGACTGCCGTGGGTAAGATGCCCCCCCTGAGCCAAGTCAAGGCCCATTATCTTATCACCTGGTTGCAATACTGCGAGCATCACGGAGCTATTTGCATTGGCTCCGCTGTGTGGCTGAACATTCGCCCATGCGGCACCGAAAAGTTCTTTCAAACGATCAATCGCCAACTGTTCTACCTGATCTACAATCTGACAGCCACCATAGTAGCGCTTACCAGGCAAGCCTTCTGCATATTTATTGGTCAAAACAGAGCCCATTGCCTCCATCACTTGGTTGCTCACAAAGTTTTCTGAGGCTATCAACTCAATACCGTGAAGTTGACGATGATGTTCCTTTTGAATAAGATCAAATATGATTTGGTCGCGCATGATGTTTTATAATTGGCCGCAAAAATACTTGACAAAAGCGTTGAACACCATCTGGTTCATTCAATTTTATGCACCATATAGGTAAAGGCTTCGTTTTCTCACTAACAAGTGATGGTTAATTGTGAATCTTGCATCTCGCTTATATCCCTAAAGCTTCATTTATGTTTGCATCTTCAATGTCGCAACAAAGAATCACTTAGGCATTGTTTTAGCAATTTCGTTTTTATGAAAAAAATCATTTTGTCCTTCATGGTGGCTGCGGCGAGCCTTTGCAACGCTCAGATTATAGATAATAGAAAAGGCAATGTCTTTGAGGACGAAAATTACTTTAATCAAGAATTCTTGTGGCAAAACAAAATAAAATCGGTTCAAGGAAGCGTCTCCATCAAGAGACCTCAACGCCCTATTGAGCAACGACCAGATGTGTTCATCTATCGTTTTAATGAGGTAGGCCTGCTCACGCAGCTAGACAAAGTAAGCTCTGTGCTGCACCTAGTGGACAGCATGACTATCGAGTACAAGCGAAATGATCTTGGAGAGGTGGAGCTTCGCACTGAAAAAGGAAATAGAGGCTTTTTTACAAAAAAATTCATCTATGATAAAGACGGCCGCGTCGAACGACTCGATTTTGGAAAGAGTGAAAACATTTCCGAAAACGCCAAGGAACTCGAGGCTGGCAATAGCATAGCTATCAATTCGGAAAGTTTCAAATACCTCCAACAATCCGATACAGTAATTCGCAAATCGTGTTACAATAACTATGGCTTGCTATACTCGCACATCATTACCACACGAAACTCTCTTGGCTATATGCTATCCGAACGCGAGGAACTGGTAATGAGCAATCGGAATCGCACCAAAAATTATTACTATAATGACAAAGGCTGGCTGCAAAAAATAGAGTGGGTAGAAGGTGCAAATCAAATTGCTGCCAAACACCTCTTTTACTACGACCCTCTTGGAAACTTATTGAAGTTTGAAAAGTACAAAGGCGAGGTAATGGAGCAAGAGGTCGAAGTACTCTACACCGAAAAAATGTTGATTGAAGCCATATTGGACCAGGATATGTATACCAAGGCCATCACAATAACCAAGTTTAATTATGAGTTTTACTCAATAGAATCCGAAAAAAAATGAACAGAGACGCTGTGGTTATAATGATTGCTGGAATTCTGATATTCGGTTCACTAGAAACGCATGCCCAAAAGCGTCCACCAAAAGAGGAAAATAAGCAAACAAGAGAAAACGCCGTGGATCAAAAAGAAGCTCAACGCAAACAAAAAGAAGCTGAGTACCTTGACCACCGAGATCATTTGGAAGATCTTCAGACGAAGGATACCAAGAAGCGAATGAAAAAAAATCTTAAAAAGGCACAAAAACACTCACAAGGAAAATCGGTGCCTTGGCACAAAAGGCTCTTTCGAAAAAGAAAATTCTGATTTTCAGTAAAATAAAACAACAAGCCTACTCAATGATGAGTGGGCTTTTTTATTTATGAGCGGGTGCAGACATGTATAGATTTACAAGAATATTCAAATCTCAATTGATAGCGTTAGTTGCATCATGACGTATTTTTGAAGAGAATTTTAACGAATTGTAACCCTTTACAACGAGACAAAAGAACAAAAAGAACAAGAAAACGGACCTTAAAATATTCGATATCAGCTGATTTAAAAGGATTTGGTTAATATCCGTTAAAACACAGAAGATTTCATATTTTAGCCGCCGTTTCATAAAAACCGCAGCAAAAGATTTACCTTAACCTGTCTGTTATGCAGAGAAAAGTTTACTTGTTATTAGCACTCATGTTATCCGCAGTCACCGGAGCCCTAGCACAGGCCTCTGGCGGTACACTACGAGGAAAAGTCACGGACAAAGACACCAAAGAGCCCGTGCCTTTTGCGAACGTCGTTATATTCCTCAACGGTAATTTGATTACTGGTGGAACAACGGACTTTGATGGTAAATACACCATCAAACCTATCGATCCAGGTACATATGATGTACAGTTCTCGATGGTAGGATATGCGTCTCAAACGATCAAAGGTGTTCCCATTTCTAATGGTAAAATTCAGGAAGCCAATGCTGAACTCAGCTCTGGATCCGAATTGCAGACCATCGAAATCGTGGACTATAAAGTACCTCTCATTGACAAAGATGGTGGTGCCTCTGGTGGAACGGTAACTCGCGAAGAAATTGCCAAAATGCCTAGCCGAGACATCGGCGGTCTTGCTGGAACGGTGGCTGGTGTAAACTCTGCTGGTACAGGCGGAGGTATCTCGATTCGTGGTGCTCGTACTGGATCTACTTGGGTATACATCGATGGTATCAAAGTACGCGGTAGCACAGCTCTCCCAAAGTCATCTATCGAAGAGGTATCGGTAATCACCGGTGGTATTCCTGCAAACATCGGTGATGCAACAGGTGGTGTAATCAACGTTTCTCTGCGTAGCGCTTCTTCTAAATATACTGGAGGTCTTGAAGTCATTACTTCTGGATTCAAAAGCGGAGATAGAGCTGTTGGACTCGACAACTTCGGTTACAACTTGATTGAAGGTTCGCTTTCTGGCCCTATCGTATTTAAAAAGGATCAGGATGGAAAGAAAATAAGACCTATCGTTGGTTTCTTCCTCTCTGGAAACTACACAGACATCGTAGACCCAAACCCCGCTTTTGGTGGTAACTGGAAGATCAAAGATGATGTTCGTGAAGCGTTAGTGGAAAATCCTATTCGCCTTAACCCACAGGGAAATGGCGTTCTTTACAATGCGGACTTCCTTACTCCAAATGACTTTGAAAAAGTCAAAACTAATCTGAATGCAAGAAGCCGTCAGGCTACGATGGTAGCGAAGTTTGACTTCAATCTTTCTGAAAACGTTACTTTCACTCTAGGAGGTACTGGTTCATTCGGAAGAGGTAATCAATTTAGCTACAGCAATATGTTGATGAACTGGGACAACAACCAGCAAGCAACAGACTTGGACTGGAGAGCCTATGCAAAGTTGAGCCAGCGCTTTAAAAACGCAGAAGGTAAAGAGTCTTCTGCCAATAATCTTAAGAACATATTCTACACCATCATGGTCGACTATAGCCGTAACTTCAGATTGCGCCAAGACGACACGCACAAGGATGATGTATTCAAATATGGTCACATCGGTTACTTCGATCAAATCAGCGGTAACTCCTATGACTTCAACGGAAACTATTTCCGTCAGACAGGTGTTCAGGATATCAATATCTTCTTCACTCCATCAGACTTTAACCCAGAAACTGCTACGTTGACGAGTCAATTCTTTAGTCAACCCGTAGATCAGGAAACTTTGGCGGCTATCACAGATAACAATGGCAACATTATCCGCGATCCAAATCAAATCTTCATCAACCAAGGACTACCATTCAACCCATATGCGAATACAGAATTCATTCTTGCTGTTAATGGTTTGATCAATGGCTTTAGTCCAGACGCTACATACAATTTGTGGTCCTATATCGGAACTCAAAACAATAACTATAGTGAAAGTTTGAGCACACAGTTCCGCGTTAGTGGACGTGGTTCTGCCGATATCGGTAACCATGCACTTGAACTCGGTTTCGAGTTTGAACAACGTCGCGATGCTGGTTATTCTTTAGCTCCAGTAGGACTTTGGCAAATTGGTCGTCTTTACACCAATAGCCACATCCTCGAGTTGGACAATGCACCAGGAACTGACTACGATTCAACCAATGTAATTGTGGATGGTTTCGCCTATACTTATTTCAACAGATTGCGTGGTGATGGACAATTTGAGTTTGACTACCGCTTAAGAGAAGCACTTGGGCTAGATCCTAATGGCACTGACTTCATCAATCTCGATAACATCAATCCAGAAGACTTAGACCTTTCAATGTTCGGTGCAGAAGACCTTCTCAATCAGGGTAACAACTTGGTGAGCTACTTCGGATATGATCACACTGGAAAACGTGTGAGAGGCCGCCCAACCATTGATGACTTCTTCCAAGATCAATACACTGTAGGAAACAGAACTTATTTCAGCCGCTCAATTGGGGCATTTGAACCAATTTATACGAGTGGTTATATCATGGACAAGTTCGCGTTTGACGACCTCATCTTCAACGTGGGTCTTCGTATCGACCGTTACGATGCAAACCAACCCGTATTGAAAGACCCATATGTAGTAGGTGTTGGAACAACCGTTGGAGAAGCTGACTTCTCACGCTTCAGTGGTTACACTGCCCCATCTAACATGGGTGACAATTATGTAGTCTATGTTAATGATGTAAATAACCCTACAGCAGTTACTGGTTTCCGCAATGGAGATACATGGTATAATGCTCAAGGACAAGTTGTGACTGACCCTCTAACGACTGTTGGTAGCGGCGGTAACCTCAACCCACTATTGCAAGGTGAACCTGGAACACTTACATCATCTGCCTTCCGTGACTATGATCCAGCAGTGAACATTATGCCCCGTATTGCTTTCTCATTCCCTATTTCAGATGAAGCGTTGTTCTTTGCTCACTATGACATCTTGACTCAGCGTCCAACAGAAGCGAATCGTTTCAACCCAATTGACTACTTCTATTTGGCCAACAGAAACGACTTGATCAACAACCCTAATCTTCGTCCAGAAAAGACAGTAGACTATGCGCTTGGATTCCAACAAATTCTTTCTAAGAGTTCTTCTATTAAGTTAGAAGCATTCTATCGTGAATTGCGCGATATGATTCAGGTTAGAAGTTATGTTGGTGCTTACCCTGTTACCTACAGAACATTCGGTAACCTCGACTTCGGTACAGTTAAAGGTTTGACTTTAACTTATGATCTAAGAAAGACTGGAAACATTTGGATTAAAACTTCCTACACACTTCAATTTGCTGATGGTACAGGTTCTACCACTGCTACTCAGTTGGCGTTGATCAATAATGGTCTTCCGAACTTGAGAACAGTTAACCCAGTTAACTTCGACCAACGTCACCGTATCATTACGACTCTTGACTACCGTTATGGTGAAGGTGCTGAGTACAATGGTCCAGTGTGGTTTGGTAAGAAGATTTTCGAAAATACTGGTGCTAACCTTATTGCCAATCTTGGTTCTGGGACACCATATACCTCACAGCAATTTGCTACACCTATCACAGGTGAGGTTCCACCATCAACACGTGGAAGCTTGAACGGTGCTCGTTTGCCATGGCAATTCAACGTTGACTTGCAGTTGGATCGTAACTTCACGTTGGTGTTTGGAAAAACTGAGGAAAAAAAGAGAGTTACAAATTTGAACGTATACCTCTGGGTAGTAAACTTACTGAACACTCGCAATATTAACGGTGTATATCGCTACACTGGTACTCCTGATGATGACGGATTCTTGTCTTCTGCTCGCTACACAGCGTTGATCGAAGCTCAAAATAATCCTGATTCATTCCGCAACTACTATTCAATGTTCGTGAACAACCCATACAATTTGGCGGCACCTCGTCAAATCCGCTTGGGTATCAGATTTGATTTTTAATGGTCCGTGTTAAGAGAAATGAAAATGAACTTTAATCGAGGAGAAATAATGAGCATCAAACAATTTAGTTTACTCGCACTCGTAATTATTTTATCAACCCAAGCTCAAGCTATGCGTTATATGGGAGCCAATGGTAGTGGAATGACTACCAACGACCCTCATCGCACAGCGCACTTAGGTACACGTGCAGCAGCATGTGCTCCTGCTCAAGCAAGAGCTGACTTAGAATGGAACAGCGTCCGTGCTAAAATCGAAACAGGTGGTTCGATGTGGCAGGATCGCGCTACCAGCCGCGCAGCATATGAAGTACCAAAGGATGGAGGTGTATCTTCAATCTATTCTGGAGCGCTTTGGATGGGTGGTGAATCTCCTGATGGTCAGCTTAAGTTAGCTGCGGTAACCTTCCGCGCTGATGGTAATGACTACTGGCCTGGACCTCTCACCAACGATGGAACAGCTGAAGTTTCTGATGCAGTATGTACTGAATATGATAAATTCTTTATCAGCTTAAGACAAGATGCACAGCTTCACCGTGCTTACTTCGATTGCATAGCCAGCGGAGATGGCGATTGCGAAAGCTATCAAACTCCTGCCTATTTCAATAATTACCCAGCTCAAGGTAATCCATCGTTAGGGCAAGATTTTTATCTCGCGCCTTTCTATGATTATGATGGTGATTTGCTTTACGACCCATCTCAAGGAGATTACCCATGGTATGACTTCTTGAAAGAAATCGACTGTCGCACAAGAACAAGAGAAAGCGTGGTTCCATTGTTTGGTGACCAAACTTATTATTGGATTTTTAATGATAAGGGTAACGTTCACTCTGAATCGCTTGGTCAGCCTATCGGTATGGAGATTCGTGCGCAAGCATTTGCCTTCACTACTAATGATGAAATTAACAACATGACGTTCTACAACTACGTGTTGATTAACCAAGGTTCACAAACGCTTACCAACACTTATTTCGGTAGCTGGGTAGACCCTGACTTGGGTAACTCAACAGATGACTATGTTGGCTGTGACGTACAGAGAGGTCTTGGATATTGCTACAATGGTGACAACACCGATGAGGCAGGTCCCGGAACGAACGGTTATGGTGCCAACCCTCCTGCAGTTGGTGTTGACTTCTTCGAAGGTCCATATCAAGATGCAGATGATGTTGATAACCCGCTTACTTCAGATATTGCTGTTGCTCAATCCGAAAATGGCATACCATATAGTGGCCTTGGCATTGGTTACGGAGATGGTATCGTCGATAACGAGCGCTTCGGTATGAGAAGATTCGTTTATTATAACATTGGTACCAACCCAATCAATGGTGACCCTGACAACGCTCCTGACTTTTACAACTACATGCGTGGAATCTGGAAAAATGGACAGATTATGCTTTATGGTGGTACTGGAGTTTCTGGAAATACTGGCGTAACTACCGTGGAGGCTGGCTATATGTTCCCTAGCGATACGGATCCTTTAAACTGGGGAACCAATGGTATTCCAATGCCAACTTGGTCAGAAGAAACTTCTAATAACCCATCAGGTGACCGCCGCTTCATTCAGTCTGCTGGTCCATTCACCCTTGAGCCTGGTGACTATAACAACATCACCGTTGGTGTGGTTTGGGCACGTAGTTTCCAAGGAGATGCTAGAGCTTCTGTAAACTTGTTGAAAGATGCTGACGATAAAGCCCAAGCTTTGTTTGACAACTGCTTTGAACTTGTATCAGGACCTGATGCTCCAGATGTATCAGTAAGAGAGTTGGAAAATGAGCTTATCCTCATGCTTTCAAACGAAAACACAGTTAGCAATAACTATTTAGAAGGTTATTCAGAATTTGATGCTTCTATTCCAGAGTCCATCAATTCACTTGGTCTTACTTTCACAGAGGCGCAACGTTCATATGCTTTCGAAGGTTATCTCGTGTATCAACTTGCCAATGCGGAAGTTGGTCCAGAAGAACTTGAAGATCCTTCAAAGGCTCGTCTCATTTTCGAAACTGATGTTGCTAACGGCGTTTCCGATATCGTTAACTATGAATTCCAGGCAGCTACCGAATTGATTGTGCCAACTTTAAAAGTAAATGGTGCCGATGAAGGTATCACTCGCTCAATACGCATTACAACCGACGCGTTTGCTCAAGGTCAAAATACGCTCATCAATCATAAGACCTACTACTTCATGGCGATTGCCTACGGTTATAACAATTACCTAGAGTACAATCCAGTAAGCAGGAATGGTCAGTCAAGAGCATTTATCTCTTCTCGTAAGGCTGCATCTGGTGAAATCCCTGTTATTACTGGTATTCCAAGAGCTCCAATGAACGGTATTGTTCAGAATGCTGCATACGGACAAGGCATTCCACTTACACAAATTGAAGGTCAGGGTAGTGGTAGTCTCTTCACTTTCTTAACTCCAGAGTCAGAGGCGACCATTCTTGAGGATGGTGTGGATCTCACTCCGACCTATGTTGGTGGTGCAAGTCCTGTGAGCGTAATCGTTATTGACCCACTTCGCGTTCAAGACGCTGAATGGGAATTAAAGCTCACTGGTGACACTGATTTCAATGAAACCAACCCAGACTCATTGTTCTGGCAGCTTACCAACCTCACCAATGGTGATGTGATACCTCACTACAAATCATACCGTGTAGCGAGTGAAGACGTGATCTTGGATTATGGAATTGCTGTGAATTGGGGTGAATATCGTTCTCCAATTGTGAGCGATGATTATCCTTCTGATATTCCTGAAATTATTACTTCTACCATTTCCTATGCAAATCCAAGCAGCGCTTGGCTATTTGGGATTCCTGATGAAGATGGTCAAACTTCATTTAACTGGATTCGTTCTGGTTCAGATGGGGTAGACTCAGAAGGCACGTTTGATGAAAATCTTTACGCAGATTATAACCTCAACTATTTGAATAACCTCGGATTAGATTTACCAGCAGCCGATCCAGATCAAATCTTTGAAGACATAGTTTTCGGAACTTGGGCTCCTTATGCGTTAGCCTCTTACTCACAAAGTAATACTGTTAACAACGTTACCACATACGCAAACAACGCAGCACCTCTTCTTGGTTTGGTCAGTATGACGAATTATAACCGCTCCTCTACTGACCCGATCGGATCAATATGGCAGAGCACTCCTTTGGCGATTACCAATACTGCTCGTCCAATGGCTCGTCTAGACCGCCTCAACAGCATCGATGTAGTATTCACCTCTGACAAATCAAAGTGGACCCGCTGTCCTGTCTTGGAGATGCAATCCGACCCTGCTTTGGCTCAAGGATTCTCTCTATCAGATCGCTTCGTGAAAAATCAATTGCGCCGCGCTCCTTCTGTAGATAAAAACGGAAGAAGAGCTGGTCAAGAAGGCTATAATGATGCCGATGGTACATTGAATGGTCTCCAACCTACTGGTATGGGATGGTTCCCAGGATATGCTATCGATATTCACACAGGTGAGCGATTGAATATGGCTTTTGGTGAAGACTCATGGTTGGCAAGTGAAAATGGTCGTGATATGATCTGGAATCCAACCAGTAACTTCACAAGTCCTGATGGTACCCAGAATTTCTTTGGTGGCCAACACTGGATCTTTGTATTCCGCAATTCTGCGTTTGAACAAATACCAAGCAGTAACTTGACTTTAATGCCTCGTTATGACCAAGGACAAACATTCTATAACATTGCGAGTACTACCAATTTTAATGGAGCGCTCACACCTACATCTGGTGGCTTGACAGCTTACAAGACCCTTTGGGCTTCATGTTCATGGATTGGTTCTGCTATTAAAATCAATGATCAAGTGCCTTTCTTGAGCGTAGAGCAAGGATTGATTCCTAATGAGGCTCGTGTAAGTATTCGTGTATCTCGTCCTTATAAGAGATGGTCTTCGACAAGCGCTACTCTTAATAATCCAGAACAAAATGGTGCTACCAATGGCTGGAGAAACTTGTATCGCTTTACTACGAAAGGATTTAATCCTACCATCCTCACTGGTGAAGCCTTAGAAGATGAGCTGAATGAAATCAATGTGGTACCAAATCCATATTATGCATTCAGTACATACGAAACAGGAAAGCTTGACAACCGTGTGAAGATCACCAATCTGCCACAGACTTGTACTATTTCGATATTCGATATGAATGGCACTAGAGTTAGACAATTCAGAAAAGCAGATCCTACTACTTCATTGGATTGGGATTTGAAAAATGAAAAGAACATTCCTATTGCCAGCGGTACTTATATCATCCATATTGAGGTGCCCGGTGTTGGAGAAAAGATTTTGAAATGGTTCGGTGTAATGAGACCAGTTGACTTGGATCGTTTCTAATATTTAAAAAACAAGAGATTTCAGATAGAATATATGCTTATGAAAAAGCTTTCAATCATAGTAGTAGCGGCCTTTATGTCCGTAACAGCCTTGGCTGGTAATCCAGATCGTGCAGGGTCTGCTGGCGCTGGGCATCTTTTGGTGAATCCATGGGCTAGAACGTCGGGCATGGCAGGAGCTTCAATGGCCTCCATCAATGGTATCGAAGCCTCGTTCCTCAACGTGGCAGGTCTAGCTTTCACCAGAAAAACGGAAGTATTGTTTACCAATACCAATTACCTAGTTGGCACTGGCATCCGTTTGAATGCCTTTGGATTGGGACAAAAAGTAGGTGAAACAGGTGCGCTTGGTATATCTGTAGCCAACATGAACTTTGGAGATCTTGAAATTACCACTGAAGATCTTCCAGAGGGCGGAATTGGTACATTTTCTCCTAACTATACCAACATTGCTCTTTCCTATGCTAAGGGCTTTTCGAATAGTATCTACGGCGGTCTTACCGTACGAATGATCTCAGAAGCCATTTACAACGTTCGCTCACAAGGATTCTCCTTCGATGCAGGGATTCGTTATGTAACTGGTGAAAAGGACAATGTTCGCTTCGGTATAGCTCTTCGCAACGTTGGCCCTCCTATGCGTTACAACGGTGATGGTCTTAGCATTGCCGCTACCATCCCAACCAATGGAACGAGCCTTACTGTGGAGCAACGCTCTGAAAGATTCGAAATGCCTTCTCTAGTCAACGTTGGCTTTGCATATGATTTTATTTTTGGAGATAAAATGAAACTCACTGCAGACGGACAATTTACTTCCAACTCATTCACTCGTGACCAATTAGCTGCTGGAGCGCAATTCGCATTCCGTGAGCGCTTCTTCCTTCGTGGAGGTTATGTAACTGAAGTCGGAGTTGGAGAAAAAGCAACAGTTTTTACTGGACCAAGCTTCGGTGGAACCATTCAAGTACCATTTGGACAAAATGGCTCTAACATCGGTCTCGACTACAGCTATCGCGCTACCAATCCATTCAATGGAGTGCATAGCATTGGATTGCATATTACCCTATAAGAATATTTTATATCTTTGTTGTGTTGAGAACCCCTTTTTGGGGTTCTCTCTTTTTTAGTAACATTCATTAATAACTCAAGACCATGGCATCACAAGTAGCATACTACACCGCCGAAGGACTTAAAAAACTCAAAGAAGAGCTTCACCAACTTAAGACGGTTGAACGCCCCAAAATATCCGCGCAAATAGCGGAAGCTCGTGATAAGGGTGACCTTTCAGAAAATGCTGAATATGATGCTGCAAAAGAAGCTCAAGGCCATCTCGAAGCACGCATTGCCAAAATGGAGGACCTCGTGGCCAATGCAAGACTCGTCGATGAATCACAAGTAGATAACTCCAAGGTGTTTATCCTTTCAAAAGTCAAGATCAAAAATCTCAATAACAACGCCGTCCTCGAGTATACCTTGGTAGCTGAAAACGAAGCCAACCTTGCAGAGAAAAAAATCTCAGTAGACTCTCCTATCGGAAAGGGTCTTTTGGGTAAAAAAGTAGGCGATGTCGCCGAAGTTCAAGTGCCCGCTGGAAAATTGAAGTTGGAGATCATGGATATCAATCGATAATGGCTACCATTTTTTCTAAAATAATATCAGGAGAAATTCCTTGTTACAAGATTGCAGAAAACGATAAATTCTTGGCATTCCTCGATATATTACCTGTAGCCAAAGGACATTGCCTAGTTATTCCTAAAAAAGAGGTAGATTATTACTTCGATTTAGATGACCAAATGATGAGCGATATCCACGTTTTTGCAAAAGAGGTAGCAAAAAAGATAAAGAAAGTAGTGCCCTGCATCAAAGTAGGAGTAGCTGTGGTCGGTTTGGAAGTGCCTCATGCACATATTCATCTCATTCCCATGAATAGTATTGGCGATCTCAATTTTCAAAAAGAAAGAATCAAAATGACGCAAGAAGAGTTCGCTCAACTTTCAGAAGAAATAAAAAACGCCTGATTCTCAGGCGTTTTTTTTATCTAGCTCTTTTGCATCAGTGCGAATTCTTTCGCAAAATAGGTGAGTATAACATCAGCACCGGCGCGCTTAATGCTCAATAACATCTCGGGCATCGCACGGTTATAATCTACCCAACCTTTCTCACCTGCTGCTTTTAACATCGCGTATTCCCCACTGACATTATAAGCGGCAACAGGTAGCTCTGTGTTCGATTTGATCAATGCAATCACGTCGAGATAACAAAGAGCTGGTTTAACCATTACAAAATCAGCTCCCTCCTCTGTATCCAACATTAGTTCGCGCAAGGCTTCCATCTTGTTTGCGGGATCCATCTGATAGGTCTTTTTGTCACCACTCTTTGGCGCACTATCGAGTGCCTCTCTAAATGGTCCATAATAGGCGCTCGCATACTTCGCTGTATAAGACATGATGCTCACATCGGTATAACCTGCTTCATCAAGCGACTCTCGAATATAGCCTACGCGGCCATCCATCATATCGCTAGGGCCAATGATGTCGATGCCCGCTTCCGCTTGCTTCACCGCCATTCTTCCCAAAATTGGTAGCGTCTCATCGTTGACAATAACACCATTTCTAACCAGCCCATCATGTCCATCGCTGCTATAGGGATCCATTGCCACATCGCTCATTAAAACAACTTCCGGAAAACGCTGCTTGATTTCTCTAATAGCTTTCAAATAGAAATTGTCATCACTCCAACTATACGAGGCTTCGGTGTCCTTATGTGCGTCATCAACGGCAGGAAAAAGTACAAATGCATTTAACCCTAAGCCCACACATTCCTCAATTTCGATTAAAAGATTATCCAGACTCCATCGGAAAATGCCAGGCATGGATTTTATTTCAATCTTCTTATCGAAGCCATCTACGAGGAAAAGAGGATATATTAAATCAGTAAGGGAAACTTGCGTTTCCCTTACCATATCTCTTATTACCTTAGACTTGCGATTGCGTCTTGGTCGAATATTCATTATTGAATTGCTGTTTCAATTTCTGATTTCAATTCCTCAAATTGCTTTTGATTGTCTTGAATAGACTTCAAAATATCTTGATCCTTAGCTCCATCACCAAAAGGATTTTCAGCTCCTTTTGCCATATCTTCTAATGAAGGTAACATTTTCACACTGCTCATCCAATCGGTCAACTTTGACTTGAGCATTTCAATATCGCTCAACTGTGTCTTAACTGAACCGTAGGTAGCTGCTTTCAACGAATCAGTGGCAAGCGTAGAGTCTGCGCTCATTTCAGTAACCTTCGCACTCAGCTCATTCATTTTTAAATCAACCAAAGAGTCTAGGTTTCCTTTAGACTTTATCATGGTTTCTTGAATGGTACGCGCTTGCTTCAACTGTTCGCTCTCAGCACTTGAACAAGCCACTAATACGGCTACTGTAAAAAAGAAAGAAAAGATTTTAACTGACGTTTTCATTGCTATTTTTATTTATTGGTTTCTCTTTTTTGGGTACTAAATCTATCCCTGAGGTGCCCCAAGGATGGCATTTTGCAATTCGCTTCATGCCCATCCACATTCCCTTCAAGGGCCCCCATTCCTCAATCGCCTCCTTAGCATATTCGCTGCAAGTGGGAAAATGCCTGCAATTACTTCCAAGCAAAGGAGATATCAGTACTTGATAAATCCGAATGGGAAAAACAAAAAGCTTTTTCAAAGGTTCGAATTACGCCGCAAAATTATAAACTTAACTCATTTAGAATCAAAATTTATCTAAAATCAAATATCCGGATATTATTGCTGCTATCACGGAGAGCCCAATCGCCCATTTCCTTTTTTCCACCTTTAGCGCTGAGGTAGCCAAAACACCCAACAACATGATTAGACCTAAAACGAGAAGTTGTCCTATCTCCACCCCACAATTGAAAAGAAACAATTGTGCAATCCAATTTGAATTGCCCTCATACATCATTCTGAAATAGGATGAAAAACCCATTCCGTGTATTAGACCAAATCCAAGAGTAATGAGATACCTCCATTTCAAATCTTTCAAATCCTTGTAAAGCACGTTGGACGCGGCTGTGATGAATATTGTAATTGGTATCAATAATTCTATCAATCCGGAATTGAACTTGATTATACTAGAAGCAGAAAGTGCAAGTGTGAGGCTATGACCAATGGTAAAAGCTGTCACTAAAATCAAAAGCTTTTTCCAATCACTAATTGTGAATGGCGCCGCCATGGCTAAGATGAAGAGCATATGGTCATAGCCACCGAAATCAGTGATGTGCCTAAATCCCTCGAGCAATTCATTCATAAAGCGTAAATGTTATTTATGCTTCTTGAACATTTTTTTCTTCGGCTTAAAATTCTTGTGCTTGTTTTTGCGGAAATTATCGGCCTCGAAATCTTGAAACTTATTGCCTTGAATTGTCTTTACCGCGTGAAGCTCAATCGCTCCTTCGAGTTTTATCTTACCTCCGCTCAAGAGCGTGAGATCTTTCAAGATTACATCATCCGTAACCGTATTTCGATTCCAGTTGAGCGAATTTTGTTTCATCAAGTTTGCGATAGCTATCGAAAAAGCCTGTCTTTCTTCACCTTCCTCCATGCTGAGGCATTTCTCGATCATTCTTTCTACGTATCTTCCGTAGTGACCAAAACGTACATCGCCTTTGGGGTATCTCATCCGTCCAGGAGGCGCGTCTAATTCTTCTGGATTGGGAATTGGATAACTTGAATCCACATCCAATTCGAATTTGGACATGATGTACAAATGATCCCAGAGTTTATGATTAAAATCTTCGATGTCTCTGAGGTAAGGAAACAACTGTCCCATCACTGAAAGAATAGCTTTAGCACAACGATTGCGCTCTTCTCTATCCTCGATGGTTGCTGCATATTCGACCATCTTCTGAATATTTCTCCCGTACTCAGGAATAATCAAATCAGGTCGATTGCTATTGTAAGGTTGAAATAATAATACTTCGTTAATTGTCTCCGACATACTTGGAGTATAAAATTAAAATTAGACTGCGCTGTCTTCATGCGCTATAGGGCAAATATAACCACAATGGGCTACAAAACCTTCAATTTAGCAAACTTCAACAATAATTGTTTTTGTCCAGCCGCTGGAAAAAATATGGTAGCCTTGGCATCGGGATGCTCGCCTTCTAATTGCAAAACCTTTCCTTTTCCAAATTTCTCATGCATAACCTCGGCTCCCACTATAATCTCGCTCTGATCCGAGGGCGTCTCAAATAAAGGAGCCTGAGTAGTACTTACTTTTTTAAAGTTGGACGGCGGAGCTGCTGGTGTTTTTGGTTCGGGAGCAAAAACATCTTTCTGCCGGGGCTTTGGAGCATTAAAGTCTGATAGTGAATTACTGCCGCCAAATCCTGAACGCTCGCGCGAAAAATCAATTTTGGGTTGAGGAGATCTACTGGGCTCCAATCGTGGTAATTCCAAATACTGTTCGTCAATCTCCTCAATAAACCGTGAAGGCTCGCAATAGCTCAATTGTCCCCAGCGATAACGACTCAAGGCATAACTTAATGTCGCCTTCTTTTCAGCGCGTGTCAATGCCACATAAAACAATCTTCGCTCCTCCTCCATCTCCTCTCGAGAATTCAGTGACAACTGACTTGGAAATAAATTTTCTTCCATTCCAACAATATTCACGTAAGGAAACTCCAGTCCCTTTGCCCCGTGAATAGTCATCATGCTCACTTTATTATTGTCGTTTTTATCATCATTATCCGCGTCGGTGAGCAAGGCAACATCAATCAAAAAATCACTCAGCGAGTTCAGCCCATTGGGATTCTGAAGATTCTCTCTGTCGCTAAACTCCTTCATACCATTGAGCAATTCTTGAATGTTGTCGTAACGAGCAACGCCCTCAGGAGTGCGGTCTGCATAAAGATCCTTGAGTAACCCACTATGGCTGGCAATGTGATGTCCAATATCAAAAGCACTCATCACATTCAGCTGGACTTGAAAACTCTTGATCATGGTAACAAACTCTGCGAGCTTATTATGAGAGGCACCACTAATACCTACTTCACTTGCGCGATGCACCATATCCCAAACGCTTATCTCCCTCTCAGCGGCGCCCACCACCAATTTATCAATCGTGGTTTTGCCTATTCCTCTTGTTGGATAATTGATCACTCGCTTTAATGCCTCTTCATCATTGGGATTGCACGTAAGACGGAAATACGCCAAAAGATCTTTGATCTCTTTTCTTTGATAAAAGCTCAAACCACCGTAAATCCTGTATGGTATGTTTAGCTTTCGCAAAGCTTCTTCGAAAGCACGGCTCTGAGCGTTGGTGCGATAGAGAATCGCAAAATCGCTAAACTCAGCGCTCACTTCTTGTTTGGTGGCATAAATTTGATTGGCAACAAAGTTTCCTTCATCATTATCGGTCATCGCTTTGTGCACCTTAATAGGATTGCCAAACTCATTTTCGGTCCAAACTTTCTTTTTGATTTGATCCTTGTTCTTCGAAATGATACTGTTGGCCGCCTCCACAATCACTTGTGTACTCCGATAGTTTTGTTCCAACTTGTACATCGCGAACTCAGGATAATCCCGTCTGAAATTCAAAATATTCTGGATGTTCGCGCCGCGAAAGGCATAGATACTTTGAGCATCATCACCCACTACACATACATTCTCATGAACTGCTCCGAGTTGTTTTACAATCAAGTATTGCGCGAAATTAGTATCCTGGTACTCGTCTACTAATATGAATTGAAACTTGTGTTGGTAGCGATGAAGCACATCAGGAAAATCGCGAAGAAGCACATTCGTTTTGAATAATAAATCATCAAAGTCCATAGCTCCAGACTTGAACAGACGCATGTCGTACTTCGCGTATATCTCACCCATTTTAGGCTTTCCTGTCTGCCGATCTTCACTCACCAAGTCCACATCATTGAGATAATCAGCAGGTGAAATCAAATTATTTTTGCAACTACTGATGCGATTATAAACTACACCCGGCTTGTAAATCTTATCGTCGAGATTCATCTCTTTGATAATATCCTTCACAAGACTTTTCGCATCCGTGGTGTCGTAAATGGTAAAATCTCTTGGGTAATTTATCTTTTGACATTCTATGCGAAGAATTCGAGCGAATATGGAGTGAAAGGTGCCCATCCAAATATTGCGCGCCTCGCTTTCGCCTACCAATTTACCAATACGATCTTTCATTTCCCGAGCTGCTTTATTGGTAAATGTCAATGCCAATATGTTAAAAGGATCTACTCCTTGGCTTACCAAATGGGCAATGCGATAGGCAAGAACACGTGTTTTGCCAGATCCCGCTCCTGCAATCACCATCATAGCGCCATTGACATGCGCGGCTGCCGCGCGCTGTGCTTCGTTCAATTCTGATAATAAATCGTGCTTCACATCTGCGAAATTATGCTTATTCCGCAACTTAAAAAAAGTTGTTTGCCTATTTTCGTCCACAAATTATCAGGCTCGAATATTGCGACGCCAGAAAAAAACAAAAAGATGCCAAAAATTCTCATTATAGATGATGAAGCAGCCATCCGCGGCGCGCTCAAGGAAATTTTAGAATACGAATCATTCGAGGTAGACGAAGCCGAAGATGGCTTGCAGGGCCTGAAAAAGCTAGAAAAAGAAAATTACGACCTAATATTTTGTGACATCAAGATGCCTAAAATGGATGGCATAGAGGTCTTGGAAAAACTGAAAGAAAAAGAAATCGAAGCCCCCGTTATTATCATTACTGGCCACGGTAGTGTAGAGACTGCGGTAGAAGCATTGAAAAAAGGTGCGTATGATTTTATCCAAAAACCATTAGACCTCAATAGAGTATTGGTTACAGTGCGCAATGCAAGCAACCAAACTGCTTTGGTAAAAGAAACCAAAACGCTTCGCAAAAAAGTAAATAAAGTACTCGGCTCTAATATTGTCGGCGATAGCAAGGCGATTGAAGAGATCAAACAAATGATTGAAACGGTAGCCCCAACAGAGGCACGAGTACTAATCACCGGTGGCAATGGTTCTGGAAAAGAACTCGTAGCGCGTCAGCTTCACGAGAAAAGCCCTCGCAGCAGCAATGCTTTTATTGAAGTCAACTGTGCCGCTATTCCTTCTGAACTGATAGAAAGTGAACTATTTGGTCACGAAAAAGGAGCGTTCACCAGTGCTATCAAAACAAGACAAGGCAAATTTGAATTGGCTGACGGCGGAACATTGTTTTTGGATGAAATCGGAGACATGTCGCTATCTGCTCAAGCCAAAGTGCTCAGAGCGCTTCAGGAAAGTAAAATTACACGTGTAGGAGGGGATAAAGATTTTAAAGTAAACGTTCGGGTTTTTGCAGCAACTAACAAAGACCTTAAAAAAGAAATCGCTGCTGGTAACTTCAGAGAAGACTTGTATCATCGACTCTCTGTGATTGTGATTCGCGTGCCCTCTCTAAACGAAAGAAAAGATGATATCCCTTTGCTCGCAGATCACTTCTTGAATCTGGTAGCCGAAGATTATGCACAACCTAAAAAAGAAATAACTGACGGTGCTATCAAGGCATTGCAGCAATTAGATTGGTCGGGTAATATTCGTGAATTCAGAAACGTCATAGAGCGCTTGGTTATATTATCTCCAAAAGCCATCGACGACAAAATGGTGAAGGCCTACGCTACTCCGCATTTCAGCTAATAGAATATATATCTAAAAAAAATTAAGAAGCCTTGGGGATGTCCTGAGGCTTTTTCTTTGGAGAAAACCAGAATATCGAGTTTGCCAATAACACCGCCACTCCCCCTACAATGAGGAAAGATACGTTTGGCGAACGGTCTGGTGTTATAAACGTCAATAGAATGACAAACAAAGTATATGCGTATAATATCAGACTCACTTGACGATGCGACAGTCCCAAGGATAGTAATCGGTGGTGAATGTGATTTCTATCTGCCGAAAATGGTGACCTACCTTGACTCATGCGTATGATGAAAACACGAAGAGTATCTATCAACGGATAAGCAAGCACAGACATGCACAAAACTGGTTTGGAAACATTCAACATTGATTCAGACATGCGACTCGCAGGAAACTCGATGAGCTTCATTACCATTACGTACATTACTATTCCGATAATTAATGAGCCTGAATCGCCCATGAATATTTTTGCCGGCTGCCAATTAAAAAACAAAAAGCCAAGTAAAGAACCTGCCAATCCCGTGGCAAGAAGCGCTAAAGGCAAATCTCCTGTGATGTAAAACCAGATGGCAAAAGTGACGCTTCCAATGAAGCTAGTGCCACTCGCCAATCCATCTACACCATCGATAAGGTTGATAGCGTTGACAATAACGATATAAATAAACAGAGATAATGGCTTACTCACCGAATCAGATATTTCATTCAAACCAAGAAGTCCACAAAAATCGGTAAGCCTAATATCTGCCATAAATACCAATATAAAACCAATCACAAAGTGAACAAACAACTTCTTACTCGGACTCACCCCTATTATGTCATCTTTTAATCCTAAAAAGAAAAGAATGAACATACATGCTACGAGATACTTAAATTCATTTAGGGCTGTGAGGATATCATAGTTGGCACCAAACTGACCAGAATACTGTGATGGGAACCAGAGAGAATAACTAATAATCGTTCCTGCGAAAATCATGATTCCTCCGATTGTAGGAACGCTTCGGCGATGTAATTTACGGGCTTCTCCTGGCTCATCAACCAAGTGTTTGAGCTTGGCGACTTTAATAAGTGCCGGCATGGCAATCAATACCATGAAAAAAGCCGTTAAAAAAGAAAATATCAAATCTTTCACGTCGCTCCGTATTAACTCGATCTATTAGCTAAGGTATTTGCAAATGTATTAAAAGTCAAAGTACCTCGAGTGCAGATTGGTGCGTAATGTCAAATAGTACCACTGATAGTCTCTATCAAATTTTCTTTGACTGGCCCCAAAAACAAGCTCTAAATTTGTCTTCAAATTGAGCTGCAGCCCCACTTCTATCTCTGTTTGACGCAGATCATACTGCGCTGTCTTTGAATCTATCCAATTTGTCTTAGCTCTTGAAATGAACTTGCGATATCTATATTCTGCAATCATCACCCACTCCTCCAAGTCTCTTCCTCCAGGATGTCCTAAATACTGATTGAAATGAGAAAAATCTTGGTAAGCTTGGTCCACAGAATTGCGCAAATCGACATTATTATACTCCGCTTGAATGTATAAGCCCTTAATCAAAAAATCAAACACCTTAATACCAGCCTGATAACCCATGGATATGAAAGAAAAATCATCAATCATAAGTTGTGAATAGATAGACACCCCATTGCGAAGAGAATATCGCATGTTAGCACCAACAATAGTGTTTTGTCTTTGCGCTCCCGCTTCTATGCCGCTCGCCAAACCTATCACTGGAAGATAATAATTCCATGGTAAATTATAGGTACGGGTGCTATCCGCCCTTTGCCACATTGAAGCTTCAAAAAGGCCTATTTCTAAATTTGAAATTGGGGTAAAACTCAAATAGTTTGCGCTATATCCTTTTCTTCGAAAAAGAGACTCTGGAACATCTCCAAGTGGCAAACGCTCCATGTTCTGCATGGTGCCAAAGGTGTTCGAATACAGCAATTTTTTATTAAAAAAATAAGCGGTGCTCCTAATATAAGGATAGCTAAATACACCATCGCTTACCAACAAACTTCTGTAGCCATGTCCTGTAAACTGCTGTCCATAGCCTGTCTCAAGCACCCAATTATCATTTACGACAAAAGCCATATTGCCAAAGCTCATATTATGATCATACTGCCCAATTTTAAAATCCTTTACTCTACCATAACCAGGAAAAACTCCTGTACTATCTACGAAACCCCGTTGATAAGACATGGTCTTCCTTTGCATTTCATAAAAGCCTGTTTGAAATGAAAATCTCTTTCCAATCTCACCACTCACGAAAGCTCCACGATTATTGACGTATTGAAAACCTTTAAATTCCGCAATGGCGGACTCTGGAAACTCTAAACCAAGCGCTAATTCACCAATTGGATCGAGCGATAAGCGATAACCTGGCTTCTTTACCTCCAATAAATGCCTTCGCATGATAAACAGCATTGGCTCGTAGAAGTATTTCGCTGAATCATTATAATAGACTCCTCGAATACTATCTCCCAAAAAAAACTCATGCAGCGGTCTGTGAGCTAAGTGTACGCTTTGCTTTTTACGAATAGAATGCGCTTCGACTTCTCTATATGCCCTTCCGGTTAGAGGTAATAAGTTTTGTGCTCTACACGTTTCCGAAAAAATCAGAAGAAAAAACACTAATATGAAAACCGAACGAACGTTCATTCGGTAGGTAAATTTAACTTTAAAAAGTCTTCATAAACCTTTGATATTCCAGTTGGTAAATCAATTTTGTGCTTCCAGCCAAACTCATTGATTCGGGAGACATCCATTAATTTGCGTGGAGTGCCATTGGGCTTTGAGCTATCCCATATTATTTCACCATCATATCCGATTATATCTTTCACCAGAATCGACAACTCTTTAATCGACAAATCCGTTCCCGTGCCAACATTAACGAAAAGCTTTTCGTCATAATTTTCCATCAAGTGAACACATGCCTCTGCGAGATCGTCTACATGAAGGAATTCACGCAGTGGACTGCCATCCCCCCATAATTCGACCCTTGGCGCCCCGTTGACCTTGGCATTGTGAAACTTACGAATCATAGCAGGCAATACGTGAGATTTTTGAAGGTCATAATTATCATTCGGACCGTACAAATTGGTAGGCATGGCACTAATAAAATTACAGCCATATTGATCACGATAGGCCTCACATAATTTGATACCACTGATCTTTGCGATGGCATAAGGCTCGTTGGTATGCTCTAGTAATCCCGTTAGCAAACTCTCCTCTTTCAGAGGCTGAGGCGCCATTTTAGGATAGATGCATGAGGAGCCAAGGAAGAGTAGTTTTTGTACTTTATACAGAAAGGCCGCGTGAATAATGTTTGCCTCTATCATCAGGTTTTCATAAATGAAATCAGCGCGATAGGTATTATTGGCCATTATTCCACCGACTTTGGCGGCTGCCAAAAAAACGTAATCAGGTTGTTCTGATTTAAAAAAATCGTGTACTGCCTGCTGGTTGCGCAGATCCAGCTCAGTTGATGTGCGGGTAATAATATTAGAACAGCCTTTGCTTCGTAGAAAGCGTTCAATAGCGCTTCCCACCATACCGCGATGACCAGCGATGTAGACTTTAGAGTCAAGATTCATATTGCAAACCTAAGTTTTTATGCTTTAACATCCAAAGCATCTCTAAGACCGTTGCCGACCATCATGAAACTAAGCACTAAAAGCATGATCATTAATCCAGGGACGATTGCAAGGTAAGCCAGATCGGTGGTAATGAACGAGTAATGCTCTCGAATCATATTGCCCCAGCTGGGTACTGGTATTTGAGCGCCCAGTCCAAGGAAGCTCAAACCTGCCTCGATGAGAATTGCTGAAGCGAAATTGGCGGCCGCAATGACGATGATAGGCGACCAAATATTAGGCAGAATGTGTTTTAGAATGATTTGCAAATCACTCAATCCGAGTGCGAGTGCTGCCTCTATGTACTCCTTTTCACGCACCCCCAGTACTTGGCCGCGAGTAATTCTCGCTACCTCTACCCACATCGTCAAACCCACCGCCAAAAAAACTTTCCAAAATCCAGTTCCGAATGCAAACGTAATGGCCATTACCAACAACAATGTAGGCACCGCCCATACGACATTCGTAAACCACATTATCAAGGCATCTACCCAGCCCCTGTAATATCCAGCTAACAAGCCTAACAATAGACCGACCAACAAGGAAATCAATACAGCAATTGTTCCTACAGCCAAAGAGATTTTCGCCCCGGCCATAAGCCTTGACAATAAATCCCTACCGTACTTGTCGGTACCTAATAAGTAAACCTTCTTTTCTAGGGTATAAACTTCCGAATCTAACATGCGCCAATCCTTTGAACCAAAAACCCTATATGATATGAGTTTACCAGACACATCAAAATTCAAACTATCGACTGCAAAACTTTCAACAGAGTGGTCTACTCCTCCCTCCCACCAGGCAGAAAAACCAACTTTTTCAGGAACTCCAAAATAAATCATATTCACCTTAAATCCTGGCTTTTGCTTTGCAATTTCGAGTTGCTGAGCGTTTGCATTTTTCGAAGCATCAGGTCGAATAAAGGCTCCCAAAACACTCATTATAAAAACAAATACAATAACCCCCAACCCTGCCATAGCGGCATAATTAAGTCGAAAGCGACGCCACGCCCTGCGACGAGAACTGCCTAAACCGATATTTTCCTTCCTTTCCATTGGGGTGTTACGAAAAGCGAAAGTAAGGGAATAAGAAATGCGTAGACTGGATACACCAAAGAAAGCAATACACCATAGGACGTTGAAAATGTTATTTTGAATCGAGTCGCTGCCACTTGAAGCAACCATAAATCAAAAAACATTTTTATTAAAAAAAATAGTATCAAAAAACCGAATGAACACTCGGTAGTCAATGAGAGCACCAATAAAAACCAAAAGCCAACCTGCAACAACACCACTGCCGTTCCGAAAAGTCTTATGTACCCGCTCCTCAAATACCTTGTTTTTCCTGCCCACCGTATGCGCTGTCGAATCAACGTTCGAAGTGATGTCTCTGGATTCATCGTCGCCAATAATGATAGATTTGTGAAATAGTTCATTGTATCATCCTCTGTAAGCGATTCCATTAAAAACATATCATCTCCACTGCTCACATCAAAATTGAGCCGGTGCTGATTTTTTTCATAAAATTTTTTCTTAAAAAGTAAATGTGCTCCATTGCACATGAGTGGTCTTCCTTCCATAGCCGATGCGCCCGTAGTAGCAAGTAGAGAAAGAAACTCGACATATTGTAATTGTGCAAATAAGCCAGATAATGGCTTTACCATCAAAGGCAAAATCCCGAAGTCAACATTGAGTCGAGTCGCTTGGATAATTGCCTCAAGCCAGCTTGATGGCAATTCGATATCAGCATCCAATGTAACGATGTATGGATATTTCGCAACGGATACTCCCTGTTGCACCGCACGCTTTTTTCCGTCATATTGGGCATCATAACAATGAATTTGGGCATCCATTGCTTGTCTTACGACCTCCTCTCCGCCATCAGTCGAATGATCATTGATAAATATAAGTTCAACATCTTCATAACCTTTCAACTGCTTTACTAGTTGTGGCAGATATACTATCAAGTTTTCCTTTTCATTTCGAAAAGGAACTACAATCGAAACACCTTGAATATCTCCTTCAGGCCATTGAATCTGATCCTTTTTCCATTGCCTAATCCAACCTACTACCTTGATGAGGTAATACAGAAAGACAAAAGCAATTAAGCCAAATAAAAAATATACCGCGTACATTAGCACCAAAGAAAAGAAAACTCTTTGAAGTGAGCGCAAACGAACGAATCATTCTCGGCATTGATCCTGGAACAACCATTCTCGGGTATGGCATTATCGAAGTGAAGGGCAAGCAGATGAAACTACTGGCTATTGGTGTGATTCGCCTTGAAAAAATTGAGGACCATCATTTAAAACTTCAAAAAATATTTGAACGCTGCATCGAATTAATCGATGGATTTCACCCCGATGAACTTGCGATAGAGGCTCCATTCTTCGGGAAAAATGTGCAGTCAATGTTGAAATTGGGAAGAGCGCAAGGTGTGGCAATCGCGGCGGCTTTGAGCAGACAGCTACCAGTAATGGAATACGCTCCTCGAAAAATAAAACAAAGTATTACGGGCAATGGAGCGGCTTCTAAAGAACAAGTAGCTGCCATGCTACAGCAAATTTTGAAAATCCCTGCGCAGGATATGCCCGAGAAACTCGACGCAACAGATGGATTAGCAGCAGCCGTTTGTCATTTTTACCAGACAAACTCTCCCCTAGCTGGCGTTGGCAAAGCAAAAGACTGGTCTTCTTTTTTAAAAAATAATCCTGATAGAATTCGCTAGCCTAAAAGCAGCTTTCAATCACTGTGGTAATCAACTCTGTTTTCGAAATACCTAATACAGCCGCTTGTTGCGGAATGATACTCGCCTCTGTAAACCCCGGAACAGTGTTTACTTCTACAACAAATGTTTCTTCACCCCTAATTAAAAAGTCGATGCGAATCATTCCCTTACAATCAAGTTTTTTATAAATATCCTCACACGCCCTCTGTACTTTGTTTGTTATCGCTTCACTTAATCTGGCCGGTGTAATCTCCTCAGAAGCACCTTGATATTTCGCCTCAAAATCAAAGAATTCCTTTTTGCTCACTATTTCTGTAATCGGAAGCGCCATTATCTTACCCTTGTAGTGAATTACACCACATGTCACCTCGGTGCCTGCTACGAACTCTTCGATGATGACTTCCGTATCTTCTTGAAAGGCCTTATCTAACGCTAGGTGCAGCTCTTCTGCTCTATTGACGCGCGATGTTCCAATGCTACTACCCCCGCAATTGGGTTTTACAAAACAAGGGAGTCCGAGATTTTGGGTGATAAATGAGACACTATAAGGTTCGTGACGCTTTAGGACCATTGATTTAGCAACGGTATAGCCCAAACTTCCCAAGAGACGAGTGGTTGACTTTTTATTAAAAGTCAAAGACATATTGTGCACACTGCCTGTGGTGTGAGGGATGCCCAACATGGCAAAATAGCCTTGCAACAAGCCGTCTTCTCCCGGAGTGCCGTGTACGATGATGAAAGCACCATCAAAACGCAACCTCTCTTTTGCTAATGGAACAGAAAAATCATTTTTATCGATGTTCACTTCCGTTCCATCAACAAGTGCATACCAGCGATCACGTGTGAGCACCACCTGCGTAGGCTGATACACATTGCGATCAATATTATTCATTACCATGGCGGCACTTTTCATAGATACTGCGGCTTCTCCGCTGTATCCACCGCAAACAACAGCTATCTTCTTCATTGGAGTGGGATATGCTCCAAAGGTGCGCATAATTCACTAAAAACAAGTCCTCATTGATAGCCTCTTTCCACACTCAAATGTTTAATCCGCGAACGATTATTTTACATATCATTGCAACTATAATTTTTTCAGAATGAAACATTTTCTTCTCAAAGCTGCATTGATACTTTTCATGCCACTTTGCATCTTTGCGCAAACGCCCTATCAATTCACTACCACTAATGTCGTCAAAGGCATGGATGTAGAAGATCAGTGCGCTACTGGGACGTGTTGGAGCTTCGCAACGATTTCATTTATTGAAGCCGAAATCATTCGTAAGAATAAAACGGCCGTTGATCTCAGTGAAATGTTCAATGTACGCTATACCTATCCTGCCAAAGCTGAAAGCTATGTGCGCTTCCAAGGCAAACAACAATTTGGCCCTGGTGGTCTCAGTCAGGATGTGATTGCTGTCATCAAGAAATACGGAATGGTTCCCGAGTCAGCTTACACTGGATTACCCGCAGAAAAAAAACTTCACGACCATAGCTCACTCGATGCAATTCTAGGTGGTACAGTCAAAACTGTACTCGACGGAAAACTGAACACTTCATCAGATGATTGGATGATCGCTATTAATGGAATTCTAGATGCTTATTTGGGAAAAGCACCCGAAAGATTTGAGTGGAATAATAAACAATACAGCCCGCTCGAATTTAGAGATGCCATGGGAATCAATGCCGATGACTATGTAAATCTGTCTTCATTTTCACATCACCCCTACTATTCGACATTCGTGCTTGAAGTGCCCGACAATTGGATGAAAGGTGCCTTCTATAATGTTACGCTCGATGAACTGCAACAAATAGCTGATAATGCTCTAGAAAATGGATACACCATTGCATGGGACGCCGACGTTAGCGAAGAAGGTTTCTCTTTTCAAAATGGTATGGCCATCGTACCTGAGGGGAAAGTCGCTAAAGAAGAGTTATTCAAGAAGTACATCTCAGAGCAAAAAATCAATCAGGACATTCGTCAAAAGGCCTTTGACAATTTCGAAACCACCGACGATCACTTGATGCATATTACCGGAAAGGCCAAAGACCAAAATGGCACTGTATACTACATCACCAAGAATTCTTGGGGTACTGGAAACAATTACGGTGGCTATCAATACGTGTCTTCAAGCTACTTCCGTTATAAAACTGTAAGTATGGTGGTTCACAAAGATGCCATCCCAGCTGCTATCAGAACTAAATTGAAGATTTAATATGCCAGCTGGCAAGGAAAAAATTCAAGGTAAAAAAAGAAGTTGGGGCAGACGAATCTGGCGATTCTGCTGGAAATCTGTCATGTGGTTTTTCATAATTACAATTTCTTGGGTCATTCTTTATCGCTGGGTAGATCCACCCACCACCTATTTGCAATTGCGAGAACGTTGGTCGCGTCCGGATGGAACAGAATTCAGACACGAATGGGTGGATGCAGAAGATATTTCACTCAACATGAAATTGGCCGTCGTGGCGAGTGAGGACAACAATTTCATGAAGCACAATGGGCTTGATTGGGGTGCGATTGAAAAAGCCAAGAAGTATAATGCTACGCACAAGAAAAAGCGTGGAGCCAGCACCATATCTCAACAAGTGGCCAAGAATGTTTTTCTTTGGCCAGGGCGAAACTGGATTCGAAAAGGCTTTGAGGTTTACTTCACTTATCTTATAGAGTTTTTCTGGAGTAAAGAAAGAATCATGGAAGTCTATTTGAATGTGATTGAAATGGGGCCCTATAAATTTGGTGTTGGAGCAGCTGCGAAAGACTATTTTAAAACGACACCAGCGAAGTTGACAAAAGATCAAGCTGCGCTCATTGCTGCCAGCCTTCCGAATCCAAAAAAATTCAATCCTGGAAAGCCTTCCAACTACATGAGAAAAAGACAGGGCGCTATCGTTCGTCTTATGAGACTTATCGGCGATAGTTACTTCGAGCGATATAAAGACGGGGTGCCAGAAGATCAACTCGAAAAAGAAAGAGAAGACCTTAACCCCGAGGATTAAAATCCAATAGAAAAACCTGTACGAAAAGTAAGCCCAGGAAAAGGTGACATCGGATCATCAATAAGGTCGGTCATGATCATAATAAAAAAGCCACCGCGCTCACGATTCCCTTCTTGATAACCAATTCCAACGAGTGCCATTGGAAAATTGTAATTAAATTCTTGTGCGTTGAATCTTTCACGAACAAAAACTTGGGTTATTTCTGCTTGAGCAATTAAAAAATCGAGCGGCCTCAGTCTCACGAATCCCGTTGGTCCCACTGTTTGAACATTTCTACCACTACTTCCAACAAAATTGTAGTCAAATCCTACCCCCGTACCTAGCCACGGCAATACTTTCACGCCCACCTGAGGATTCACATTGATCGCAGTCACATTACCAAAAGCAAGTCCTAGACCGCCGCCATAAAACAAATTCTCATTCCAAACCCAAGGCTTTTTATCTGGCTTTGCAGGGGCTACGTAATCGTCATCCTCACGCTGAGCAACCGATAGGAGAGATGCTAAAAAGAATATTAGAAACGATAAAACTGCTTTCATAAAGCGAAGATAACGGAAACCAATTCTCATAAAAACCATTCAAAAAAAAACCGCCAATTCTTCAGAATTGACGGTTTCAATTTGATTTCAAAATATTCCTCGCCTTGCTTGCAGACTCAGCGATTCACAACAACAGGTAGCTGAATATTCAACTCCATCGATTGTACCCTACAAATATAACTACCACTGCTCAAATCCAATGCACCAAACAACAGTTTATTCTTTCCAATTGGAAAAATTTCATCAGTCACTTGGAATGCAACTTTCCCGGTCATATCCAAAAATTCGATTTTCACTCGTTGCGATTCCTTCAATTCAAACTCCATCACACTATTCATATTGACTGGATTTGGATAAATGGAAAAATTATCCACCGAATCAGTGTTCTCCTCAACACCAACTGAATTGGCAAAACCAACAAGTCGCACGGTGTTATTACCGCTGTTTGGTATCGCCAACGTATCTATGCTCTGTGCGTAACAGATATCGGCAGGACTCGACAATCCTGTTACTGTAATCGTTTCGTTGGTAGAAAAATCATTATTGAATCTTGTAATCCGAGCCACGGGAGTCCATGAACTCACATAGTAGTTGCCATAGCTATCATTGTCAATGCCATCGCAATTACCCAAAGTTGTAGTGGTAAGTGTGCTAACTGAATTGTCGCTTAGATCCACCGCTTTGATGGCGGCATTGCTCCCCCAATTTACAAAAATCAGACGATTGTTTTCCCCATCATACACGATACCGTTTGGAGTGCTTACTGTATTAGCTACGATCTGTGTCACCACAGGATTGCTCAAGTCACTCACGTCAATTTGATGAATTTTCTTTAGAGAAAAATCCGTTACCCACAAACGCGAAACGCCATCACTTGCCATGCCGTTCAAAAAGCTTGCTCCAGAGACACTCGCTGATGACAGTAGGCT
Source organism: Flavobacteriales bacterium (assembly GCA_044371755.1). GTDB lineage: Bacteria > Bacteroidota > Bacteroidia > Flavobacteriales_D > Sanyastnellaceae > JAIXWP01. The sequence goes on along the minus strand of JBILSZ010000003.1, from coordinate 11,882 downwards.
GCCATCACTCACGTTGTAACCTTTGATTTGATTGTTGTCAATCGCCCATAAAACACCATTCATCACTTCCATGCCATAGTCAGCACCTGCGCCGGTGGCGAGTGTACCGTCAGCGTCTTCGTTGTCATCAATAAAGACAATAGAGCTTCCATTCGTAACGAGGAAACGTTCGGTAATCGGGTCAAATTCAACCGACTCAACCCCTGTAAGATTTTGAGTTGTTCCTGCGGCAGCAGCCGTTATGAGTACGAGAGTAAAAATAAATTTCATAGTGAGGATTTTTTTCAAAGATGCAACAAGATTGACAAATACAATCATAAACTACATTTGCACCATGAAAAATATTTATGCAAAAGACTTTACTCTTGGAATCCTTGGCGGCGGTCAACTTGGAAGGATGTTCATCCAAGAAGCGGTAAATTATGATGTGCGTGTGCATGTGCTCGACCCTGCTGTTGATGCCCCATGTGCTTCCATTGCACATAAATTTACTGTAGGAAACTTTGCAGATCACGACACGGTTTACAATTTCGGAAAAGGTAAAGACGTACTCACCATTGAGATAGAGCACGTGAATGTGGATGCGTTGAAAAAATTAGAAAGCGAAGGAGTACATGTATTTCCGCAACCACATGTATTAGAAATTATCAAGGATAAAGGATTACAAAAAATCTTTTATCGAGACCATAACATTCCAACTGCGCCATTCAAACTCATAGAAAATAAAGCCGAGGCTGTTGACGAATTAAAAAATGGTCCCTGGATGCAGAAGATGCGTCAAGGCGGATATGACGGAAAAGGAGTTACTCCACTTCGCAATGAAAGTGACTCAGAACGAGCATTCAACGAACCTTCAGTGCTCGAAGAAATGGTTGACTTTGTGAAAGAAATTTCTGTGATCGTAGCGCGTAATACGAAGGGTGAAATAAAATCTTTCCCCGTGGTTGAAATGGAATTTAATGCCGAAGCAAATCTTGTTGAATTCCTTTTTTCGCCTGCTGAAATATCCAAAGAGATCGAAGCCTCTGCGCAAGCCATTGCCCGCGAAGTAGCTGAAAAACTCCAAATAGTGGGAATACTGGCAGTAGAAATGTTTGTGACCAAAGATCATCAAGTATTGGTCAATGAAGTCGCGCCACGCCCTCATAATAGCGGACACCAAACGATTGAAGGCAATATTACTTCTCAATACGAACAACATTTACGCGCTATTTGTGGCCTCCCTTTGGGCAACACAGACATCACATTGCCGAGTGTTATGGTAAATCTTTTAGGGGAAAAAGGATACTCCGGTCCTGTGAAATATCAAGGGATCGAAGAAGTGATGACACACAGAGGTGTATATATTCATCTGTACGGAAAAACAGAAACAAAACCATTTCGAAAAATGGGACACTGCACAGTAGTCGATGAAAACTTGAAAGTGGCGAAAGATCGGGCACGCGCCGTTCTTAAGACACTCAAAGTGGTGTCATGATTTTTTAGTATAATACTCTTCTCTAACTTTTTCCGCAATCAGAACGCAGCGTTTGATGCGGGTATCGATGCTCTTTGCACTACCGATGTGGTATAGCCAACCGCGACGTTTGCCCGGCGTTAGCGACTCAAACATCATTTTTAGTTCGTCGTCTTGTTTCAAATATTCCTCCCATTCTTCTGGCACCGGGAAACCATATTCGCTCTCATCCTTTACGATGTACGCCACGGCCCTGCCGCCCTCCTTCACCTTGCAGAACTTCGCTTTTTCTTTACTTAGAGTAATGATATAACCCAAATCCTTGATCGGTCTCAACGCGCAAGGAAACTCATACCCATTGATTGCGCAAAGTACACGCGTGCTTTTCCCTCCAGCTAATTCGTCTGCCTGCCATAGCGGCACCACAAAATAAAGCGCCATGTATTCTTTACTATAATCTTCAATGACAATATCCAGTTCCAATACACCTTTCTTCTTTTTCGCCATACAACGAAAATAGAAAGATGAGCAGAAAGTGGATAAATTCTAATCAATTATTTTTTTCGAATATCCTCTAAATTGTAGCTTCGCATTCGACATGAAACAATATCACGACCTACTGCAGCACCTCTTAGATAAAGGAGTTTATAAAAGCGACCGCACTGGAACGGGAACATATAGTGTTTTCGGACATCAAATGCGGTTTGACCTCAACGAAGGATTTCCTTTATTGACGACCAAAAAACTGCACACCAAGAGTATCATTCACGAATTACTTTGGTTCTTGAAGGGAGATACCAATATTGCTTACCTCAAGGAAAATGGTGTTTCTATTTGGGACGAATGGGCCGATGAAAACGGTGACCTTGGTCCTGTATATGGCTACCAGTGGCGCTCATGGCCCAATCCAGATGGCTCATCGACCGATCAAATCACCAAACTGATTGATGGACTCAAGCGCAATCCCGACTCACGTCGTCATATTGTCTCTGCCTGGAACCCATCATTTATTGATCAAATGGCGCTACCACCATGTCATTGCCTATTCCAGTTTTATGTGGCCGATGGCAAATTGAGCTGCCAATTGTATCAACGGAGTTGCGATACTTTTCTCGGCGTGCCGTTCAACATCGCAAGCTATGCGCTACTCACCATGATGATCGCCCAAGTGTGCGACCTTAAACTTGGTGACTTCGTGTGGACAGGTGGTGATGTGCACCTCTACAGCAACCACGTAGAACAAGCAAAACTGCAATTGAGTCGAGATATTCGCCCTTTACCTACTTTAAAAATCAATCCCGAGGTAAAGGATCTATTCGCATTCAAATACGAGGATTTCACTTTAGAAAATTACGACCCACACCCACACATCAAAGCAGCAGTAGCAGTTTAATATGGAAATAAGTTTAATCGTGGCCATGGGCTCCAATGGAGAAATTGGCAAAAACAATGATCTACTCTGGAATCTGCCGGTGGACATGCGTTTTTTCAAAGACACCACTCTAGGCCGCACGGTGGTAATGGGACGCAAAAACTACGAGAGTATCCCACCAAAGTACCGTCCGCTTCCCAAGCGTACCAACATTGTCGTATCGCGAAACTCAGACTATGAGGCTCCCGAGTGTTATGTGTGTCCAACGCTCCAAAATGCGATAGAACTTGCCGCAGAATTGGGAGAAGAACACCTATTTATCATCGGTGGGGCGCAGATTTATGAATTGGCCTTAAAAGAGGTTGATTTAAATCATCTTTTCATCACACACGTCGAAGCTGAATTCCCAGATGCAGAGGCCTTTTTTCCTAAAATAGATTTATCTAAATGGTCCAAAACCATTATCCACACTGAGGAAGCAAGCGTCACAAGTCCATTCCGCTTCCAGATATGCCGCTACGACAAGGCCTGACAATTATCAGGTACTTAATTAGATAAGTTCTAAATAAGGTTTCGGTGACAATCGTATGACATAAAAGGGGGCATCCAATCTGAATTTTGTATGCAACAACAGAACGATAACGAAAAGTGAACGAATTACGCGTCATAGCTATAACACATAAAAATTTCAGCCTCGAAGAAATAGGCCATTTTCATATTGCCCAAGATAATCGATTCGAAATTTTACAGCGAGTGAAAGACGAAATGGCAATGCCAGAGTTGATGTACCTCAGCACATGCAACCGCGTCGAAATCATATTTTCTAAAGAACATTATATCTGCCCAGGCCAAACTGCACTCATTTTAGAGTCAATGTTTCCTTCTCTCGAAAGTGCTCTCATTAAAAGCGTATCACATAAAGCTGAACGCTATAATGGAGTAGAATCGATAGAGCATTTATTGCGCGTTGCTTCAAGCCTCGAGTCACTTGTAATCGGAGAAAGAGAAATCATTACGCAACTTCGCAAATCATACGAAGAGTGCGCAGCACAGCAGCTTACAGGCGATCAACTGCGCATGGTCATCAACCAATGTGTGAAAACAGCAAAGGAAGTTTTTACTTATACAGATCTTTCAAAAAAACCTGTTTCTGTTGTTTCTCTCGCGTGGAAGAAATTTGTCGAGGCTGGAATCAAAACAACAGACCGCGTACTGCTAATCGGCGCAGGTCAAATTATTAGGAACTTCTCAAAATTCCTTTTCGAAAACGAATACCACAACGTAGTCATTGCCAATAGAACCAAAGCCAATGCAGAAGCTCTTGCTAACGCTACTTCTGGTATCGGCATATCATTGAATGAATTGGAGGCATATGATCAAGGCTTTGATGCATTGGTAACATGCACCGGCGCCGAAGACGTGATTGTGTCGAAAGAGCTTTTCAATAAAATATCTGGTGAAAAAGAAGGTAGTCAACTCATCATTGACCTTGCCATACCCCAAGATATAGCGCACGAAGTGGCTACATTAGAATCTGTGCAATATGTAGACATGGTGACGATTCAAAAAATAGCTTCTGAAAATATTCAATACCGAGAACAAGCTATTAGCGAATGCGCACCGATCATTCATTCGGGCATTAAAGAATGCGAACGAGCATTCAACGAGCGTCGCGTAGAACAAGCGATGCGTAGTATTCCTGATATGATTCGTGAAATAAAATCGAGCGCACTTGGTAACGTTTTCGCCAAGGATTTAGAAAAGTTAGATGATTCGTCAAAAGAAATTTTGGAAAAAATTCTTTTATACATGGAGAAAAAATATATCTCTGTGCCCATGAAGATGGCTCGTGAAGTACTCCTTGACGAAGTAAAAAAGAATTAATACCATGTCACAAACCGTCAAAATAGGCACACGTGGTAGCGATCTCGCATTATGGCAAGCCAACTTTGTGAAGAGTGAACTCGAAAAGCAAGGAACAAAAGTAGAATTAGTCATTATCAAAACACAAGGTGATCAAATCCAACACTTGAGTCTCGACAAATTAGAAGGAAAAGGCTTTTTCACAAAAGAAATTGAAGCTGCGCTACTTGAAAATGAAGTCGACATCGCAGTACATTCTCACAAAGATTTAGAAACCGAACAACCATTCGGTTTGACTATTGCAGCAGTAAGCGCGCGTGCAGCGGCTTCTGAGTTATTATTGATTCATCCAAATGCTGTTGACAATACAAAGAAATTCTCATTCAAAGAAAACGCAGTAATTGGCACTTCCAGTTCTCGCAGAAAATCTCAAGTACTGCATCACCGACCTGATATCACATTAAAAGATATTCGAGGCAATGTACCAACGAGAGTGAATAAGCTGCGACAAGGCGAATTTGATGCTATCCTACTTGCAAAAGCTGGTGTAGATCGCCTCGGCTTGGATCTATCAGATCTAGTCGCTATCGAACTGCCAACAACTGATTTTGTGCCCGCCCCGGCTCAGGGTGTTCTTGCTTTGCAATGCCGCTCTAACGACAAAAAAGTCATCGAACTTCTCTCACATCTTCACCACACTGATGTGCAACGCGTGGTACACATTGAACGTACCGTGCTCAACAAAATGAAGGGTGGCTGTCATCTTCCACTGGGAGTATACGCAGAAGAAAAAAACCATGAATTCACCGTGCGAGTGAGCTACGCCAAACAATGGAACAGCCCCGTTCGGTATATCACATTCAAGTCTGATCACTTCGATCGCCTCCCTGACCAGATTGTTGATTCATTGATGAATTAATCATGGCCAAAGTCCTACTATCACGAGGACCCTCGTCAGCCTCTACAATCAAAGAACGTCTTGCGGCCTTAGGTCATGATCTTTTTGAAATATCATTTATTAAAACAGAACACATCTCGTTTTCGGCAGATGATATCAAAACCGATTGGATTTTTTTTTCTTCAAAAAATGCCATTCGCGCGTGCATACAAGCCGGTGTTGATTTGAAAAAATACAAATTGGCCACGGCCGGCACCCGCACCTCCCATGAGTTGGGTCCCAAGTACACCGTTCTTTTCGAAGCGTCCTCCACAAAAATCGAACAACAAGCAAAAGCCTTTGCCGAAGCCGTCGGCAATGATTCTGTGTGCTTTCCCACGTCCGATAAGTCACTTCTCTCTTTTACCAAGTTTATTCCCGCTTCTCAAGTTCAAATAATCAACGCATACACCACTCGCATTAATCCTGTTGGCGTGCCGATGGCTGATGTACTCGTTTTCTCCAGCCCTTCAAATGTCGAGGGCTTCTTAAAACTAAATGTCATTCTTCCCTCACAAAAAATCGTCGCCTTCGGACCTAGCACAGCCAAATCGCTTGAAACCCTTGGTTTTAACGTCGCCCGTGTACTTGATAATGTAAGCGACGAAGATATTTTCACCACAATAATTGAGGAGATTGGTAGTTTATAAGGCCGCCTTCCTATTTTTATCCCGATGAATATTCGCCTCTTTACCTGTATTTGTATATTATTTCTGTCTTCTTCTGCTGTCGCTCAAAACGTTGCAGAGAGTGATGCTACCCCAAAATACTCCAATGAGTTTTTGACCATTGGTGTTGGCGCGCGCGCATTGGGCATGTCGCTCGCACAAGTAGCTTCCGTAAGCGATGTCACCTCTGGATATTGGAATCCAGCAGGCCTTCTTCAGATGAAAGGCGATATTCAAGCGGCAGCGATGCACTCAGAATATTTTGCAGGTATCGCCAAATATGACTACGCCGCCATCGGAAAACAACTCGACTCTGTATCGGCCGCTTCGATTTCATTCATTCGATTTGGTGTAGACGACATTCCAAACACCACCGATCTCATCGATGCTGGTGGCAATATTGATTACAATCGCATCACTACCTTCAGTGCCGCTGACTATGCCTTTATTTTTTCCTACGCCCATAGAGGTTTGCCCTTCCTCAACCGCACCAATAATTTCACGGCCGCGGGCGAACAAGAAGGTTTTCAATGGGGAGCGAGTGCCAAAGTTATTTATCGTCAAATTGGAGACTTTGCCAGCGCTTGGGGATTTGGACTAGACGTGGGTATGCAGTATCATAAAAAGGGTTGGCACCTTGGTGCTTCAGTAAGAGACGTTACAGGCACTTTCAACGCGTGGACCTTTTCGTTGGATGATCGCACAAAAGAAGTATTCGAACAAACAAATAATGACTTGCCAGAAAATGGATTAGAACTCACACTTCCCCGATTCATTCTTGGTGCTGGTAAGTCCTTTCAATTCGACAAAGTCAGTTTGCTTACGGAGATAAACGCAACTGCCACCACAGATGGTCGACGCAACACCCTCATTTCAAGCCAGCCATTCAGCATCGACCCTTCGCTTGGATTTGAAGTAGGATATATGAATACGGTGTTTCTGCGCGGGGGAATGGGAAATATTCAGCGCGTCACCAATTTTGATAATTCTGAAAGCATTGTGATTCAACCCAACATAGGCGTGGGATTGCGCATTCGTCAATTCTTTATTGATTACGCACTATCCGATATTGGCAATGTTTCCGATGTACTCTACAGCAACATCTTTTCTTTGCGCTACGAGTTTATCAAGAAATAAATTTCACCTTGCTCCAAACTTGCTGCATAAAATACCATGCACAAGCAAACCAAAGAATGGCAAGCACCAAATGAAGAGGTTGAGCGGGCGCAGGAAGCGCGCCGTAAGCCAATATTATCCCCAACACAATCTCTGCGACAGTAATTGCAAAAATACCCTTGAGTGCAAAAGGTATTTTGACCAACGATCTGCTTCTAAAAAACATCCAGCCAACGAGCACGGCAACGAGGATAGAAAAACTTCTGTGTACTTTGAATATGCCTGGTAACGCGTCTATCCAAGTGCTTCTGTCTTTATTTACTTCTGATATGACATCCACAGCCTCACGCACCTGTGTGCCCAGTAATACTTGACTAAAGGCAATCACCATTACCACTGCACTCATTACTTTCCAGTAATTAGAATAATTGCTTACTTCTACTTTGTTTTGTCGGTGACGATAAATTATCATGAGCAATAATGCCACGATTACTACCGAACCAAACATGTGTAAAGTAATCTGACCTTCGTGCAAGCCACTATCCACAACGGTTTTACCAAGCCACGCCTCAAAGCCTAACATAAATAGTGTGAGTGCGCTCAATATGAATGTGATTAAATCACGACGACGCAGAAGGCCGATAAAAGATAAAACAAAAAGAATGAGCGTTGGAATTCCCGACAGTGCTCCAATAAGGCGATTGATATATTCAATCCACGTATGAACAGGGTTGTAGATGGAATAGTCATGCACATCATACATTTCCCATTTTTCACTTTGGAAATTACCAGAAGCAGATATATCCTCTTTCGCCACCCAAAAGCGATTTTCAAGAAGAACCATCATTCCTTTTTTAAAAAATTTTCCTTCTGTATAGGTCAATTCTTCAACATGGGTGGGTGGTATATAATGTCCAAAACATTTTGGCCAATCAGGACACCCCATGCCGCTGCCGCTCATGCGAACGACGCTTCCAGCAAGGATTACAAGAAAAATTAGAATTAACGCGATTCGCGCTGTCAGGAATATACTTTTCGACTTTTCCATACCTGACAAAAGTAACCCCGAACGCCTTTGAATGTTCGAAGATTATCGAATGATTTTCATCAAAGATTAACGGAAAGATTAACGCAAAAAGGCTGTCAGTGTCTCAAGAAGATTGAGGAGCTGAAATAACTTTCCAAAGTCATTAAAGCGAACACCTGCGTCGCCAGATGTGCGCGACGTTTGAATGCCTTTATAGTTCACCAGTTCCACACCTTTAACCTGATACATGCCATCGGCAATTTTAGACACACACTGAATCATGTCTTTCTCAGATATTTTTGCTGGATCAAACTCTACGCTCACCACATTTTGTGCGCGACCTTCAGCAAAATCTAGTTCGGTGAGCTTCACTCCTTCCAAGGCACGCAACTCTTGTTGAATCTTTCCACCACAACCCGCAGAACATGTCATTCCATCAATTGCAAGATTGGCCACTGATTTATTGACCTCACTCTCCATAGACTTGCGCACTACCGGCACATCCACTGCCGATTGCTCTGCTGCAGGACCCGAACAGCCCATGAACAAAAAAGTCAATGCTACTGCGAATAACGATGTAAGTGCTTTCATGGCCTTTGATTTTGAATGACAAATGTATAGGGTTCACTCAAAAATTATTCGCAACAACCGTTAATTTTGTCAAAAATATTCCGCTTTATCATACGTCCTAAACATCTTCTGGCACTTTTACTTCTCTCTATTACCTGGGGCAGTTCTTTTTATCTAATGAAACATGCCATGAAACCAGACGGCGTCCATAGTGCTTTTCGTTCGGACCAAGTGGCGGCTCTTCGTTTGAGCATCGCTGCCCTTGCTCTACTTCCTTTTTCCATCCAAGGACTGCGTCGGATGAAGATTTCCAACCTGAAGTGGATTGCGCTGGTAGGTCTCATTGGTAGTGGTATCCCGGCATTTCTCTTTACTGCATCACAACAATATTTGGATAGCAGTGTGGCAGGAATTCTAAATTCGCTTACTCCGCTCTTTACCTTGTTAGTCGGCGTTGTATTGTTTAAAAGGGTCACCGAGCCACGACAAGCGGTGGGTGTCCTCATCGGCCTTGGAGGCGCAGCAGCGTTGATTTCTTTGAAAGGTTTCGGTGCAAGCTCTCAATGGTCTTATGGTCTGCTCATTGCCATTGCCACATTCAGTTACGGTTTGAGTGTGAATGTGGTTCAGAGCAAACTAAAAGAAGTCAAATCGCTTCATATTACTGCCATTTCACTGTTAATCGCCGGGATTCCATGTGGTATCTATGCTATTTACTCTGGTGTTCCAGAAGTCATTTCTCAAAATCAGCACGGAGTCAAAGGACTAATGTATGTTGGCACTTTGGCGCTGTTGGGTACTGCAATGGCCAATATGCTCTATTTTTGGCTGACCAAAGAGACGTCCGCACTTTTTGCGTCCTCTGTCACCTATCTCATGCCTCTGGTAGCCGTGGCATGGGGACTTGGTGACGGCGAAGTGCTTGGAATACTGCACCTTATGTGCGGTTTAATCATCCTTTCGGGAGTTTGGCTGGTGAGCTACAAAAAGAAATCAACAGCATGAATGCTGATAAATTTGGAGTTTCGTTAGAAAGTAGTATCTTTGCAGCCCTAAAAAAGTTTTTTTAACCCATAAATCTCAAACAACATGTACGCAATTGTAGAGATAGCAGGGCATCAGTACAAAGTACAGAAAGACCAGCAGATCTTTGTAAACCGTCTGCAAAATGAAGAGGGATCAAAAGTTGATTTTGATCGTGTCCTCTTGATCGAAGACGGTGGAAAGGTGACTGTAGGCGCCCCAGCTATAGAAGGTAAAAAGGTGACCGCCAGCGTAGTGAAACACCTCAAAGGAGACAAAGTATTAGTCTTCAAAAAGAAACGCAGAAAAGGTTACCAGAAGAAAAATGGTTTCCGTGCTTATTTAACAGAAATCAAAATCGAGAAAATCGGTTAATTGAACACCTAATAATACCTAAAAGAAATGGCACACAAGAAAGGTGAAGGTAAAGTAAAAAACGGTCGCGAATCAGAAAGCAAGCGCCTCGGAGTGAAAATCTACGGTGGTCAAATTTGCGGAGCTGGTAATATTATCGTTCGTCAGCGTGGCACACGTCACAATGCAGGCGTAAACGTAGGTATGGGTAAAGACCATACGCTTTTCGCACTCGTTGATGGTACTGTTGAATTCCGTAAAAAGAAAGATAACAAGTCGTTCGTAACGGTTATTCCTGCACAGGCATAACCGGGGGTACCGGCTCAATCGATACTTAAAACTCCCGGCCCACGCCTTACGTGGTTCGGGAGTTTTTTTTTATAAAAAAAAGAAACTAGCACTATGCTCCAGACTGCTTTTATTCGCGAAAACAAAGAGAAAGTCCTTGCAGGACTTGCTAAAAGGAACAAGGACTTCACTGCCCAAGTGGAAGAGGTACTTCTTTTGGATGAAAATAGAAGAAAGACTCAAAACGAGTTAGACGGCCTCCTTGCAGAAGCCAATCGCATCGCCAAAGAAATAGGAGACCTTTTCAAAGCTGGTAAAAAAGATGAGGCCGATGGTCTCAAAGCTCAAACAGCCGAGATAAAAGAAAAATCTAAAGCCCTCGAAATACAATTAGCAGAGTTAGAAGAGGCGCAAAAGCAAGTCCTCTATCAAATTCCCAACGTGCCTTACGAGCAGGTGGTACACGGAAAATCCGCAGAAGAAAACGTAGAGGTTTTCAGTTGGGGTAATACTCCCGATTTGTCTGCATCTAAAAAACCTCACTGGGAACTTGCAGCAGAGCACAAACTGATTGACTTTGAACTTGGTGTTAAAATAACCGGAGCAGGATTCCCTGTGTACATCGGCGCAGGCGCAAGACTGCAACGTGCATTGATCAATTTCTTTTTGGACGAGGCACGCAATGCTGGTTACACTGAATACCAACCACCCCACATGGTAAATGAGGCCAGCGGTTATGGCACCGGCCAGCTTCCAGACAAGGAAGGACAGATGTATTATGTGAAAGAAGACGATCTTTATTTGATTCCAACGGCAGAGGTGCCTTTGACGAATCTTTTTAGAGACGTCATTCTCAAAGAAGACGAGCTACCTATCTTAATGACTGGCTATACCCCATGTTTCCGCAGAGAAGCAGGAAGCTATGGCAAGGACGTGCGCGGTCTCAATCGCTTACATCAATTTGATAAAGTAGAAATCGTACAACTGGCCCATCCATCAAAGAGTTATGAAATACTTGAGACCATGGTGGACCATGTAAAAGGAATTTTACAAAAACTTGGACTCCAGTTCCGCATCGTACGCCTTTGCGGAGGAGATATGGGCTTTACCTCTGCTATGACCTACGATTTCGAAGTTTACTCTGCAGCCCAAGAACGTTGGTTGGAAGTTAGTTCTACCTCCAACTTTGAGACTTTCCAGGCCAACCG
>JBILSZ010000031.1:0-27016 GCA_044371755.1 Flavobacteriales bacterium | reverse complement strand
AGCAAAGAGCTAAAATATTTAGCAAAAAGAATTATCTTCGTCACACGAAAGCCCAGTCACGCTCAAGGGTTTTTGTACTACCAAACAACTTTTATATAGGAGATTATCCAATGGAGAGGTCTGTGATGCATATGGACTTAGACACGTTCTTCGTGTCTGTTGAGCGATTGTTAGACTCACGATTGAATGGCAGGCCTGTTCTTATCGGCGGCACCAGCGATCGTGGCGTGGTGGCTTCATGCAGTTATGAGGCCCGCGCATTCGGAGTGCATTCTGCCATGCCGATGAAGCTCGCCAAGCAGCTCTGCCCCGAAGCGATTATCATCCGCGGCAATAGCAGCAATTATTTGAAATATTCAGACATCGTAAGCGAGATTGTGCAGCAAGCAGTGCCCGTTTTCGAGAAGACATCCATCGATGAGTTTTATTGCGACCTCACGGGCATGGATCGTTTTTTTGGATGCTACAACTTCGCCTCCGAATTGCGCACACGCGTGATCAAAGAAACAGGGTTGCCCATATCATTTGGACTCTCTGTAAATAAGACCGTATCGAAAGTGGCTACAGGCGAGGCCAAGCCCAACAATCAGATTCAAGTTCTCAAAGGCACAGAGAAAAATTTTCTAGCGCCATTGTCCATTCGCAAAATTCCGATGGTGGGAGAAAAAACCTATCAGACGCTGCGAAATCTGGGCGTAAAGGAGATAAGAACGCTTCAAGAAATGCCCTTGGAATTGTTGAAGAGAACGTTTGGAGAAAATGGTGAAATGATTTGGCGCAAAGCAAACGGCATCGACGACAGCCCCGTGGTGCCTTATCACGAGCGCAAATCCATCTCAACCGAACGAACGTTCGATAAAGACACAATAGATGTAGTAAAGCTTCGCGGACTCTTGATTGCGATGGCTGAAAACCTCGCGTACCAATTGCGCAAAGGAGATAAGCTCACTTCGTGCGTCACTGTGAAAGTGCGGTATTCAGACTTTCAAACACAAACGCTTCAGTGCAGAATTCCATACACCAGCGCCGATCATTTGTTGATTCCAAAAGTATTGGAGTTGTTCGAAAAGCTTTATCAGCGGCGCGTTTTGGTGCGACTCATCGGCGTGCGCTTCAGTCATTTGGTAAGCGGCGGTTATCAAATCAATTTGTTTGATGATACAGAAGAGCGCATCGGATTGTATCAAGCGATGGACAAAATAAGACACATGTTTGGCGACCGCGCCGTGGTGAAAGCCGCGGGTATCAATGCACACAGCATCGGCAGAATGGACAATCCCTTCGATGGTGGACCACCCATGCTACTCGCCAATAGAAGGCAGTAATGAAATAATGCATTATTTTGCAGTATGAAACACTGCGTCCACTTTTTGTCATCCCTGGTTTTTTGCCTTTTGCTGTTGAATGCAGAAGGTCAAAACAAACTCATCGACAGCCTCGAACAGCGCCTGCCGCAACTCAAAGGCAAAGAAAGACGCACAGCGCTCGCTGACCTGAGCTGGGAGTATAATTCCATTGATGTAAACAAGAGCGAAGCTTACGCGCGCGAGTTGTATGCACTAGCACTTGAAACAAGAGATAGCACAGAGGTATCAGAAGCATGTAATTTTCTTACCGTCGCATTGTATCGAAAAGGTGACTACGAACAAGCGCTGCAATACAATCGAAGAGCCTATCGCATTCGCAAAGCTAATGGCGATAAAAAAAGGGAAGGATCAAGCCTCAATAAATTCGTAAATATCTATACAGACCAAGTTCGACTTGACAGTGCGTTGAAGTATGCGCTCGAATGTGTCAAAATTTTTGAAGAGCTTAAAGACTCCGCGAATACTGCTATATGCATCAACACGCTATCGGGCATTTATCAAAAAGAGCGCAATTGGAGTGAGATGGAAAAGTCTGCACGACAAGCCTATGGGATTGCACAAAAGATTGGATTTGATTATGCAAAAGGAGGCGCCGCTGGCAATATGGGCGCGGCAATGGAAAATACGAATCGACTAGATGAAGCCATTCGCTGGTATGCTATTGCAGATAGCGCTTTTGCAACTATTGGAAGTGACCTGGATCGTGCGAATGTGTTGCTCAATATGGGTGTATTGTATCGCAAGCAAGGCAAGCGCGAACAAGCGCTCGACAACTACCTGACCGCAATAAGAATGCTAGAAAAAGTAGGAGAAAAACACGGCATAGCGCACGCATCTGCAAATGTGGGTTTGATTTTAAATGCAATGGGGAAAAATCAAGAGGCAGTGACATATTTTCAAAAAGCTCTTCCTATCGCAGAATCAGAGCGCCTCGGAAGAGTGGAACTCATGTGTTATGAAGGACTTCTTGAAGCGAACATGAAACTTGGAAATAGCAAAGAAGCCATCACATTTTTCAATAAGTATGCAGCCCTTCGTGACACGCTTTACAGCAGCGAAAGAGCCACACTCATGAGCGAGATGCGCACCAAGTTTGATGTCGAAAAAAAGGAACAGGAAAATGCATTTTTGAAAAATGAAAATGAGCTCAAGGAAAAACAAAAACGCAATCTATTAATCGGCTCCGCCATCATTATCGCGCTTTTGATAATCGCTGGAGTGATGTATTATTTGGCATATCGAAGAAAACAAGAATCAAAGTTGCAACGAGAAGTGATTCGCGAGCGCGAGAGAGGATTGGCAGCCGTATTCGAAGCCACCGAAGAAGAAAGAAAACGCATTGCAAAGGATTTGCACGACGGCATCGGACAACAGTTGAGCGGCCTGCGAATGAATTGGGAGAGTTTTTCGGAGGGCATTGGCGATGAAAGTCAAAAATCACGCTTGCAACATTTGTCGGGCATTTTGGATGAAGCCTGCAAAGACGTGCGCACGATATCGCATCAGATGATGCCACGTGTGCTCACCGAAGGAGGATTATTGCCAGCACTGCAAGACATGCTCAGTAAAAGCTTTGCGCTTACTAAAGTGCGCTACCGCATAGAACATTTCAAAGTGGAAAGCGAGCGATTCAATGAGCGCTTGGAGCTCGGTTTATACCGCATTTGTCAAGAACTCATCAACAATATCATCAAGCACAGCGGCGCGGATGACGTTGTAATACAACTTTATCGCAATAAAAACCAGTTGATTCTTATCGTAGAAGATAATGGAAAAGGCTTTGATGCTCAGCAAAAGCGCGATGGCATTGGGTTGATGAATATCACCTCGCGATTGAGCACCGTAGGTGGCGATGTGATTTGGGAGCCCGGCCCACAATCGGGATCTGTCGCCACTGTTCGTATTCCTTTGAATGACGGAAAGGCCTGATTACTTAAATTTGAGGAAAATTTTACCTCGAAGTGTCCCTTAATTTATTGTTAGTAGACGACCACGCGATAGTCACCGATGGCTTGCGTTCCTTGCTGAGCACGGATAGCAGGTTTGACATCAAAGGCGAAGCACGCAATGGCAAGGAAGCCCTGGAGATGTTGTCCTATCTCAAGGTTGACCTTGTGTTGATGGACATCGACATGCCCCAAATGAATGGCATTGAGGCGCTCAAAGTCATTCGCAAAGAATACGATCAAGTACGGGTCATTATCCTCACCATGCACGATGAAAAAGCGATGATCAAATTGCTTTTGGACGCTGGTGCTGATGGGTATTTATTAAAAAATTCACCTAAAGAAGATTTAATTAAAGCCATAGAAGCCGTGATGGCCGGCCAGCAGCACCTTTCAGAAGAGGTGAATTCAGTTCTTTTATCGAGCGACAAACCGCAGTCAGGGGCGCTCTCGCAGCTCACAGAAAGGGAAGTGGAAATTGTAAAATTGATTGCTGAGGGGCTGAGTAACAAGGAAATAGGTGAAAAATTATTCATTTCGCACCGCACGGTGGACACCCACCGCACGAACTTAATGCAGAAGTTGGGTGTTCACAACATCGCGGGACTTGTAAGGCTGGCTATACAGGAAGGATTGGTGTAAAATTTTAAGGCAACCAAAACAAAAAATAACGTTTCGCATTTAGAGTGTGAAAGTTCGCAATAAAATTTTACTTTCGCGTTCCGTAAAAAATTAATAGAAAAGAACCATCAAAACCCTAAAGATATGTACTGGACACTTGAATTAGCCTCATATCTCGAAGACGCACCATGGCCTGCTACCAAAGACGAGTTGATTGACTTTGCGATGCGCACAGGCGCTCCTTTGGAAGTTGTAGAGAATCTTCAGCAAATTGAAGACGACGAAGAAGTATTTGAAAGCATTGAAGACATTTGGCCGGATTATCCCACCAAAGAAGACTTTTTCTTCAACGAAGACGAGTATTAAAAGGATTTTTACAAAAAAAAATGAATCAGAAACCGCTCCGCCGAGTGGTTTCTTTTTTTGTTCCAAAATGACATCAGAAAAGCAACAGCGGTATGATCGCGCCTATTTATTGATGGCCTTGGAGTGGGCCAAGCTTTCACATTGCACCCGCAAAAAAGTAGGTGCATTGTTGGTGAAAGATGGCATGATCATCAGCGATGGTTACAACGGCACTCCGAGCGGATTCGCTAATGATTGCGAGGATCACGAAGGCAACACGCATTGGTATGTCCTGCACGCCGAGGCGAACGCGATCATGAAAGTGGCGCGTTCCACCAACAACGCCAAAGATTCTACCCTTTACATCACCTTATCTCCCTGCAAAGACTGCTGCAAACTCATCCTCCAAGCAGGGATCAAACGCGTGGTGTACATCCACGAATACAAAGACACGACGGGATTGGAATTTTTGAAAAAAGCGGGGTGTGAGATTGACAGGGACTCCGGAGGAATAGAATAGTAAACTAGTCACTAGTCGTTAGTATCTAGTATCTAAAGAAGTCCCTCCGTCCCTCCGTCGCTCTGTAACTATTTTTTCACGAACGGTTGTGGCGGTGTGGCGAATTACTGTAATTTGCAACAATCTTAATCATCGATGGTTAAGATAGCATACATGAACAACGAACGTTTGGACAAATACGAAAATGCTGGCGCTGGCCAGAGCAAAAAACCATCAGCGCTTCAACCTTTATTTTTTGCAGGAACACTCATCGTAGGGATGTTTATTGGTACCAACCTGGGCGACCGCAATCTATTGCAAGTAAAAACAGGTAGCGAAGAAAACCCCAATAAACTGGTGAGTCTCATCGACTTTATCGAGGACAATTACGTCGATAGTGTCGATAAGAAAAAACTCATCGACGATGCGATTCAAAGTGTATTGAAAAATCTTGATCCGCACAGCTATTACATGAACCCCGAGGACCTCGCGCAGGCGCAAGAACAACTGGAGGGAAAGTTTGATGGCATTGGTGTTGAATTTATGATTTTGCGCGACTCATTGGTCGTTGTCAAAACCGTTCCCGGCGGACCATCTGAAGAGGCGGGGCTCAAAAGCGGCGATAGAATCGTAAAAGTTGAAGGTGAAGAAATTTCAGGAAAAGAACTCAATTCTGATAAGGCGCAAAAGCTTCTCAAAGGCAAAAAAGGATCTTCTGTAAATGTTGAAGTATTTCGAAAGGGAGAAAAAATGCCATTCGAAATCACCAGAGGCAGCATTCCTATCGAAAGCGTGAGTTCTGCTTTCATGTTTAATGACAGCATCGGATATCTCAAGGTGGAGCGCTTCGCGCAAACTACTTACCGTGAGTTTTATGATGAGATGAAAAAGCTCCAAGAAGAGGGCTGCAAAAAGCTAGTGCTTGATCTACGAGGCAATGGCGGCGGTTTGATGGATCAAGCGACCAAAATGATCGAAGAGTTTTTACCAGATAATCGCACCATCCTTTATACTGACGGGCTGCACTCAGGAAAGGACGAAATCAAATCCTCAAAAAATGGCAAGTTCCGCGATATGGCGGTGATAGTGCTCATCGATCAGAGTTCGGCCTCGGCCAGCGAGATTGTAGCGGGCGCTTTGCAAGATTGGGACAGGGCCGTTACCGTTGGTAGAAGATCATTTGGTAAAGGCCTCGTACAGCACGAAATAGAACTTCCAGACCGCAGTGCGTTGCGCCTCACCGTGGCGAGATATTACACTCCCACGGGAAGATGCATTCAAAAACCTTATGGGGATACAATCGATTATGATAACGATTTTCATAGTCGTTTGGAGAGAGGTGAATTGACGGTGGCAGACACCACGCACTTCCCAGATTCTGTGAAGTACACGACACTCGGGCCACTCAAGCGCACCGTTTACGGCGGCGGCGGTATCATGCCCGATGTATTTGTGCCACTAGATTCTATCTATCTAAACGGAGTACTGGGCGAATTGAGTTACTCTGGCGTGATTCGCGAGTTTTCATTCAACTATATTGAGTCGCGCCGCAAGGACTTTGAGAAATTCAAAGACCAAAAAGACTTTGTGAAAAAATTCCAAGTAAGTGATGCCATGATTGGTGAAGTATTGAAGTTGGCAGAAAAATCAGGAATCAAAGTATCAAAGGCCTCGTTGAGACCCATCAATGGCGAGTTAAAGTCGCGCATCAAAGCACAGATTGCACGCCATATTTATGATGACGATGCCATGCAACGCGTATTGTTGGATGGTGATCGCGACTTTAAAAAGGCCTTGGATGTCGCGAATCAGTACAACAAATACGCAGCGATACAGTAAGCATTTTTGTTTTGAGTTTAGAGGATAATGTTCATACCATCGCGCTTCCTACGAGTGCACCGCAGGGATTGACCAAAGCGGAGCGCTTGACGCGCAAGAAGATTATTGAGGAAGTACACGCGAAAGGAGAGAGCATCAAAACGCCGGCGATTGTGATGGTATATCATTTCACCGAACTGCCAGAGAAAGTGCCAGTGCAGGTAGTGTTCACCGTGAGCAAGCGCATTTTCAAACGAGCGCATGATCGCAATAGGGTGAAACGCTTGTTGCGCGAGGCTTATCGCAAGCAAAAGCACCATATTTACCAACCCCTCGTGGATCAACAGAAGCAAGTTGCTATCTTTTTTATATTCACTGGTCGTCAGTTGCCGAACTATCAATATGTTCACGGCAAAATTTTTGAAGTTTTAAAACGATTCAAAAGTCGTTTACAAGAAAAGCCTAATGAGAATGATGCAGATTAAAAATATTTTTTCAAAACCCAAGCGCTGGTTCGCCGCGCTCGTGGTGGCGGGTGTAGGTACATCTTCAGCTACCTTGGCAGATGAGTACTTTGAAATTTCAAAGAACATTGAAATTTTCACATCGATGTACAAGGAGCTCAACATCTATTATGTGGATGACACCAAGCCGGGCATGTTGATGAAGACCGGAATTGACGCGATGTTGCGTTCGTTGGATCCTTACACGGTGTATTATCCAGAGACACGCATTGAAGATGCGATGTTCATGCAAACGGGCCAGTATGGCGGCATCGGAGCATTGGTAAACACTATCGAAGGAAAGATTACGATTGTAGAACCATATCAAAATTATGCTGCGGTAAAAGCAGGCCTTATGGCGGGCGACGTGGTACTCATGGTGAATGGAAAATCAGTGGAGGGAAAAAATCATGAAGAGATTTCTGATTTGCTCACGGGCAATCCAGGAACCAAGGTAGACCTAACGGTTCAAAGAAAGGGAGAAAGCGGAACCAAGGTCATCTCTGTGACGCGCGAAGAAATCAAGATTCCAGACGTGCCTTACTACACATTGATGGACGATGGCAAAACGGGTTATATCAAACTCACAGGATTCACACAAACCGCTAGCGCCGAAGTAAAGACAGCTTTTGTGGATTTGAAAAAGAAGAACATGTCTCAATGTATTCTTGACCTGCGCGGCAATGGTGGAGGTTTGTTGAGAGAGGCGGTAAATATTGTGAACTTTTTCGTACCGAAGGGAACCGAAATCGTACGAACAAAAGGAAAAATTGAAGAATGGAATAAAGTATATCCCGGCCTCAATGACCCACTGGACACGCAAATGCCGTTGGTGATATTGGTAGATGAGATGTCCGCGTCGGCTTCTGAGATTGTGAGTGGTAGCTTACAAGATTTGGATAGAGCTGTGGTACTAGGAGTAGAATCTTATGGAAAAGGATTGGTGCAACAAACAAAGGACTTGGCATACAACACCAAGATGAAGCTGACCGTGGCAAAGTATTATACTCCAAGTGGACGTTGTATTCAGCGTTTGGATTATAGCCACCGTGACGATGAAACAGGACAAGTGGAAGCGGTGAGTGATAGCTTGATCAAGCCTTTCAAAACGAAAGCAGGCCGGACCGTTTACGACGGCAGGGGCATTTCACCAGATGTCGAAGTATTGCCTGACGAAGCCTCGAATATTTTGGCCGCCATGGTCAACGACTGGGTGATTTTTGATTGGGCTACAGAATTCAGAACCAAAAATCCTAAGATCGACAGCAGCGATGTATTCAGGCTCACCGACGCACAGTATCAAGACTTCGTGAATTGGGCGTCCAATCGCAAGTTTGAATATAACACAGGTACTGAGCAGTTGTATAAGGAGTTGAAGGAGCAAGCCACTACTGAGAAATACTACCAAGGGGCTGAAAAGGAGTTTGATCAATTGTTTGCGAAGATTGAACCGAACAAAGGACAGGATTTGTTGAAATTTAAATCACAGATCAAAGAATATTTGGAAAATGAAATCGTTTCCCGCTATTACTACCAAGACGGACGCATCCGTCACTCCTTGCCTCAGGACCCGTGTATAGTGAAGTCGAAAGAAGTATTTTCTTCTAATTACAAAGCAATAATATCAGGTGTTGGCAGCAAGAAGTAAGTGGTGACCAAGACCTTATGACCGCCTCTCTGCGTATCAAAATTTTAGACATCCTTCAATGGGTGGGTTTTGCCATCGTATTGGTGGCACTGCCTTTTTCTAATTTTTTTATTTCGCTTGGTTCCTTTTGGCTGGTGGGGGTGTGGTTGTTAAATCTCCTCAATGCTCATTTTACCGATCGCTCTGCGAAAGAGTATTTCAAAGATTTTCTTCAAAACAAAGCCTACCATTCAACGACACTGATCTTTATGCTTCCGTTGTTTGGTCTACTTTGGACAGAAGATTTCAAGTTTGGCGCTTGGGATTTGAGAACCAAGCTGCCTTTGTTATTCATGCCTTTGCTTGTGTCTACGTTGCGGCCCATGTCGGCTCGCGCCGTAGAAGGTCTTTTGGCGATGTTTGTCAGCGCCTTGGGAGTCGCGGCGCTAATCTGCATCGGTGTTTATTTTGGACTTAGTAAAAAGCCCATCCTAAACATTCGTGACATATCTATTTTCATTTCGCACATCCGCTTTAGCATGTTGCTCGTACTTGGCGCGGCGGTGATTCTACTCCGCTGGCTCAAGCATGGTCGATGGATTGTGCCGTCTGTCTTATTGCTGCTCATTTATTTCTCTTTTATTTGGCTCATCGAGTCGCTTACGGGCGTTACGTTATTGGTGATGACAGGATTTATTCTAGCTTTCTTTTTCTTGTCGAGCCGCGAAAACAAAGTGCTGAAGTGGACCTTGCCTGTGTTAGTTTTTTCCGCTTGTCTCGGCGGCGGAGTATTTGTAGTGAATGCTTATCATCGCTATTTTAAAACAGAGGAAATTGATAAGAATGCCCTCGAAAATTTTTCTCCTAGGGGCGCGCCTTACATTCATCACAAGGAGAGTTCGATGGTGGAAAATGGAAATTTGATTTATTATTATTTGTGTTGGGATGAAATGCCTGCGGCATGGAACAAGAGGAGTGAAATTGCCTTTGATTCGCTCGACAACAAAGGAAATCTTATCAAGTGGACGCTCATCCGATACCTTACTTCCAAAGGGTTGCGTAAAGATATGGACGGAGTGAACGCACTGACCGAGGGCGACATTGAGAACATAGAAAAAGGAATTCCAAACTACGCATACTTCGAGCAGTCGGGACTTACCAAGCGATTGAATAAAGTATTTTTTGAATACGATAATTATCGCAACGGCGGCAGCCCGAATGGTCATTCGGTTTTTCAACGATTGGAATTTTGGAAAACAGGCTGGAGTATTTTTTCAGAAAACCTAATGTTTGGTGTTGGCACGGGCGATTTAAAAAAATCCTTTAAGGAACAATACAATCGCCATCACACCAAGCTCGAAGAAAAGAACCAATTGCGGGCACACAATCAATTCCTTACTTTCTTTATCACCTATGGCGTCGTAGGAGGAGTTTTGTTCTTGTTGTTTTTCTTTTACCCTTTGGTTTTCAAGAGCATTCGCAGCAATCCTTATTACGTCGTATTGATTGTTATCTATGCTATTTCTTTCTTTACAGAAGACACTTTGGAAACACAGGTTGGGGTGACGTTCTACGCGTTTTTTCACCCCTTTATCTTAAGATTTATAAAACCGAACAAAGAAGTCTAACACTTCTTGCGCGCCTATATTAAGCTCACCTTCCGCAGGGTGTTCGGGCGCGGTGATCACGTGGGCGTTTTTGCCGATAGGAGCCCATCTGCCAGCATGAATCGGACGCATTGGAGAGTAGAGCCCCACAACAGGTTTGTCGAGTTGAGAGGCGATGTGAAGCGGACCTGTGCTGGCTGCAACCAATCCATCGCATTGCGCAATGAGAGCGATGAGTTGTTTCAAACTTAATTTTCCTGTTAAATCGATTACGCCATCTTTTATAAGATTGGAGTTCGCTTCTATCTTTTCACCTTCTGCTGCAGTGCCGGTGACCACAGGAATGAAATTGTTTTGAATTAGAAGGCTCGCAAGTTCTTCAAACCTTTTCAAACTCCAGTTTAGAGCGCTTCCTTTGGAGAGGCAGTGCAAAATGATGTATCGTTGATTGGTTTTTTTTATAAAAGAATCTTCAATAGAAATGTTTGGAGCCGAGAAACCTGAAAGTGAGTTAAGATCTGAAAGCGTTGGTATATCTACTATTCCTAGAGGGCTAAGAAGTTTGATGTTCAATTGACTTTCATGCAAATCTGATTTTCTTCTTGAGAAAAATACGGGTTTATTGCACTTGGTAAGCGTGTACCATCTACGGGCAGTCGCAATACGATATCGAATGCCCGCTTTTTTCGCCAGCCAAACAATTTCTTTTTTAGGAAAAACATGTATCACCACATTGGCATCGATAGAGCGCATCGTGTTCAATTGCTCTGTGGGCGACATATTTTCCAATTGATCCCAATTCAAAAAATGGTCGACGTGCGCACATGCTTCTATGATGTCTTGTGTATATGATTTTCCGAGGAAGGTGATTTTTACTTTAGGAAAATATTGCTTCAACAAGCCGCACATGGGTAGTGTGAGCATGACATCACCAATGCTATCAGGACGTGAAATGAGAATATGTTCAGGATTTATTTTCACGGTGAAGCATCATTAGTTTGTAATACTTGCGGTAGGTAGCGTATGCAGAGAGACGCGCAATGGTAAAACCAGCGCGACCGTCCAAGAATCCAACTTTGATGATAAGATTTTTGACGTACTGCACGATGACTTTTAGGATGATCATGGGCCAAGAGACTTTTTTATTTTTCTTAAAAAGCTCTCTGCTCGCAATGCCAGAGAAGAATTCGATTTGTTTGAGATGATCAACTTGCGTGTAATAACTGTAATGCAGTAAATCACCGACTAAGAATTCAGTGGGCGAACCGTCGAGGATATCTAACCTGTCATGCGGATTCACGCCCATCCAACGCGCCTCCGATTTGAGCACCAATCTCACCTTCGTATCAGGATACCAGCCGCTATGGCGAATCCAAGTGCCGCAATAATTGGTGAGTCTATTGAAGCGATATCCTTTGTGCGATGGATTTGTTTTCTTTAATTCTAAAATACTTTGGGTTAATTGGGGATCAAGCGCCTCGTCTGCATCCAGAGAAAGAATCCATGGGTGAGAAGCCTGATCAATGGCGAAGTTTTTCTGTTCGATATGCCCGCCGAATGGATTTTGAATGAAACGAACGCCGAATTCTTTGCAGATATTTTCTGTGTTGTCTTTAGAAAATGAATCGACCACAACGATTTCATCTGCCACGGAGACGAGGCTTTCAAGGCAGCGACGAATATTTCTCTCCTCGTTGAATGTGATGATGGTAGCGGAGATTTTCATACCGAATGTTTAGTCGGTTATGGTGAGATTTACTCCTTGCCAGATCAGCAAAAGTAGCACAGCTCCGAGGACGATACGATAATAACCAAAGGCCTTGAAACCGTATTTGGTAAGGATGGCAATGAATCCTTTGATAGCAATCACTGCGACTACAAACGCTACAATATTTCCAATGATAAGGATGAAGATGTTATCGGATGTAAAGACGTTTGGTGAATCTTTGAGGCCTTTGTAGAGTTTGAGCGTACTGGCTCCAAACATAGTGGGCACAGCAAGAAAGAATGAGAATTCAGCGGCTTGTTTGCGTGTAAGCCCTTGCGTCATGCCGCCGATGATGGTGGCTGCCGAGCGTGAGACACCAGGTACCATAGCAAGGCATTGAAATAATCCGATTTTCAAAGCCTTGGGGTAGGTGATGTCAGTTTCGTTTTTTGGGTTAAGATATTTATCTATAAAAATCAAAACGATGCCTCCCAGCAAAAGAGTGGTAGCGACAACTGTGACGCTTTCTAAGAGTGAATCTATCCAGTCTTCCAGCAACAAACCCAACACTACTGCGGGTATGAATGCGACGAATAATTTGAAATAAAAATCGAGAGATTGAAAAAAGCGTTTCCAGTAGAGCAGTACTACACTTAATATAGCCGCGAACTGCGTGGTGATGATAAATATTTTGGTAAACTCATCGTCGGGAGCACCAAGCAAATGCTGGGCAATAATCATGTGTCCCGTGCTGGATACTGGCAAAAACTCAGTAAGCCCTTCTACGATAGCGATGATGATCGCTTGTATCAGCGTCATAGTCGCTTAGTTTTTAGGACGGAGCATGATTCCGTAACCTACGATACCATAACCGATAAGGATGGTGATAGGAGCGAGGGTAATGCGACGCGCGCTGAAAAGCTCATCTGCATTAAAGGTATTAGGGTCAGGAGAGCCACCGCCGCTCATTAAAATGTAGCCAAGTGTGATCACCACTAGGCCGATGACGATTACCAAATAATTCTTCTTGCTCAAGGCAAAGCTAAAAGATGAGGTTTTGCTCATATACCAACGTTGTTTGTGGCAAATATAAACAAACCTTAGCCATCCACTAACTTGAAGCCTCGGCCGTGGATATTAATGATTTCGATGGCCTTGTCGTCTTTGAGATGTTTGCGCAGTTTGGCGATGTAAACGTCCATAGAGCGACCGTTGAAATAATTATCATCACCCCAAATGGCTTTGAGCGCAAAACTGCGTTCCAAGATGCCATTTTTGTTTTTGCAAAGCAAATAGAGCAATTCGTTTTCCTTGGTAGTCAGCTTGTATTCTTGGCCCTCATTGAGCAAGCGCTGCTTGTTGTAGTCGAAGTGGTAGGTGCCGACTTCGAATTCTTTCACCTCTTCACCATCTTCAGGAAGGGCGGCGGTGCGACGAAGGATGGCATTCATGCGTACCAAAAGCTCTTCCATACTGAATGGCTTCGTCATATAGTCGTCTGCCCCTGCTTTGAATCCTTCTAAGGTATCTTCCTTCATGCTTTTGGCGGTGAGAAAGAGGATAGGAGTGTGCTTGTCTTCTTCACGAATTTCAGCGGCTAGTGTAAAGCCGTCTTTTACAGGCATCATTACGTCGAGCACGAGAAAATCATAGGTGTTCTTTTTGTAGAGCTTGCTTCCTTCCATGCCATCTACAGCGAGGTCGGTTTCAAAGCCTTTCGCATTGAGGTATTCGGTTAGCAAAGTACCGAGGTTCGGATCATCTTCACAGAGTAGAACTCTAACTTTCTTTTTCATATTTTCTTGGTATGTGTATCGTAAATGTGCTTCCTTTTTTCACTTCGCTTTCTACTTCTACCGTTCCGTTGTGCTTTTCGATCACACCCTTCACGTAGCTCAATCCGAGGCCAAAGCCTTTTACATTGTGCACGTTTCCTGTGGGAACGCGGTATAGCTTATCGAAGATTTTTCTTTGGTTTTCGCGAGAAATTCCAATTCCATTATCTTTAAAATCAATCGCAATCCCACTTAGTTCATCTCGCGTATAAATCTCAATAGTGGGTTCTGTTTCGCTGTATTTGATACCGTTGTCAATCAAGTTGTATATCACATTGGTAATGTGCAAATGGTCGCCTTCAATGATCGGATTGCTCGCATCAAGGTGTTTTATTATTTGCCCTTTTTTCTTTTTCACTTGAATTTCAATATTGCGAATTACTTGTTCAATCACCTCGTGGAGATTGACTTTGTTGATTCGCAATTGCATTTCGCCTTGCTCAAAAATGGCTGTTCTTAATACGTTTTCTACCAGCACACCGAGTCGTTTATTTTCCTCATTAATCATGCCGATATAGGTCTGCATTGCACGTTGACTTTTTTGCATATCGGGATCGTTCATCGCCTCACACGCCAGAGATATAGTGGCAATGGGGGTTTTGAGTTCGTGCGTCATATTATTGATGAAATCATTTTTGATATCACTTAACTTCTTTTGGCGATAAATAGTGCCTATAGAGAATGAGAATAGGAACATGATCACAATTAAAAGTACGCCCGACAGCGCAAGGTTGGTCCACATGGAGCGTACGAGATAACCGCGTTGATTGGGAAACCAAACGCGGAGATAGTTGATATCACTGTAAGGATCACTGGGGAAGAGTTGGCACTTGTAGCCGTCATTCACAAATTGCTCAATGTATTCTTTATTGTCTTCACTGATTACTTGAGGTGAGCGCATCTTATCGAAGATAGCAAACTCAAACTCAGCCTTGATACCATAGTTTTCGAGCTCACTTGATATGAGACTATCGAGTCGAGTAGTATCTACACGTTCGGCGATTGACCGCGCAACAATATCCACATCCATCATTCCGCCCATGATATCATCGAGCAGGCCTGATTGCTTGAGAATGGTGCTTTGATCAATTCCGCCATCTCCGAGTTTATTATAAAAGGCCGAATCACGGCTTTCGTCTAGACTAGCATTGGCTACGTAGTTGGAAGACTTATCGCGAGACTTGATGACGATATTTTTATTTCCCCTCCCTGAGACGCGCACGCTGGCTGGGCTGGCAGCACCATCGGCAATTTCCTTAGCTTCTTCCAACTCGATAATATCGGCCACGCGATGGAGGGCTTTACTTACGTTGGTGGCAAAGTTTTGCTCGCGCAGTTGAAAGGTGTTGTTAACCCAATAAAGCTGCAATACAATTAGACCCGCCACCGAGAAAGTGCTGAGCGCAATGAGTATTTGCAACCTTAATAATTTCATTGACTAAATAATGAGTGCAAAGTACGGCAGAGTTTCAATTGTTAAAATCATGTTAGTCCCTATGCTTAACTACTTTTAACAGCACCGCAACTTTGAGTGATGCAAACGAATATTCTCAGGCGATAATTCATACACGCTATAAGGCAGTTCACCCAGTCTTATTTTTTTTGGAGAATGGATCATCTGATGTTTGCTTAAAATTTCTGAATCATGCGACCAAGTTTACTTTTTTTATTGTTCATTTCACTGTTAAGCTTCAGCACTGCGAATGCACAAAACGCAGGCACCATTAGGGGTTCGGTGATTGACAAACAAAGTCAATTTCCTCTTTACGGTGTCCAAGTAGTAGTGACCTCCACCAATCCGTTGATGGGGGCAGTATCCGATGGTGATGGCTATTTTAGGATCACAAACGTACCCGTAGGCCGCGTAAATATTGAAGTAAAGTTTACGGGGTATGAGCCTCAAACTTTTTCGAATTTATTATTGAATTCAGGTAAAGATCTGGAATTAAATATTCAGTTGATTGAAAGTGTAAATACACTTACTGGGGTAGAAATTGTAGCTACCGAAAACAAGTCGGAATCTGTCAATAAGATGTCATCCGTTTCAGCCCGATCATTTAGTGTGGACGAGGCTATGCGTTATAGCGGCACTCTTCAAGATCCATCACGAATGGCTCAAAACTACGCAGGTGTTAGTGGTGCCAGTGATGACAGAAACGACATCATTATTCGCGGAAATAGCCCGACAGGTGTGCTATGGCGCTTGGAAGGAATTGATATTCCAAGTCCGAATCACTTTGCCACAGTCGGCACCACTGGTGGACCGATTTCATTACTCAATATAAATAATCTAGCAAATAGTGATTTTGCCACCAGCGCCTTCTCGGCAGACTATGGCAACGCGCTATCCGGAGTTTTTGATTTGCGCTTAAGAAGTGGCAATCGTGACAAACGTGAGTATATGGCCCAGATGGGATTCAATGGATTTGAACTTGGCGCAGAAGGGCCATTCAAGCAAGGAGGAAGTGCTACTTATATCGTCAATGCACGCTATTCATTTTTGGAAATAATGAATCAATTGGGGGTGAATTTCGGCACCGGCAGTGCCATTCCGGAGTATCAAGACATCACCTTCAAGGTAGATTTACCGACAAAGAAAGCGGGTAAATTTTCCATCTTCGGTATTGGCGGAAGCAGTTTTATTGACTTCAACGGTGCTGAAGAGGAGGAAAGTGAAAACTTATATTCAAGTAATCGTGAGAACCAACAATTCAGAAGTACCACTGGTGTTGTCGGAGCCTCACATACATATTTTTTTAATGAAAAAACTCAGGGTAAAGCAATTGTTGCAGCGTCTACCGGCGGAACCGACGGGTATACGGATACTTTAGATGTAGCAGGAAATGCTTATCGTTACTACGGCGTCACTCAGCGACAGAATAAGTTGAGTGCGCACTATTATGTCAACAGCAAGCGCAGCGCTCGCAATACCATAAAGGCTGGAATAATGTATGATCATTATTTGATAGAGGTTCAGGACAGTTTGCTGTATGAGGGAAATCGGTTTTTTAAACAGACAGATTTCGATGGGGACGCGGGATTGGCACAGGCGTATGTGCTTTGGCAAAACCGAACGAACGATCGGTGGACGATCAATTCAGGTCTACACGGTCAATACTTTGTATTCAACGAAAGTTATATTATTGAGCCACGCGTAGGAGCTCGGTTTGCGACAAAACCTGGGCATAGCCTAAATTTTGGAGCAGGCCTTCACAGCCAGTTGCAGCCGCTACCGACTTATTTCAGCCGTGAAGAGTTGGATAATGGAACGGTGGTAGCCAACAATAAAAATCTTGATTTCAATAAAGCAGCACATGCGGTGGTTGGCTATGATATTCAGATCAATGAATTTTGGAGAATGAAATCAGAAGTGTACTATCAGTATTTGTTTGATGTAGCTGTAGACCGCTTGCCGTCGTCATTTTCAATGTTGAATACAGGAGCAGATTTTACATTCCCCAATAACGCTAATTTGGTGAATGAAGGAGAGGGTTTCAACTACGGGTTGGAGCTAACGCTTGAGCGTTTTCTAAGTAAA
This sequence comes from Flavobacteriales bacterium, assembly GCA_044371755.1. Lineage (GTDB taxonomy): Bacteria > Bacteroidota > Bacteroidia > Flavobacteriales_D > Sanyastnellaceae > JAIXWP01. The sequence goes on along the minus strand of JBILSZ010000031.1, from coordinate 9,602 downwards.
GGATTTTACTTTTTAATGACCACTTCGATTTTTGAGAGCCAGTACCGCGGCAGTGATGATGTTTGGAGAAATACGGCTTTCAATGGGAATTATGTCTTCAATGTATTGGGTGGAAAGGAGTTTAAGATTAATGAAAACAGCGTATTTACAGTGGATGCGCGCTTCACTATCGCTGGTGGCCGTATGTTTACTCCAATAGATTTGGAGGCATCGATCGCTCAAAGCGAAGAGGTGCGCGTAGATACTGAGGCGTTTAGCAAGCAATATGATCCGTACGCGCGTTTTGATTTCAAATTGGGTTATCGCATTAATCATAAAAGATTCGCGCAGGCTTTCGCCTTTGATGTCCGCAATGTGACGGGGCGTGAGAATGTGTTCTTGCAGTCATTTAATAACAGAAGTGGAGAAATAGAAACCTCCTATCAGACGGGATTTTTTCCTGTTTTCCTTTATTCTGTGTATTTTTAAACCATGGTATCAAAACGCTGTAGAACATATCACGAAAAGGACGAAACGCCTAAAGCACTGTTGGGGTTCAATGATTGGCCACTGACCATTATTGGAATTATTTTGCTAGGTTTCTTTATTCCTGTGGTTTTCTTTCAGCAGCCCGTGGCAGAAGCTTGGATATGTTTTTTTAAAGATGGAATTTTTGCCATTGGCTTCACTGCTATTTTTTGGTTAGGAAACCGAGCGATCATTCTGTTTTTTAGAAAACTTTTACCCGATCAAAGAGACTTATCAAAACGATTGGTAAAACAAACAGTGGTTGTAGTGCTGTACACATTTATAACCTCCATGATCTTAGGCTATGCTGAGATGAGACTTTCTGAATCAAATCTAACCACGTGGCAACACAAAGGCTTGCCACAGATGTTTGTGGTAAGTTTGGCCTCTACATTTTTTGTTCTTACCCTTTATGAAGCAGCATATTTCTTTTTTAAGTGGAAAGACTCTATTGCTGAGACGGAGCGCGTAAAGAAGGAGCGTGTATCTTCAGAGTTAGAAGCATTGAAGAATCAAGTCAATCCACACTTTTTATTCAATAGCTTGAACACGCTGGCGAGTATTATTCCCGAGGATCCCAAGAAGGCGGTGGAGTTTGTTCAAAAGCTAAGTTCTGTCTATCGCAGTATTTTGGATCTAAACTCGAAGCAAGTAGTGACATTGCAGGAAGAGTTGGATAACTTGGAGAAGTATATTTTCTTGATGCAAACTCGTTTTCCTGAAAATTTGTCTGTTGAGATAAAGGCAAAAGCAGAGTCGAAGAATTGCTTTGTGGTGCCGATGTGTTTGCAAAATCTCGTTGAGAATGCAATCAAGCATAATGTAATTTCAAAGAAGAAGCCCTTGAGTGTTGTTATAGAAACGACAGAAGAGGAGGTTTCGGTGTTTAATAATTTACAGAGAAAAATTACCGAAGAGCAGAGCACCGGAACGGGTTTGCGCAATATTGACAACCGTTGTCGACTCACCTTTGGTCGAAGAATTGTGGTCGAAGAAACCGAGCATTCATTCGGTGTAAGATTGCCTTTGGTAAAAATTGAAGGAGCATGAAAGTACTCATCATAGAAGACGAATCACCAGCAGCTTCAAGACTGGAGCGCATTCTCAAAGCATTGGAACCGAGCATTGAGATTGATAGGGTCATTGATACTGTTGAAGACAGTGTCGAATATTTTAATGATGGTCCGAACGTGGATTTGATTTTTATGGATATTCAGCTCGCCGATGGATTGAGTTTTGAAATCTTTAATCGTACCAAGGTCTCGGCTCCCGTGATTTTCACAACAGCTTATGATCACTACGCGTTAAAGGCTTTTAAAGTGAATAGTGTGGACTATCTTTTGAAACCGATAGATGAGGCTGAGCTCAGAGGGGCTTTGGATAAGTACAAAGGAATGCTAGTGAACTCAGAGGGAGTAGATCTTAAATCACTTTTGTCTGCGGTGCGTGGAGAGCATTCGTTTAGGAAACGTTTCTTGGTAAAAACAGCGGGTCGATTGACCTTTATTCCATCGGACGAAGTAAGTTATTTTTTCTCAGAAGAAGGCACTACCTTTATTGTAAACCGAATGAATGATCGGTATTTACTCGAACAAACGCTGGAAGAGTTAGAAGCTCAGTTGGATCCAGGAGAATTTTATAGAATCAATCGAAAAATGATTGTGGGCAGCAAGAGCATCAATCGTATAGAGCCCTACAGCAACAATCGCTTGTCATTGACGCTGCAGCCTGTTTTTGCAGAGGAGGTGATTGTAAGTCGTCATCGCACAAGCGATTTTAAGTCGTGGTTGGATAGTTAGATTTAGTTAGAAGCGATAGCGGAGACTGATGCCGCCGTTGGTAAGATCTGGCCTATTTACAATTCCAAAATTATATTCTGGTTTAATGTCAACGCTTATCATGATTGGGGCGCCCGGAAAGAAGTATTCAATGCCGACGATAGCGTCTACTCCTGGCAAAAATACATGTCCAGCGATATCTTTATCGATATCGGGTCTGTTTGTGCCAACGGGATAGAGTGAAGCATGAGCACCAGCGCCTATGTACCACTTGAGTCCGCGCACATCAAACATCTGCATGTGATGTTCGTAAAGAAGTGTTGTGCTAAAGCCTTGCCAGCGGGCATATATAATGGCTTCAAAAACATGAGCATCCGTGTGGAAGTATTGCCCTGTGAGTCCAGTGCCTGTACCGGCGCGGCCTCCCACTGCGTATTCTAACATACCTCTGCGGCCTCGTTGAGCGCTGCAAACGGTGGTGATAAGAATGAAAATGAAAACTAGGGTTTTGCGTAACATGTTGATTTGTACGCAACAAGGCCAAAAAGGTTATTCGAACGTCAAATTATATTTTTTCCCAAATTCCTCTTGAGCCTTAAGAAATTTCTCTTGAGCAAGCTTGGAAACGTCGTGTATTCTTATTTGAACAGAAATGGTAGTGTCAATCATTGGCGCTGTGATGGACTCAGCGGGCATTAGTTTTATATCTTTTAGTATGCGGTAGTTGTCTTCGACCATGATGTCATAAGCAGTGAAAAGGTCGCGTGCAGATTGTTGCAAGAGAGGGTCGTTTTGAAAAGGCCCTATGCTGTCGATAGAGAGAATGCTATGTTTGATATTGCTTTGCATATTGACAAAAGCAAATTCAACTTCGTCCTCGGATGCTATAGAGTCGGCAAATGTGGAATCGAAGCGATCGAAGGCAGCAATAATGTCTTTTTGTCTTTGAATGATGATATCGTTGTACTGCGCTGCCTGCTCAGCTTTGCGAGTGCAGGAAACAAAAGACAGTATAGCAAGAGCTATGATTAGTGAGTGGTTAAGGGTTTTCATAAGGAATCTTCTATGCAAAAGACGCATAAAAATGTTTACGTTGCCTCTTTGGAGGCGTTCATTGCTTGTAATAACACTTCGTAGTAGGGTTTGCGAATCATTTTGGATTTAAGCCAGCAGAAGAAAGTCATTGCCTGAGTGTCTTCTTTGTGGTCTGGCCATGCCATGTTTGCTTGAGCGACTTCTTTTGCAAAGTCTGCGGCCGTGGCTCTTTCGGGATTGGCAATCAGGACCTTGATAAATTTCATAAAAATGCGCGCTCTTTGGTAAGCTGGGTGTTTGAAAAATTCTTCAAAATAGCGCTCCATGTTGTTGATGCGGTTCCAAGCAGTATCGATATTTCCTAGTTCATAATGCACGATTACCTCAATCATATTTTTTTTGAATCGCCATTCTTTTCCCATTTTCTTTTCGAGCCATGTATCTGTTTGGCCTATTTTCATTATACTTTGATGAGCACGTTTGTAATCTTCTGATTGGAAATAATAGACTGCGAGATTGAGATGCATGTTGAGTAGATCTTGAGCGGTGATACTCTTGTTTTTGGAGGCGATGGTGGATTTGATGGTGGTGATGCTTTCCTCGTTGCGGCCGAGGTAAGTGAGCGTAGCGGCGCGCAATTGAACGGCTCGAATGGTGAGGCCGTGTTCTGATTCGAGTTTGGTGAGCCACTTTTCGGACTCCTGAAATTTTCGATTTCGATAAAGGCTGTGGGCAATGATATAATAGAAAATAGGTTTCGTTTTATCGTTTTTACTAAATGCATTTTTCTCTTCTAATCGCTTGTAAACGCGGAGAATAAAGGACTCGAAGCGTACATAATCTTTGGCGCTAATGACAGCGCTACGAATCATTTCGACCACTCGAAGCATAAAATCGGGGATGAGGATTGCCTCATCGCGAAGATCGATGACAGTGAATATTTCCTTTGTCGTGGCGTCTGGATCCAGAGGCAATCCGCTGATTCGGGCTTCGTGCAAACGCTTTTTTATGAGACCTGCCGCGATTTTCAATCGCTGATCGAGCATGCGTTTTTCGGAGTTTTGTTGCCATTTCAAAATGGTGTCATTCATCTCTGTGCCTAGCCTCACGGATTCTTCAATCATCAGCGAATAAATCATGTCGAGCAAAGCATAGTCGCGGCGCTTCTCGGCGAGCGTTGCTGCACGCTGGAAAAAGCGGGCCGCCGCTGCATCATCTGCATTTTCAAGAAAAAATAAACCCATCGCAATCGTTCGAGAGGGATTGTCTTCATCGGTAATGATGCTGCGGTGGGCGAAAAACTCTTCGAGTGAAGTCACCAAGCTTTTGCGCAAACTGTGATATGCATTGCGATTCACGGGCTTATAAAGTATTTCAGCCAGATCAGCGTCGCTTTTGTTTTTCAATATCAAATCAAAAAGTTGCAGTTTTTTGTCCGCCCCTTTGATAGAACGAATGAAGATTCTGAAGGTCTTTACTTCCTCCGGACTCATCAGTTGGATGCAATTTTCTAAAAAATCCACAGCTACGTTTTTTATTATTTAATTATTGATAATGAATATTATAAATTGGTTATTGCAAATTTTTACGACTACGTTTTGCGAATATAGTGATTTTCTTATGAAGGAAGTAAGAAGCTTCTTTGCCTCATGAAACAAATCACACAACACCTTTTTGCTCGCCTCGTAGTGGGTCTTGTAAAACTGATCGGACGCATTCTATTTCGCCTGCGCATAACAGGTAGTCATAACATCCCTCGTGACGGCGGTGCGCTGATTGTCGCAAATCACACCAGCTACATGGATTTTATTCTCATGGTATGCGCGAGTCCTCGCCCTGTTCACTTTGTGATGAATGCGGATATTTTCAAAAAGCCATTTTTGCGTCCGCTTTTGGAAGCCTTGCATTGCGTTCCGATTTCACCGCGCCAAGGAGTGAATGATTACAAGTCTTTCAATGAAACAGTAGCAGGACACATTCGATCAGGAAAGCTTGTAGCCATCTTCGCGGAAGGTACGGTAACGAGAACGGGACAAATATTGGAGTTTAAAAAAGGCGTGGAGCATCTTTCACGCATTATTGACGCGCCCATTATTCCGATGCATTTTGACAATGTGAGCGGCACTCCATTTTCTTATCGAGCAGGAATGCGCAATATGATTCGGGTTCGCCTGCATTCCATTCGAAAGAAAGTTGGGATAAAAATCGGCGCACCCATTCAAGGTCCTACCACTGCTTTTGCTTTGCGCCAAGTGGTAAAAGAGTTGGAGGTTGAAAATTTCGTACAGCGTCTTGATGAGCAGATGAGCCTTGAGCAACGTTTACAACAAGGCATGGCCACGGCAAAAACTGGTAGCTGGACTTGGAATAATGGCTCTACATCTTTTAACGAAATACCTCGTTTGGTAGCTTCATTGCAAGAAAAATTGCAATATCTCACTTCCAATGAAAATGTGATTGCAGTGCAGTTGCCGAAATCAGAAATGCTTGCTGGCGTGATTTACTGGGCAATGTTTCATCATAAAACGCTCGTTCCGATTGATCCACATTGGAGCAATGAAGAGCGATTGTACATTATGAATGCGAGCGGCGCGAATGTGTTGATTACAACAAAAGATCTTGGATTTACAGTGCACGCTCCGGTGGCAGAAGTCATAGTATATCAAGAAGATTTGGAGGAAAGTATTCGAGGCGGCAAGGCGCTCCATCCGATTTGTCGCAATCTGCGCGCGGTAGGGAAGAGTTTTAGAAGTATTTTTTATAAAAAAGAAAATGTAAAGCCACTGGCATTGTTTGCCGAAAAACGCGGAGAAGAATTGCAGTTGGTACCCGTATATGCCACCCAGGTGAAGGCGGTGATAGAAGGAATGAGACAAATTTATTTTTTCAAAAAAGGAACTCAAATGTTGTCAGATCTACCGCTTAGCGTGGCTTATGGATATGTGCTCGAGTGGGTCATGCCAGTGTACAATGGAATAAATGTAAATCTAGAAATTGAGCGCGACACTACCACTTTGATTTCTAAAATTAGTGAAGCTAAACCCGAGTTGATTTTTGTACAGCCGCATCAATTGAAAGCGCTGAGTGCAGTGGCCATCGAACGCAACATGCCATTTTTGTCGCACGTATTTACGGCCGATGTACATCCAATGAATGAAAGTGTACAAACCTTGATTCGTCGTGGTATACAAGTGATGACCTGTGCAGGAATGAACGCTTCGGCATCGGTATTTGCGGTGAATCTTCACAATTATACTGGGCGTGATATTGTTGGAAAACCGCTTTATCAGGAAGCATACGATGAAGACAGTTTGGGTAAAGCACTACCAGGAGTTGCTTTGAAAATAGTATCACCGAACGATCATTCGGTAGCATTGGGGTGCGAAGAATTGGGCAGAATTTTGATCAAAGGAGCGGTGATGGAAGACAGCGAGCAGTGGCATGATACAGGACATTGTGGGTGGATGGATCACAGAGGTTTTGTGCACGTGGCACAACGGGAAGAAGGATACTGGAAGTATTCAGAGGCTTGTTGAAACGTTATTTTTCGTTCCACATAAAGACGTGGGGATTGTCGATGAATTTTTCGAGATCATCTGCGGCTATGAGTAATACTAGATCTGCGATCCAGAGCACCATGCCGCCACCGAGGGTGAGCGTGTAAAAAATGGGCACTTTCACATCAGTGCCAAGGTAGAGGCGGTGCATACCGAACATGCCGAGTGAAATATTGAGAGCGATGGCTACGAGGCGAGGATTATCAGCACGGAAGATTTTTTGTGTCACAGCCCGCGGCTGGATGTTGCCATCGTCATCTGTTTTGAAGAGCAACGAAGCCGCGAAGCCAGCTACCTCCGTACGCCGCTCCTGCCCCATCGCAGCGGAGAAGGACAAGACGAAAAGTAATATGGCTAGCAGGCGGATCATGGGGCGAAATTAAGAACAAGGAACAAAGGAACAATGGAGAGATTGGAGTTTGGAAATTGGAATTTGGAGTTTAGAATTTTGAATTGCGAATCCTTCTTTGCGAATCCTTCTTTGCGAATGGTCAATTACGAATTTTAACCTCCAACTTCCACTTTCTAATTTCCAAATTCCTCCGCCATCTTTTCCATTGTTCGCGCGTCTTCGATGCGGTAGGGGGCGCTTTCGGTGCGGCGGAGGGCTTTGAGGTAGGAGCCAGAACCGAGGCGGGCACCGAAATCATTGGCGATGGTGCGGATGTAAGTGCCCTTTGAACAGCGGATGCGGAAGTCCACTTCGGGCAATTGAAAACGGGTGATTTCGAATGCATGCACTGTTACTAAGGCTTGACGCATCTTTATCTCGATGCCTGCGCGTGCGGCTTCATAGGCGCGCTTTCCGTCTATTTGTTTGGCGCTATAGATGGGGGGAGTTTGCATCTGTTCGCCCAAAAAAGAAGCCGCAGCCTTTTGCGCTGCGGCTTCATCAATATGTTCTATGGGAAAATTACCTTCTGGGGTTGTTTCCAAATCAAAACTTGGTGTCGTTTGTCCGAGAAAAATGGTACCAGTGTATTCTTTTTCACCCACCATGATTTGATCAATCATCTTGGTGCACCTTCCGGTACAAATTACCAAAAGTCCAGTAGCCAAGGGATCCAGAGTGCCTGCGTGACCAATCTTAAACTTTGGAGCCTTGAGATTGTGGCGAAAATGCCACTTCAACTTGCCCACCACATCAAAACTCGTCCAGCCATAAGGCTTGTCGATGAGCATGATACTTCCGTTTACAACATCCTCTACGGATTGGTACTCAAAAGGCTTTGGAATCATGCGGCAAAGGTAGCCGAATTTATCCTACGCGCTTGATGCTACAACCTACTGGCTTGGTTTCGTTGGGTGAAATTTTCTTGCTTGCCGCGGCATTCTTCATCGCCTCTTCCAACCAATGTTCTTTTACTTTTTCTGGTCCTTCATTGCTATCGTCGATAGAACCTTTGTAATTCAACTTCATGTTTTTATCAAACATGAATACATGTGGTGTGGTGCGTGCGCCAAAGGCATCAGCGAGTTCAGAGTTTTTATCGAGGAGATACATAGCATCGCCGTAACCCATTTTGCTAGCGCGCTCTTTCATGTCGTTGAGGTTGTCGCCCTTCTCGCGCTTCGCCTCGTTGCTATTCACCAATACAAAACCGATATTTAGTTCATCTGCTTTTTTCTTTAGGGCCGCATAGCGACCATCCCAACCAACGCCATAACCTTCGGCGCCAACAACAAAAGGACAGGTGTTGCAGGTGAAAATCACCAACAAACCATTTTGCTTCTTAAGATCATTGAGGGAATAGGATTTTCCATCTGTATTCGACATCTTGAGATTCGCTTGTGGCGCCTCTGTACCGATAGCGATACTTTCTTTTACATCTTTATTAGAGAGGGTGAATGACCAGGTGGCCGCTATCAGCAAGAGGCCACCAAAAAACAATGCAATCTTTTTCATGTATTTGGTTTTGTGGTCTAAGATGATGAAAGATTGGATGTACAGCAATTAAAAAATGTTATTTAAAAATATTTTCTCTTGTGAATGAGTCACTTAGCCCTGAAAGCCGCAACAAATGGGTGAAGCCGCGTAACCTTTTAGTGCAGTACCAGCGTTAAAGATCATGTAAGTTCTCATGTAGAGATATTAGATAGTTTAATTGTTTTCATTTATTACCATTGAAGGCTGCTCAACGGAGCGGCCTTTTGGTATTTGGGGGGGGCTCGCGCCCCATTCGTAATTCACAATTCGTAATTCGCAATGCCCCGTTCTCGTCCTTCCCATTCTATTCATTCTGTTTCTCATTCTAGAAAATCTCCCTCTAAAAATCTCGGCACTCGGCACTTCTATTCATTCCCATTCTCATTCTGATTGTGATTCTGAAAAAGACGATGCGGGCTGTGGGGCAATGATGAATTCGCAACTACTAATTCGCAATTCGCAATTTTTTCCTCCTTGTTCTTTTCCTCCTTGTTCTGTTTTTAGAATGAGAATCACAATCAGAATGGGAATGAATAAAGTAGGCGAGTATGATAGTATGCTAGTAAGAGAGTAGGCTAGTATGCTAGTGGGCTAGTTTTTAGAATGAGAATCACAATCAGAATGGGAATGAATGGAGAGTGAGGGGGGACTGTGAAGGTCATTGTGAAGGAAAAAAACCAAGCCTCCCGTTCGGGAGGCTTGATTGAGTATTGGGGAGAAGACAAATTTAACCTCAAAGCGATCTGTCTGCCCGACCAACATGTATAATTGATTCTAAGTGTTTCAAGAGAAATTTTG
>JBILSZ010000030.1:0-27447 GCA_044371755.1 Flavobacteriales bacterium | reverse complement strand
GGGTACAGGTTGGGCAAGCCCTGCTGACTCTACAGCAGCTTTGAACGAATCTGCAGCGGCTTTCGCTGCTGCATTCGCTGCTAATGGTAACATGGCCGCTGAAACCGGAATTGAATATAATTTCAGCTTAGCTGGTGGTTTAAACCCAGTTCCTTCCGTAAACTATAGCGGTGCAACTCCAGCAACTGATTCTTGGTTCACACCAGCTACATACAAAGGAGCTTTTGATCCAGGTGCAAACAATTGGTTGAGTGGTTGGTCAGCAATGGACAGCTATGGCTTCTTCACTCCAACATTTGCTTGCGGTCAAACGATCACTGTATCTGATAATGGAAATGGAGTTGGAACAACAACATGGAGAGCATGCAACACATACTTGTTGGATGGTTTTGTATTTGTTAATGAAGGTCAGTGCTTGACAATTGAGCCAGGTACAATCATCAAAGGACAACCAGGCACAGGTGCTGATGCATCTGCACTTGTGGTGGCACGTGGCGGTAAAATCTATGCTGAAGGAAACGCTACCCGTCCAATTATCTTCACATTCGAAGGGGATCCTTTGGATGGTTCAGTTCCATACACTACTGCTGGTCAGTGGGGTGGTGTGATTGTATTGGGTAACGCAAGCCTTAATTCTACTCCTGGTGAAACACAGATTGAAGGTATTCCTGAAACTGAACCAAGAGGTCTTTACGGTGGATCAAATGATGAAGATAACTCTGGTATTTTGAAATATGTTTCTATCCGTCACGGTGGTACTGATATCGGAGCAGGTAATGAAATCAACGGTCTTACTCTCGGTGGTGTTGGTAGCGCTACATTGATAGACTTCGTAGAAGTTGTATCTAACGCTGACGATGGTATCGAATTCTTTGGTGGTACTGTTAATGCACGTCACTGCGTTACTGCATACTGCGGTGATGACTCTTTTGACTACGATGAAGGATGGAGAGGTAAAGGTCAGTTCTGGTTTACAATTCAAGATGTAAACACGGCTTCTGAAACAGGTGACCGTGGTGGTGAACACGATGGTGGTACTGAGCCAGAAGATGGAACACCATACGCTACCCCAGTAATTGCTAACGCAACTTACATGGGCCAAGGTATTGCGGCCAACAACAGAGCTTTGACTTTCCGTGACAATGCCGGTGGTCAGTATCACAACTCTGTTTTCTACAACTGGGGTCGCGGTGTAGATATTGAAAATCTTGCTTCTGGTGAAGATAGCTATGCTCGTTTTGAATCAGGTGAATTGGCTTTGGCTGGTAACTGTTTCTACAACGTTCGTGTTGAAGGATCAGCTGCTACAGCAAGCCAACTCTTTACAATCACGATGGGCACAGGTTGGCCTTCAGTAGCAGATTCTACAGCTGCTTTGACAGCAAGTGCTGCCGCTTTCGCAAACTCTTTCGAAGCTAATGGCAATGAAACAAACAATCCAGGTGTTGCCTATGATTTCTCTGGCGATGTTCCACAGATTTCACCTGCTCCAGTTAACAATACTGTAGCTTCATCAGACCTTGAAGATAGCTGGTTTATCCCTACTACTTACAAAGGAGCGTTTGCAAATGACGCAACTTGTTCTGGTAGCACTTGGTTAGACAACTGGTCTTACCTTGCTACAAACGGCCACATCGCTTGCGTTGAAATCAGCGTAGAGGAAGTAGAAGCTATTGCTCAAAACGCTATTCGCTTTATGCCAAATCCAACCAATGGTATGGTAGCTTTCAATACAACCGAAGTATTGAACAATTCTAGAATTGAAATCTATTCTATCACTGGTACACTCGTTTATGATCAATCAGCAGTTAGTCTTGCTGCTAATAGCAGAGTTGAGATGAACTTGTCTGAGCTTGCAGATGGCTTCTACACAGTACGTGTGTTGAACGGAACATCTGTGACTACAGGTAAAATTGTTGTAAAGCACTAATTTTGTGCGCATAAAGTATAGAATAGGCACCCTCATGGGTGCCTATTCTTTTTTTTAATCATAAAACTGAATTAACACAAACCTAACATTAGCCTTGGACTTTTGCACCCAATTTAATGCAAATCGAATGCGCCACTATTTTACCTGTTTGATTCTATTATTCTCTAGCACATACGCTTTCTCCCAAAGCGCGCTTAGAGGTCAAGTGTCTGATATTGAAACTGGTGAGTTGCTCGTAGGTGTTCTAATCACGCTCGAGTCAAATCCACTTAAAGGCGCTGCCTCAGATCTTGATGGAAATTATTCTATAGAAAAATTAGAGCAGGGAAAGCAAAAGTTTGTTTTCCGCATGACCTCATATCAAACAGATACAATTGAGGTTGTTATTAAGCCAAATGATGTTACCATTTACAATCATATTTTATCACCAGTAGGTTTTGGATTGAAAACAGTAGAGATTGTTGCCAAGGCAAATACCACCAACAATAGCTATCTTACTGCCATGCAGGCCAAGTCTGCTACAGTTCTAGACGGTACGACAAGCGATCAAATGAGAAAATTAGGAGACAGCGACGCGTCTTCTGCAATCAAAAGAGTAGTAGGTGTATCGCTCGTAGGAAATTATGTGTTTGTAAGAGGTCTTTCAGATCGATATAGCCAGGTGCTTTTGAATGGCGCGGTGATTCCAAGTTTGGATGCTCGTAAAAACTCCATTCAAATGGACGTTTTCCCAACAAATGCCCTAGACAATCTCATGATCAGCAAAACATTTTCACCAAATCTTCCTGGATCATTCACGGGTGGTTTGATTGATGTGAGAACTAAAGATTTTCCTGAAAAATTCAATCTTCAATATTCTGTGAGTTTGGGTTACAATCCCAACGTTAACTGGAATGGCGACTTTCTTACAAGTCGCAGAAGTTCTTCCGATTGGGCAGGATTTGACAATGGATATCGAGAAGTTTCTAGTTTGGTGACAGATGTAGATCGAGTTCCTCAAATCAACTTCTCAAACTTCTACGATGCAATGGTATCTGGTGGTTTATCGGAGGACCTAGAAGCAATTGGTATTACTTCAGCTGATCAAATCGGCTCGCAGCCTGGACAGACCACTATCAATCAAATTATCAATGCCGACCCCAATGATGGAATTACAAGTATTTCACAAGTAAACACTTTGCTTGCCGCCGATCGCATAGGCAAAAATGAAGGGCTTAGTGAAATGACCAAGTCATTCAGAAATACTTGGAACCCGATAAAAGAGCGTGCTCCTTTGAACATGAGCCACAACCTTAGTTTTGGTAATCAAGGAAAAATAGGCGAGAAGGTTTTTGGTTACAACTTGGGAGTTACTTATTCAAGAAGATTTGACTACTACGAAAATGGGGCAACAGGTCGCTATAAGCTTACAGGTAACGCCAACGATGTGACCAGCCTCAACACTGATCAACTATTTACTGACTCAAGAGGAGATGAGACAAATTTGCTTAGTTTCCTTGGAAACACTTCGCTAAAGTTGAACGATAGTAACAAAATCGGATTGGTTTTGATGCGCACTCAAATTGGTCAGAACTCATCTCGCTATCAAACAGGTATCAACCCTAGCGATCAGGTAGGTCTGGGTCAAGAGCAGAGAACAATCAATTATAATGAAAGGGCCATCAATGTTGCTCAATTGAAAGGAGAGCACATTTTTATGAATCTTAATAAATTGAGAATGTCATGGATTGGGTCATACACCTTCGGTAAACAAGACACTCCCGACTTGAGAGTATTCTTCAACTCTTTCGAAACAGTAGACCCTCAAACGATTTACCTCGATGCGAATGGAAATAATGTGACAAACAATGTTCTTTCCTTGATTGCCGATGGCGAAAATATCGAAGAGTATTATCCCGGATTCACCACACAGCAAACTCCAGAACGTTTGCAATATACCATCGCTCAAAACCTTTATCCAGCCCCAACTCGCTATTTCAGACAGATGGACGAGGACTTGTTGGACACACGAGTTGACTTCGAATTACCAATCAGCGCTGGCGGTGAGCTAGAGAACAAACTGATGTTTGGAGGTGCACGCAGCGCTGCTACTCGCGATCTTGCCGAGCAACGCTATAGCTTTATTTCAGATGGAATGAGCTATGATGGCAACCCTGACAATTACTTCTCTGATGTAAACATGACGGTAGCCCCAGGTACAAGCAATGGTTACATTTATTTGAGAGAAGATACTGAATTGCAAAATAGCTATTCGGCATCACAACAAATCAACGCAGGATACTTGATGGCCGATTGGAATTTCAATCGCAGAATGCGTCTCGTAGCTGGTGCGCGCGCAGAACACACCAATATGCTTTTGGAAAGTAGAAAGTTGGAAGACCCTACTTTGAATGAACAGTTAAGAAAAGAGTTCATTGGAGAATTGAACAAGTTGAATATTTTACCATCAGCAAACTTTAATTGGCAACTCTCAAATAACAAAGGCAAAATCACCAATGCTAGAGCAGGTTTCAACCGCACCGTTGCACGACCAAGCTTCTTGGAAAAGGCGCCATTCTCGACATTTGATTTTGAAACGCAAACACAGCTCACAGGTAATCCAGAGCTTACAATTGTAGAAATCGACAACTATGACTTGCGTTTTGAGCACTTCCCATCACCAGGCGAAATTTATTCTATTGGTGTGTTCTACAAAAACTTCAACAACCCAATCGAATTAGTGACGAATCCCAATGCACCGAATATTGAGTTGACTTGGGAAAACGTAGATCGCTCTGTCGTTTATGGATTAGAATTGGAATTCAAACAAGCCCTCTGGAGAGTAAACGAACTCCCAGGCCCTTTGAGCGCTGGTTTTAACTTCAGCTACATCATTAGCCGTACCACTATTGTAGAAGATGAATTAGCGCAAATTAGAGCTACAGATCCAGAGCACAAAGAGTACCGTCCTTTGTTTGGTCAGGCACCATATATCGCAAATGCATATCTTTCATGTGCGCTAGATTCTGCTTGGAATTTCAACATCGCCTACAACTTGCAAGGTCCTAAGCTTTTCCTAGTGACAAAGGGTGGTACACCTGATATCTACGATCAGCCAGTTGGATTGCTTGATTTTACTGCATCCTATAATATCAATGATAGTTTCACAGTGGGTGTTCAGGCACGAAACATATTGGATGCAGAAATTAAAAAGTACTATGAATTCAGAGGTGAACAATACGATTGGCAGACATTACGCCCTGGCCGATTGTTCAATTTGAATTTGACCTATAGGATCTAAACTTGACACTTTTGTAAACAAGAAAGCCCCGAAGTATTTTGCTTCGGGGCTTCTTTTTTTTATATGAAATACTTTGTGATAATTGCTTTCAAATCCTGATGAATGTGTCCATTGGTACAATTTACATCTTCACCAAAAATAGGGTTATCTCCATCATTAAATTCCGTAACTCGGCCTCCAGCTTCTTCTACGATAATCGCCCCAGCGGCGACATCCCAAGGGTTGAGTCCATATTCGTAAAAACCTTCAAAACGCCCGCATGCTGTCCATGCCATATCAAGCGCTGCGCTGCCCAGGCGACGCATGCCACGTGTGCTGTGCATTAGTTCTTGAAACAGTCTTAAATATTGTTCTTCGCGTCCAAAATCATCGTATGGAAAACCAGTAGCAAGGAGACTAGCTCCCAGCTTATCAATGTTGGATACTTGAATTTTATCGCCATTCAAATAGGCACCGTTTCCCAAAGATGCATGAAACATCTCTTCTCGGTGAGGATCATAGATCACACCTACAATGGCTTTATTCTTATCAGCCAGAGCAATACTGGTGCACCACACCGGAACGCCGTGTACAAAGTTGGTAGTCCCATCCAAAGGGTCGATCACCCAGTTGAGGCCATCCATCTTTCGCTCGCCGGTGCCCTCTTCGGCAACAAACCCAGCTTCGGGAACGATTTGCTTTAAGCCCTCCACAAATCGGTGCTCGCTTTCCTTATCAACATATGTGACCAAGTTGTTTTCCGTCTTTATTTCGGCAGTTAACTCAGATGTTTTCTGTGATTTCATCCAAGTGCCAATGGTGCGGCTGAGGTCAATAACTGCGTTGGTTATTTCATTTAATTGTTGTTGTGTCATGCAACGAAATTACTTCTTTTGTTTCTTTGAGTACCATAATTCAACAAAGCATGGAAAATCCTGTTCGCCGCGTAGCCATTATTCCCCCAGATGAACTGACGGGACTAGAAGTCAACAATGTTTCTGCTGCAGCCGCTGGTATTACAGGCGTCACTGTGGCAATGCAGCACATTGCCAAGGAAACAGGTCTATGGAAAGGATTAAAGGCATTGAGCAAACTCAACCAAAGAGACGGCATCGACTGTCCCGGTTGTGCATGGCCTGATCCATCACACCGTTCTAAGATTGCGGAATACTGCGAAAATGGCGCGAAAGCAATTGCTGAAGAAGCCACTGATAGACGTTGTGATGTTGGTTTTTTTGCAGAACATACTGTGGAGGAAATGTCGCTTTGGAGCGATTATAAAATCGGAAAGAGTGGACGCGTGACGCATCCGATGTATTTACCAAAGGGAAGTTCTTATTATCAACCCATTTCTTGGGAAAAGGCGTACGATATCATAACAGATGAGCTTCATAACTGTCAACCAAATGAAGCCGTATTCTACACCAGTGGTCGCACCAGCAATGAGGCTGCATTCCTCTATCAACTTTTTGTGAGACTCTATGGCACAAACAATCTACCCGACTGCTCAAATATGTGTCATGAAAGCAGTGGAGTGGGGTTGGGTGAGACCATAGGTATTGGCAAGGGCACTGTAACATTGGACGATATCTATGAAGCGGAGGTAGTGCTAGTTATTGGACAAAATCCAGGTACCAATCACCCCAGAATGTTGAGCGCGCTTCAAAAATGTAAAGCCAATGGAGGGAAAGTCGTGCATATCAATCCTCTTCCTGAAACGGGTACCACGAAATTTGTAGATCCACAAAGCCCAATCGATGTCATCAGGGGAGGAACGAAAATAGCAGATCATTTTTTACAAGTAAAAATTGGAGGTGACTTAGCATTACTTAAAGCCTTGATTTACCTTATTCTTCAAGAAGAAAAGAGGCATCCAGGCGTGGTCATTGATAAATCATTTATAGAAAAAAATACGATTGGTTTCGAAGACATGCTCAAGCAGTTTGAAAACTTCGATATCCAGGATGCTTCGCAAAAATGCGGCGTCAGTGTAGCACAATTAACTGCAGTGGCAGAATTACTAAGTGCGAATAAAAAAATTATTTCGTGTTGGGCCATGGGCATTACACAGCATAAATACGCTGTGGATACCATTCAAGAAATAGTGAACATTCATTTGTTGCGCGGGGCTGTGGGAATAAAAGGCGCAGGACTTTGTCCAGTACGCGGACACAGCAATGTGCAAGGTGATCGCACAATGGGCATATACGAAAAGCCGAAACCCGTTTTTATTGACGCTTTAAGAAAAAATTATAGCCCAGATATTCCTTACGAACACGGTTATGATGTGGTCGAAACAATTGAAGCCATGGATGAAGGAAAAGTGAAAGTGTTTTTTGCTATGGGCGGCAACTTTATCAGTGCTACACCAGATAGCCTGCGCACTGGAAAGGCAATCCAGAAGTGCAGCCTCACGGTTCAAGTTTCTACCAAACTCAATCGTGCTCATTTGGTCACCGGCCAACATGCTTTAATTTTACCATGTTTAGGTAGAACTGAAAAAGACCTACAAAATGGAATTCCACAATTCGTAACAGTCGAAAACTCGATGGGTGTGGTGCATTCTTCCCAGGGAAACCTTGAACCAGCATCTCATCATCTGAAATCGGAGCCTGCAATTGTTTGTGAACTTGCCTCAAAAGTATTTGGTGAAAAATATTCGATCGATTGGTCGTCATTAAGATCAAACTACGATTTGATTCGAAATGAAATAGAAGCGACCATTCCAGGATTCACAAGGTTTAATGAGCAAATAAGAAAACCAGATGGTTTCTATCTTCCTAATGGTCCGCGAAAGCAGAAGTTCACCACACCAAGCGGCAAAGCTCATTTTACAATAAATCCGCTAAACGATCTGAGCATTCCTCATGGATATTTAATCATGATGACTATTCGCAGCCACGATCAATACAATACTACCATCTATGGACTGGATGATCGCTACCGCGGTATTAAGAATGAACGTCGTGTGGTGCTAATGAATAGAAAAGACATAGCGCAGCTTTCATTGCGTGATAAAGAATTGGTCAATCTCATTTCAGATATAGACGGCACAAAACGCGAGGCTTTACATTTTCATGTGATTCCTTTTGATATTCCTCAGGGATGTGTGGCCACCTATTTTCCAGAAACAAATTGTTTGGTACCGCTATCATCTGTTGCTCTCAAGAGCAATACTCCCATGAGCAAGTTTGTGCCTATCAAAATTGAGAAGCTATAATTTACTACATTTGAAACATGCCAATAAATATTGATAGACGACAGATACAAAACTTGAGTAGGCTTGAAATGCTTGCCAAGCAAGCGGTAGAAGGATTCATCACCGGCATGCATAAAAGTCCATTTCATGGGTTTTCCGTAGAATTCGCCGAGCATCGCCAATACAATAGTGGAGAAAGTACAAGGCATTTGGATTGGAAGCTTCTCGCTCGAACTGATAAACATTTTGTAAAACGATACGAGGAAGAAACAAACTTGCGCTGTCAAATACTTATTGATTCTTCATCCTCCATGTTTTTTCCTGAAGGTGTTCGCGTAGAAGGAAATGAGTTTAATAAGTTAAAGTTCTCCATTTACGCAGCGGCAGCGCTCATTGAATTGCTCAAGAATCAGCGAGATGCTGTGGGCTTGAGTATTTTTTCAAATACCATCGAGGTGAACACGCGCACAGGTAGCAGTGGCGCTCATATTGCATATCTCTATAATGAATTAGAAAAGCTCTTGAATACAGTCGATGCTGGAGCACAAAAGAAAACATTTGTAACGGATACCCTTCACGAAATTGCTGAAAGCGTCCATCGTCGATCACTAGTAATCATATTCAGTGATATGCTCGATAATTCTGAAAAGTCCGATGAATTGTTTAGTGCGCTCCAACACCTTCGACACAACAAACATGAGGTCATTCTCTTTCATGTCACAGACAAAAGCAAAGAGGAATTGTTTGAGTATGAAAACAGACCATATACGTTCACAGATTTGGAAACGGGCCAAGAGATTAAAGTGAATCCCGCTGATATTCGCGAGACATATTTAGAAAATATGCAGAAGTTTAAAACAGACCTGAAGTTGAAGTGTGGCGCATATCGTATCGACTTCGTGGAAGCCGACATCAATGAAGGGTTCAACCAGATTTTATTGCAATACTTGATCAAGCGCCAGCGCATGAATGCTGGTTCGCGCTAGCGTTCAAAGGGTAATGATCATGCCCTCATTAGACGCTATGACGTCAGGAAATTCTTCCTTTGCCTGCTTTAAAAAATCGTCTTCGTTACTATATCGTGAGCTGTAATGTCCAAGCACTAAAGTATTCACCTGTGCCATACGAGCGATTTTTCCAGCCTGACGGGCAGTACTATGAAAAGTAGATTTTGCTCTCTCTAATTCAGAGTCTAAAAATGTGCTTTCATGATAAAGCACTGTCGACTCTTTGATAAATGGAATTAATGTTTCCCAATACATCGTGTCGCTGCAATATGCATATTGTCGAGGGAGAGCAGATTCAATACAAGCATTAGCCGCATTCAAAATTTCTCCTGATTCGAGATGTACTTCTTTTCTATTTTTTAGTGCCAATATTTGAGAAGGGACAAGTCGAAACTCATCAATCACATCCTTGCGAACCTTTGGAGGTTTTATTTTTTCCTTGAATAAAAATCCATGACAGGGGATGCGATGTTTCAAGGGAAAACTATGAACCTCTAGCGTTTTATCCTCAAACTCCAACTTCATTTCATTTCCATCAACGGAATGATATACAATGGGGAATTCTAAATAGGTCTGAGATACTTTCAAATTTAGTTTCACCAATTCTTCGAGTTCAGGTGGGCCGTACAGATGAAGCGAATTTTTTCGTCCTAAGAGGTGCATGCTACTTATTAGACCCACTAAACCTAGATAGTGATCTCCATGCAAATGGGAGATAAACACATGCTGAATTCGCTGCATTTTAACTTTGTGCCGACGCAATTGCATTTGAGTACCCTCTCCACAATCAATGAGGAAAAGCTTGTCGTGCAAGTTCACCAATTGAGATGTAGGTAAATGTTTGGCGGTAGGTGTTGCGGCGCCGCAGCCGAGTATGAGAACTTCGAAGGTCATAGGCAAAAAAAAACCGTTGCCGAGCGCAACGGTTTCCTTTGTTCATAAATGTTTTAGTGTTGTACCATCAATCGCTTGGTGATTTTTTTGTCACCAGCTTGAATGCTATAGAGATACACACCTGATTTTAAATTCTGAGTTTCAATGGTGAGGCTATTGCTTCCTTTCTTACCACTCACAGTTCTTCTTTCTACTGCTTCACCGAGCATGTTATAAAGAATAAACTGCACACTGCTGCTTGTAGTCAGTTCAAAGGGAACATTCGCTTGAATATTCGATGGGTTTGGCGATGGATTGCCTAATGACATTTCCAATGGCGCAGCGGTTTCACGAACACTCACGCCATCATCTTGGATGATGATTTCGTAATTTTCGAATACATTCTCCACGGCTTGTGAACCGAAGAAGTTGAAATATCCGGTGGCATAAATTTTTACTGGAAATGTTCCTGCGATGGTGGGTGTACCCGTTATATCGCCGCAATAATTTCCGTTAGCAAAAAATACACAAGGATTTGGAGAGACGCCGTTGTTGTTGCAAGTAACCGTCAATCCTAGTACTGATATATTTTGCTCAACATCACCCAACATAAATGTGATGTTGTCTAAAGATAATGAGTCGATGGCAACAGCCAAATCTGGCGCCCCTTTGATATCAGCAATGGTAGCTGGAGTACGAACAAAAATTTGGTCTTCGTATGGCTGACCAATAGTTCCAATCTCGAAGGTCTCTCCGAGAGTGGGATTTGGAGACACACCAAAGGCAGCACCAGCCCAATCATAACTATTTGGATCGCACTGAGCAGATGCGGCAGATACGAGAGCGAGTAATGCTATTGAGAGTAAAGATTTTTTCATCGAGTTAAATTAATTTTGAAGGTCTCTTTCAACTTCTTCCATGTAAACGAGATCTACTGCCTCGTTCAAGGTAGGGGTGATTTTTAAGACGCTTTCGAGTTGGGAAATGGTGATAAGCTTTTTCACAGTTTCTTGTAAGCCACAAAGCACGAAAGTGCCATTATTATCGCGGCATGCTCTATTGGCCACAAGAACAGCAGAGAGTCCAGATGAGTCAATGTATCTAGTTTCTGACAAATCCAGAATGAGATTCTTGTTGCCAGACTTGCTTTGCATAACAATCTCGCTCTTTAATTCTGGGGCGTGTATCGCGTCCAACTTCTCAAGTTTAGACTTGATTACAACAACCTTGTCCTTATTTTCTATTTCAAACTTCATAAGAGATTGGTTTGCTACAAAGATAAGGAAAATATTTTAACAAATGAAAGGTAAGCTCTGAAAAATCAACCGAAAGATGTTAGTTGACTTCCGCTTGGGTACGGCGGCGCTGGGAAAGTAGGAAAATCACTGCCATTCGAATGGCCACTCCATTTTCTACTTGATTCAAAATGATACTCTGATTGCTGTCTGCCACATCACTGGTGATTTCGACTCCGCGATTGATAGGCCCAGGGTGCATGATCACGATTCTTTTTGGCAAAGAATCCAAAATTTCCTTTGTCAGCCCATACTGCAAACTATACTCGCGTAGGGTAGGGAAGTAGGGAACACCAACATCTTGACGTTCAAGTTGTATTCGCAACATATTGGCAACGTCGCACCATTCCAATGCCGTGCGAAGATCATGTTCTACTTTGACTCCCAAATGCCCAATATGCTTTGGAATCAATGTACTTGGCCCGCAGACCATCACTTCGGCTCCTAACTTCTTTAGACAATAAATATTACTCAATGCTACCCGACTGTGAAGAATATCTCCAACAATGGCCACCTTCTTTCCTTTTACACCACCCAGACGCTCACGTATAGAAAACGCATCCAGTAATGCCTGTGTAGGATGTTCGTGTGTACCATCGCCTGCATTCACAATAGACGCGTCGATGTGCTGACTCAAAAACTGACAAGCCCCAGGAGCACTGTGTCGCATTACGACCATATCTACTTTCATCGAAAGTATATTATTCACTGTATCTACCAAGGTTTCACCCTTTTTGACACTCGAAGTGCCGGCGCTAAAATTCACGACGTCTGCACTCAATCGTTTTTCAGCTAATTCAAAACTTAGCCTTGTGCGCGTGCTATTTTCAAAGAATAAATTCGCTACTGTGACATCTCTCAAAGAAGGAACCTTCTTGATTGGTCTATTGAGTACTTCCTTAAATTCATCTGCCTGAGAAAAAATGAGCTCAATATCTTCTTTGGTAAGATCTTTAATTCCAATAAGATGTTTGACGCTCAACGTTTTTTCCATTATTCTGCTTCTGTTTGTAAGGATACTTTATTGCCTTGGACATCGTCCCAAATTACTTTCACTTTTTGATTGTCGTAACTATCCACACTCATTCCGATATAGGTAGGTTCAATAGGTAGCTCTCTACTAAAACGACGATCAATGAGCACCATAAGTTCAATCGACTGCGGGCGGCCATATTCCATCATGCCTTCCAATCCGGCTCTAATGGTGCGACCTGTGTAAAGAACGTCGTCGATGAGTACCACGCGTTTGCCTTCGAGATTAAATGGAATGTCAGTAGGCTGCGCTAATAAGGTCTTGTCACTGCGGCGAAAGTCATCTCGGTAGAATGTGGGATCAACTTTACCAAAATTAACAGTGGTGTTTGGTGCAATTTGTTTTAAATTTTGCACAATCTTTTCGGCGAAAAATACGCCTCTCGGCTGAAGGCCGATGAGTACAGTATTAGAAAAGAGGTCATGGTTCTCAATTAATTGATAACACAGTCTGTTGATGATCAGACGCAGATGATTACTATCAATCAATGTTACCTTGGCCATAACGGCAGCAAATATAAAGGAGAAATGAGCGAAATCAATTATTACCTCATTCCAGGAATGGGAGCAGATCATAGAATTTATCAAAAATTCAAACTTGAGTATGGCAACGTCCACTATTTGAATTGGGTGGACGCCCGCGATTCTCGCACGATGACGGACTTTGCGCATATCGTCGCGGAGGGTATCAAAACAGAAAATAATGTCATCATTGGATCATCTATGGGAGGAATGATGTCGGTAGAATTAAGCAGAATAGTAAACCCTATGGCTACCATTCTCATCAGCGCCCCTACCGGTGTGCACCAGTTTCCGAGGATTCTAAAGGCCGTTAAGCTCAGTAAAATTCATAAAGCCGTTTCTCCAAAATCAATTCCCTATTTCTACAAATTAGCGGACACCTTCATGGGCTTCAAGAGCCAACAGCAGCGAGATATGTTCTATGAAATGATTGATGGACTGGGGCCAAAATTCATTCATTTCAGTGTAAAGGCCGTCCTAGAATGGAGTAATACAGACGAACCGCATGGCAAATACATACAGATTGTAGGGTCTAAAGACGTATTGTTCGACTATAGAAAAATGAAAAATCCAGTAGTTTTAGAAGGCGGAGGACATTTTAGTGCGTTCGATAGAGGAGAGGAGGTATCAAGAATAATAAACGACTACATCAAAAAGGAAGTATTGGATATTTGAAACATTGAGTTCCTTTTTTCGTACAATTGGCGCAAATTCCACCCTTATGCGTTTTATCATCACTCTTATTTTCGCTGCACTTTATAGTGTTAGTTTTTCTCAAAAAACAAATCAGGAAAACTCTGTGAAGCTTCACTCTGGTGAAATTTTTCAAGGAGAAAAAGCTATTTATATCAATCCGATATTGAAACAACCTTCGTGGGAAGTGGATGGACAAAAGTTTGAAACAAACTTGGTAGCTTTCATTCAAAACAATAATGGATACATCGCCCATTTGAATAAAATCCACGGGGATAAGGCAGAGCGTTATGCGCTACGCATCAAGAAGGGCAAGATCAATCTCTATGAAGAAATTGATATAGAATACTACGGCGGTGAAGTACTCGAGGGTGCGGATGGGG
Organism: Flavobacteriales bacterium; assembly: GCA_044371755.1. Classification (GTDB taxonomy): domain Bacteria; phylum Bacteroidota; class Bacteroidia; order Flavobacteriales_D; family Sanyastnellaceae; genus JAIXWP01. The sequence continues at coordinate 13,254 of JBILSZ010000030.1, read as the reverse complement.
AGGAAAAACCGGAAACACTCGCTAGCGGTGAGATGTATCAATACTACGCCATGGGTGATGGCGATGTAAAAAAAGCAACCTTTAAAAGTTTGAAAAATGATTTAAAGGACAATGAAGAGTCTGTAAAACATCTGAATGCGTTCAGAAATTTCAAATTTTTACAAGCCACTTTGATTGCCCTAGGTGCAGGAATCATCACCTATGATATAATAAATCAAAGCGACGATGCTGTAAGATTCAGTCCTTTGATGGCCGCTGGAATCGTGGTTGGTGGAAGTTCTTACTTCTTACAATCTAAAAAAGATGACGCCCTATGGCTGGCGGCAGACGCTTACAACAAAGACTAAAGACTGTTGACCATCTTGCTCACTTGCTTGATGTCATTCTTTAAATATCCCTTTGCATCGTATTTTTTTGCTTCGGTAAGCATGGTCATTGCTTCTCTTTTCTTGCGCTTGTTGGCCAATATCACCGCAAGGTTGAGATACACAGCGGCCTTATCATGATCCATGCGCAACCCATGGCTAAGCGCGGTTCGGAAGTATTTCTCACTTTGAGAAAGACTATTTTTCTGAACATCCACAGATCCAAGAAGAAAATAATAATACCCTTTTTGACTTTTCCAAAGATGGTCGGGATTGATGCGCTCGAGCCAAACCTTGGCTTTATCCATCTTTTGCTGTCTTATTTGTAAAAAAGTAAGAATCAGACGAACGCTTCTAAACACGAGAAGTATTAACACTGCCGTGAGCAGAGTCATAAAGATGCCGCTAATCCAACTGCCAGATACAAAAAGATATATGCTATAAGCCAGAGCTATCGCTGCGATGGCTATTTTTACGATTCTACCGTCGATTGATTTCATTACGTTTCTAAAAAGGTGCGCAAATTTAATCGGATTCCGCACCCTTTTCAATTTTTCTATACCCGCTTCAATCGAGGAATGTCGCGCTGCTGGATTTTTTGAAGCCGACTTAGTAGTTCAAGGCTACGCACTTGTGCAGACCGAGAGATGCTTTTATAATGATTTTCTAACTCCACTTTATCGCCCTTAATATCATGATCGTCAATGCGTCTCAGATGTTCATTCAGCTCATCGGTGGCTTCGGCGATAATGTTATTGAGTTCTGTATCAGACTGCGGATGATTGATCAAATGATGAAAGCCTTGCTCAATTACATCGTTTAGAAATTCTTGAACTGCATATCTTAATTGTTCACGATTGGTAGTCATGAGTTTCGCGTTTTGGTTAATAAGATTCGTTAAGGATGATGCAATATACTATTTTTTTAGATATTCGATTCTGTCGCTCTTAATTAGATTTGCACAAATTATTCATTTCTATGGAGCAAAATGGTAGCGTAACCGTTGGCGCAGAAGGCGCTGTAGCGACAATTTCTTTTTTCCATCCCCAAAGCAATTCACTTCCAGGAGATTTGCTAAGAAAATTAGCGAGCACGATTGAAGAAACCGGCAAACGCAGTGATGTGAGCGTTATTGTACTCAAAAGTGAGGGTGAAAAGGCTTTTTGCGCGGGAGCCAGCTTCGATGAATTGATTGCAATTGAAAACTTCGAAACAGGAAAAAATTTCTTTTCTGGTTTTGCATTGGTGATTAACGCTATGAGAACTTGTCCCAAGCTCATTATTGGTCGCGTGCAAAGCAAGGCAGTCGGAGGCGGCGTAGGACTGGCGTCTTCTGTTGATTACTGTTTTGCGACGACGAAAGCAGACGTAAAACTCAGCGAACTTGCAGTGGGCATAGGACCTTTTGTAGTGGGACCCGCGGTAGAAAGAAAAATCGGACTATCAGCTATGAGCCAATTGGCCATCAATGCTTCCGAATGGCAATCTGCACAATGGGCAAAAGAAAAAGGCCTTTATACAGAAATTTTTGACTCAATAGAAGACATGGATGCCGCTATCCAAACTCTTGCTACCAAACTGGCTCAGAGCAATCCAGAGGCGATGAGTGAACTGAAAAAAATCTTCTGGCAAGGCACCGACCATTGGGCGACGCTCCTATTTGAAAGAGCCGAAATCAGCGGCAGATTAGTGCTTTCAGATTTTACCAAAAACGCAATCAACAAGTTTAAAAAAGGCTAATCAACGCGCGGTAAAAAGCACTTCGATCACGTCTTTATAATCTTTAAGCGATGGCGCCTCTATTGCAGCGTCTAAGGAAGTGGCGCTTTTTGTTGACATAATTCTCTTTGACTCAACCGTTGCAGCCCCGAGGTTTTCGGTATTTGAAAATGTTGGACCCTCACTTGTGCTTTCTGCTTTTACTAATTTTGAATCATCAGAATTGATTGGAGCATTCACTTCTGCTTCCCGTGCTTTGGCGGCGGGTTCGTCTTGTACACTTTCTTCCCGGACAGACTCCACTTGCAATGGTTCATTCATCGCCAATACTAAGGGCTTTGAAGGAAGCACATTCTTAGATGAAGTATCTACACTAACAATATTTTGCTCGTTTTCAACACTCGCAATAGAATCGATAGAAGCTGATGTTGTGTCGAGTATATTTTCTTCTTTTCTCACCTCAGCCAAGGCCGCGGGCGTGTTGGAATTGTTCCATTGCATTATTCCCCATACACCTATAAGTACTACCCCTATTCCAAAAGCCATTTGAACGCCAGATTGTCTGAACCATGGAACATCTGGAGCTGCGAAAAGAGAATTGAGCCAGATAGTAAAACGTCCTTTGCGCTCACTTTCAAATTGAGCCATCAAATTCTTTTTAATAGATGCATCAGGCGTCAACAAATCATCCGACTGACTTATCTCACGGATTTCGATGAGCATCTTGCGCATCGAATTGTATTGCTCCTCATCCGAAAGATGACGAAGTACAAACTCTTTTTCCTCAGGATATAACTCTGCAAATTGCTTGTTCAACAACAAGCTCTCAATGTCCTCTGGATCATATTTATCGAACTGTTTCATCTTTTTATTTGAATAAAAAAATTAATACCCAACATAGAATATGTTCAAATGCTTTAAGCTTTTCATTCAACTGTTTGAGGGTATAAAATAATCTTGACTTCACCGTGCCTTCACTGCAATCCATCACTTCACTGATTTCTTGAATACTCATTTCTTGATAAAAGCGCAATTCAAAAGTGGTGCGTTTCACCTCATCGAGCTCTTGGAGTGCTTGTTCTAACTCTTTTTTAAATGATGTTTTATCCATTTCAACATCGGCTTTAGCACGATCTATTCCTGGCTGGGTGTATTTGATCTCACTATGTGCATCTCGTCTAACTTCGTGTTTCGCGTACTCATTCTTGCACATGTTGTGTGCAATGCTGTAGAGCCAAGTTTTGAAGGATCTCTTGGCATCGTATAATTCATTTTTTTGAATGATTTTGGTGAAAAGATCTTGGGTAAAATCGCGTGCACGCTCTTTATCCTTCCACAGCATTCGATGAAAATAATTGTACATCAATCGCGAATAGCGGTCATACAATTCTTCAAAGGCCTTGCTGTCGCGAGCGCCTACAAGTCCCATCAACTCTTCATCAGAGTGTTTGTGATATGCAGAATTTCCTTTCAAATCAATCACGGTATTTATTGATAGACTTTGAATTGGAAACAGACTTCATCAAATATTCGATGAGCGCTGCATATTCCTTCTTAGCGCCCGCATCGGCGGTGTTTTTTTCAACAATAACCAATGGTAACAGATAGTTGCGATTGATGTCTTCATTGTCGCGGATGTATTTGAGCTTGAATAGGTTTTTCCAATTGCTCGAAACACTTGCGTTCGCATTAATGGGTAGGGTGCTGTATTTGAACGCCAGCCCGGTGCAGTAGAGCTTCGATTGAATGTTATTATAACATTCTGGGGATAAAGTCAAGCCTAGGTACACATTGTTTTGAAAGGCTTCACATAGTTTTTCAACCCGTTCTTTATCATTGCCAACTTTACTTAAGCCATTGACGAGTTTATCCGCATATCCTTTGTTGTCGGTCCAATTCAAACAAATAATACGCACATCTTTTCGAACGCCAAATTCTTCTTGAAGTAGTAGGATTGGATAAGTATCCGCGTTGCCATACGTGATCAGGGTTCCATTTGCCTCTATGCTGTTCAATACATTCTGATTGTACTCCAAAACTGCAGAATTGTAGACGCCTGCGGTTTTAAGTTTTTTCAAAAAAGTGCTTTTTGCATTTCCGTTTTCTTCAATCACGGCTTTGCCTATCAGATCGTCGTAGAGAGTTGGTTCAGGACGTTTCTGATATGCTTTTTCTAAAGCTTCTAAGCCTTCTGTGGTTTTGCCCAACAATAAATAATTGAGGTAGTGGTAGGCATGAGAGTCTTCGTCGATTTCTTTTATTTCTTTCTGGATGGATCGCAGTTTTTGAAGCGCCGCAGCATTGAGTTGGTTGGAGCGTTGTGGCAGCAAGCTATAGTAGGTGAGGTGAATGTATTGAAACCAAGCCTGCTGATTGCTCTGATCAGCTCTGACAATATTTTTCCAATATTCTGCGCTCTGTTGTTCCAACGCTTGGTCCTTTGTTGACGTTTCCAGCATCAACGCAGCGGGTGCAGCGGTGCTTGCATCCGTGCTAGGCGACTGTGCGCTAGCATCCAATACGAATGCCGTATTACAAAGGAAAATTATATATTTGATTAGCTTCATGTACCTTGATTTCATGGGGTGTTACACCCATGTCCAATATTGGTTCAAAAGGTATAAAAATTATTTTTGAATGAGGAGTTTAAATTCTGCTATCATCATAGCTGTGGCTCCCCACAAGGTTTTGCCATAAATGTCAAAATATGGCACCTCAAGATGTAAATCGAACTTTTGAAGATAGATTTTCTTTTTTTGAAGTTCGTTTTGACCTAATAACTGGCCAAGCGGAAAATGTATCACCTCACTTACTTCATCTGCACTGGGCGTCAGTTGAGGCTCATGATCGCAAAAGGCTACATAAGGCTGCACGATAAAATTACTTGGAGGAATATAGAGTTCAGATAAAGCGCCCAAATATTCAAGCTTGCTTTCTTCTAATCCAATTTCTTCGAATGTTTCCCTGTATGCGGTGTTCAGCAGATCGTCATCGGTAAGTTCTTTTTTACCCCCCGGAAAACTTATCTGACCGCTGTGTACTCCTTGATTTTCGGGGCGTTGAATGAAAAGCGTATGCAGTTCATTATTGCGAGGATGCAGAATCATCAGCACAGCGCTTTCTTTGGGTGGTGGGTCAAAACTGCGCGCCTCAGAAGCTACAGCGCGATTATAACTCATCATCAACCGATGCGCTTCTTCGCCTGGTTTCTCTTCCTCAGATAATTTTGCTTTGATGAATGCTAATTTTGAAATGTCCATTTGCCTCCCGAAGTAGGATACTTCAATTCTACGGATAATATTTCAAGAAAATCTTCACGGGCAATGTTTCTCGCGCCCAATGAACCTAAATGCTCGTTGAAGATCTGACAATCAATCATCTTCCATCCTTTGGCTTTGAGATGATTGACCAAATAGATCAGTGCTACTTTGCTTGCATTGCTCATCGAAGAGAACATAGATTCCCCAAAGAATAAATGTCCCATGGAAACACCATAAAGGCCACCCACTAATTTACCTTCATTCCATACTTCCACACTGTGCGCGAGTCCGAGTTCATGGAGGTGTACATATGCATCCACCACTTCATTGTGTATCCATGTTTTACCTTCACGGTCGCCACCGCGGCAGCCTTCCATTACTTGCTTGAACGCTCGATCTATTGTGACTTTATAAATCCCGCGATTAATAATGTTGCGCATAGACTTCGAGATGTGCAACTCATTGAGAAAAAGTACACATCGCTCTTTTGGACTCCACCACAGAATTTCATCCGTATCATCATACCAAGGGAAGATGCCGTTGGCGTAGGCCGTGATCAAGCGCTCGGTGCTAAGATCTCCACCCACAGCTAAGATGTCGTGCACGGCTTCTTCGTGGGGCGGAAACCATATGTCGTCATCAAGTTGGTAAATCACTGCACTTAGATTTGGTACGAATTTACAAATTGAACTATAAACAAAACAAATTAGAATGCCTCTCCAACAGTAAAATAGAATTCACTGGTGCCCCTTCCAAGAGCCGCGTCTAATCGGATGTGCACATGTTTTTCAATATCAAAAACATATCGCACTCCCATTCCCGCGGAGTAGTATAAGGGCGATTTTGTTAAATCTTTTAGTTCATCACGCACGAGAGCGCCACCTGCGAAAAGAGTATATCCCCATCTTTTTGCAAAAAAAGACCGCAATTCGAGCTGCGTCAGCGCTGCATGATGATCGCGCACACGTCCATCCACATAACCGCGAAATCTCTTGGGCCCACCAATTCCTGTCATCTGAAAGAAAGGAACATCTCCTGTCATGAAAACACCAAATGCCTGAAAGGCAAGGACGGATTTTTTTATTGGTAAAAAATAACGGTAGTCAAATCGGTAGCGGTTGAATTTAAAATCGCCGCCCCAAAATTTATCATAGTTATGAAAATACAATTCCAGGTATTGACCATTGGTAGAAGCATACACATTGTCTCGACTGTCATACTGAATAAAAGCCCCAATACCGCTTCCAGCGCCGCCTTCGAGACCTAGGTATGGTCCAGTTTCAAGATTACTGTTTTCTGAATAATCATAAATATCAAAACGATCGTACCAGCCTTTTAGTCCCGTGTACCAATGATTGGTAAGCTTGCGTGTGTACTGGATACGCAAACGAGGAAGGCGCACATAAAAACTTTCTCTGTTGGCTGTTGGAAGGGCAGTGGTACCGAAAAAGAAAAACATATAGTCGTAGTAGCCTAGCTCCCCTGAAAGCTGGTGTTTCCTTTTATTCCAGTAAATATCAAAAGGCAAGTAGAGTAGGAGCTGTCGATTTTGTGTGTAAGCCACGCCTAATTGAATTTGCGAGGGAGGTGAAATGGTATCTTTTTTCTGAATATAAAAATTCCAACTAGACGCAACTCCAGCGCCAAAGCGCGTTTCGGGAAGATAAAATGCCACGGGATAGGCGAGGAGGCTCGCTTTTCTTTTAGTGCTGTCTGCTTGTGCCTGTACTTTGGTCAGAGTGCCTAAAAATAAGAGGGAGAATAAAAAATAATTTAGCAGACGCGTCATTATTACAAATGTAAGCATTCAAAGATTTATCCCATATTGCGCCATATTTTTTGTGAATATGAGAAGGGTGATCAATGTATTTCAGGCAATATTAATTGCATTTTGGATGGGCTTCTGTGGCTTGTTGGGAATAGTGCTGGTGTTGCTTACTTGGCAACAAAATCGAGTGATGTTATTTTTAGCCCACTACTTTTGGAGCCCCGTGATTTGTGCTGTTTCGGGCGTTAGAGTGAAGGTGACAGGTTTAGAAAATCTTGATAAAAAAACACCTTCGATATATGTTGCAAATCACTCTTCCTTTTATGACATTGTCGCTATCTGCCGCGCCAGTCCAGTGCCACTGTTCTATATAGCAAAAAAAGAATTAGCAAAAGTGCCAATTGTAGGGCAGTTTATGTGGGTGATTGGAATGATTTTCATTGATAGAAAAAATAAAGAAAAAGCGATGCAAAGCATGCGCAAGGCTGGTCAACGCATTCGCGAAGGAAAAAATGTAATTTCATTTCCTGAGGGCACACGATCAAAAGATGGAACCATCGGTGTATTTAAAAGAGGTTCATTTATCATTGCGAAGTCCCAGGGCATACCTGTGGTGCCGATCGCTGTGAAAGGTGCAGCAGCTGTGCTGTCTGCCGGATCGATGGGCTTGCGTCCAGGAGTGATTGCTGTTCATTTTGAAAAACCTATTCCACCATCATTTTTTGAGGGAAAGTCAGAGGAAGAAATTGCAGCATTCACACGAGAGATTGTCGCTAAAAGAGTAGACTTAATGACTACTACTTGATGTTGCGCTGTTTCTTGATGCGTTCGTAGGCTTCTTGCACTTTCACAAATTTTTCGGAGGCAGCCTTTTCATGTTGTTCGCCCAGTCCACGTACTTTATCAGGGTGGTATTTCATCGCCATTTTGCGGTAGGCTTTCTTCACATCTTCGTCAGTGGCGGATGATTCGATTTCAAGAATTTTAAAATCACTTTCAGCATCATGATAAAACATGGCGCGAATGGATTCATAGTCTTTCTGAGACACCCCTAAATGCTGGGCAATTTGATAGATCATTTGCTCCTCAGACCGATCAACGCTTCCGTCTGAATTTGCAATTCCGAATAAGTAATGCATCATTTGAAGACGCATTGGGTGTTCCATGTAATAGCGAATTTGATCGCATACCTCGCGCACAGGAATATCTTTGTCCAAAAGCTCTTTTAATAGAGACATTTGATAAGCCGCAGCCGATTCGCCAAATTGTCTTGTAAAGAATCCCCGGATATAATCGAGTTCGCTTTTCATGTGCTTGCCATCTGCTTTCATTACGGCAGCTGAAAGCACAAGCAAGGCGCTAGCAAAGTCTCCAGGTTGAGTATGATGACGTTGATTTTGATAACGTCTGTCAAATCTAGGATCATATTGTCCTTTTGTTCTTTGTGCTTTTTCAACACTGAGACTACTATCGTCTACGATGGTGCCGAATGCAAATCCTAAGAGTCCACCGATGGGGCCTCCTACTGCCCATCCAAGTGCACCACCAATCCATTTTCCAAATCCCATTTTTCTTTTTCTATAAAAAATAAAACTCTACCAGCTGCCTCCTGCGCCGCCACCTCCAAAGCTACCGCCTCCAAAGCCTCCAAATCCACCACCCCCGCCTCCTCGGCTGCCACCTCCAAAACCTCCAAAACCTCCAAAACCTCCATAATAACCTCGACTTCCGTGATGAGTACGCTGCATTTGATTTAACAACATCCAAGCTGTCCAAAAACCAACGTTGTTCAATGATGCGTAATTCTTGGCTTGTCTGTACTTGATAAAAAATACTAAGCCAATGAATGCTAATACAGCGAAGAAAATGAGAAAGAAGGAAGTGTTTCTCTTCTTCTTGTATTGATTTTTGTATTCAGCAATGCTGAATTCGCCTCGTGCAAGAGGCATAATCACATCGAGTCCAGCTATTATTCCTCCGAAATAATCATTTTGCTTAAATCTTGGGATGATCTCATTTTCTACAATTAAAAATGTCTCGCCATCGGGTATGGCACCTTCGAGACCGCGACCTATGGCTATGAAGATTTCACCTCTTTCGGTAGCGGTTTTGGGTTTGACCAACATCACCACACCGTTATCTTCGTTTGCCTGACCCACTCCCCAGCGATCTCCAAGTTCTACAGCATAATCTGCTTTATCGTATCCACATAAATCTCCTACTACAACAACTACAATCTGATTGCTTGTTGAATCGTCAAATGCTATCAGCTTTTGTTCAAGCATGGCTACTTGACCCGCGCTAAGGGTGCCGGTATTATCATATACCAGTCGTAACTGTTTTTCAGGAAAACACTTATCGATTTGCGCGAGCCCGGAAGAAGTAAATAAACCTAGGAAAATTGAGATTAAAAAACCAATTCGGATCATAGTTCTGTTTTTATTTGAGAATTTCCGAATGTGATTTCGTTTGACAATTCATTCTTGTCATTTTTTTCTAAAGGAAAATAATGACTCAGTTGATCTCCAATAGACAAGACAGCCTTTCCAATACCTTGTGCGATATGATTGGCATGCAATTCATCAATAGCGAGCTGGAGGGTTTTGTTCCAATATTCGGCGCCCACTTTTTCATGAATACCGATGTCGCCATAGAGTGCGAATTTGCGATCTACAATGCTGATGTATACCAAGACTGCGTTTCGGTCTTTTGTTTCCTGCATCTTTAGTGAACCAAAGATGTACTCGGCGCGAGCCAAGGGATCGAGACCGCATTCATCTTCGATATGAAGACGAATTTCTCCCGATGTGCGGCGCTCAGCTTCAGCAATGATGCTATGCAAATGCACGAGCACATCAGGAGTGAAAATGTCGTATGCTTTCAATGATTATTTATTTGAGAAGTCAACTTTTGGGGCATTCTCTGCACCTTCTTGCGCTTCAAACATATCTCTCTTTTTAAAGTCGTCCGAATCACTCGCCACAAAAGACAAAGCCTTGCTTCTCCAAAAACCTCTGATATAGGTATTGAATTCTTTCACGGACTCATTGTAGTCTGAACGTGATTTTTTCACGCGATTTTCTGTGCCCTCCAGTTGGCTTTGAAGCATTTGAAAATTTTGAGTAGAGCGAATCTCAGGGTATCTTTCGAATACAAGCGCAATGCTTCTGTTCAATATTGCACCCTGCTTATCCAATTCTTCTGGTGTTTTGGCGCTGCTAATTCCTGCTCTGGCTTCTGTAACGCGTGTAAGAATTTCCTTTTCATTCTCCGCGGCACCTTGCACTGTGGCTACCAAATTAGGTATAAGATCGGCTCTTCTTTGATAGTCGCTTTGTACATCAGCCCAGCGCTGATCTACTACCTCCTGACGTTGCACAGCGCCATCATAAATGCTGGTTCCGTAAAAATAAAAGATTCCGAAGCCCACGACTACGAGTAAAATAAGCGCGACAACGGCAAGGGTTACATTTTTCATTTTGATTGATTTGTTTTCTTAGCGAATGTAAAAATTATTGCACACCCTGCATCAACACAAGTGCCATTTGATATTATCTGTCATTCTGTCAATTTTAGATTCTTTAGCAGAATTAAGTTATTCATAAAACTATTTATCCAAGAATCTGTCTATTGTTGCACACAATCCTGTTGTATGAGAATCTTAAAACCAAGAATAGCATCCGCCGTTTTGGCTATTTCTGCAGTCCTCGCGGGCTGTGGATATGGTGCGAAGTCTGAAGCCGCTGTGGCCAAAGCTGCTCCATTAAGTATCGAGGCGGTAGTAGCATCATCAAAACGCGCGGTGAATACAGTAAATGTGTCAGGTGTGGTGAAGGCAACTGAACAAACTATCATCGCAAGTGAAGTGTCGGGTAAGGTAGTGGCAATTTCTTTTAAGGAAGGCAGCGTCGTTTCTAAAGGAGATGTGCTCGTGCGACTAGAAGACCGCGACTTGATCGCACAAAGAGAACGAATCAATGCACAATTAAAGTTAGCGCAACAAACGTCAGATCGACTTTCTAGTCTTCAAAAGGTTGAAGGCGTTTCTCGTCTTGAGCTAGATCAGGCTCTCACTCAAATTGAAGTGTTGAGAGCAGAATTGTCGTTGATTGAAGCATCGTTGGCTAAGACCATTATAAAAGCACCATACAGTGGAATGGTGGGCCTGCGCAACGTTAGCCTTGGTGCAGTTGTAGCGGCAGGTCAATCGCTTTGTAATATTAGAAGCAATGATCTCTATAAAATTGAATTTGATGTGGCCGAAAAATATGCGGCATATGTTAAGTCTGGAATGACAATCAGCTTTTCGAACCAAGGAGATACGATAATACGCATTGCTAAAGTCATAGCCACAGAAAGCGCAATCGATGAAGGAACGCGCGCGTTGAAAGTCCAAGCACAAGTGACATCAAATATCGGAATTCTACCGGGTGCCTTTGTAGAAGTGCAAGCTACTCTTGGAGGTGAGCGTGAGTCTATTTTCATTCCGACACAATGCATAATACCGCAAGGGAGAAAGAAGTTTGCGGTAGTGGCTCAGAATGGAGTAGCCAATTTCAAAGAAGTTCAAACAGGACAACGAATGGCCAATGAAATCGAAATATTAAATGGCCTTCAATTGACAGATACCATCGCTACGACAGGAATTCTATTTCTAAAACCAGGCGCACCAGTGCGTGTTGCTAAAATCGTAACTCCTTCATGAAGTTTTCTGAAATAGCCATAAAAAGGCCTGTTTTTGCTGTTGTAATTAATTTAGTCATCATCATTTTTGGGGCTATCGGATATCGCTTTCTAGGTGTTCGCGAGTTTCCAGCAATTGACCCTCCCAATATCACGGTGCGCACCTTTTACACCGGGGCCAATGCTGATATTGTCGAATCTCAAATTACGGAACCCCTCGAAAAGTCGATCAACGGGGTGCAAGGAATTAAGAGCATTTCATCGTCTTCCTCACTTGGTAATAGTGTTATCACCGTGGAGTTTGATTTGAATACGGATTTGGAACAAGCGGCCAACGATGTGCGTGATAAGGTAGCGCAAGCACAGCGCAATCTGCCTCAAGATATTGATAGTCCACCTGTAGTGTCCAAGGCCGACGCAAGTGGCGATCCCATCATCTTTATGCCCGTACAGAGCACTACACGCAGTATTACAGAACTGAGCGATTACGCTGAAAACGTGCTACTCGAAAAAATCCAGTCGATTCCAGGGGTATCCCAAGTTCAGATTTATGGCTTAAAGCGCACCTCTATGCGCCTTTGGATCAACCCATACTTATTGTCATCCGCCGGCCTAACGATGCAAGATGTATTAAGCGCTTTGGAAAGAGAAAACATTGAACTGCCAGCGGGAAAGGTGAGAGGCACCACTACCGAATTGAACGTAAAAACCTTTGGCAGACTTACAACAGAAGAAGAATTTAATAATCTCGTCATTAAAAATATCAATGGTCGCACGATACAGTTGAAAGATATAGGTTTGGCTGAAATAGGCCCAGAAATAGAGGAAACATCGGCAAGGAAGAACGATGTCTTTAACGTTTCTCTTGCTATAATCCCACAGCCAGGATCTAATTATATCGATATCGCGGATGAATTTTTTAGAAGATACGAGCAAATAAAAAGTGAAGTGCCTTCAGATATCAACGTTGATATCGGTTTGGATAAAGCCAAATTTGTAAGACGCGCCATCACCGAAGTACAGGAGACGCTTATCATTGCGTTGATTCTAGTCGTCTTGATTGTTTACGCTTTTTTTAGAAACTGGAGCATCGCCCTTCGTCCATTGGTAGATATTCCAGTCTCCCTCATCGGTGCTTTTTTTATCATGTATGCATTTGGTTTTTCTATCAATGTGCTTACGCTTTTAGCCATCGTACTGGCCACAGGTCTTGTGGTAGATGATGGCATCGTGGTGACTGAGAACATCTATAAAAAAATGGAAGAGGGCATGGACAAATGGACTGCGGTGCGATTGGGCGTGCAGGAAATTTTCTTTGCAGTAATCTCTACATCCATCACGCTTGCAGTTGTATTTATTCCAGTAATTTTTCTCGAAGGTTTTACGGGTAGATTATTTAGAGAATTTGGAATTGTGCTGGCAGGTGCAGTGCTGATCTCGGCGCTGGTATCGCTCACAC
>JBILSZ010000029.1:0-27704 GCA_044371755.1 Flavobacteriales bacterium | reverse complement strand
TGCCATTGTCTTTGGCTTGAATGACGAGTGTTTTGGTCTCTGTTCTTGAGTTAAAATTGATGCTTTGAGTATCTGAGGTGATGTTGATGCCATCGAGTAATTTTTGTAGTTGGGTGTAACTTTCAGTAGCGAGGAACATTGATTTTCCTTGGTAAGTCACTTCGATATTTTCGCCCCACTATGCTTTGATGGCCAACAATGATTGCAAATAAAAATCGATAGCGGTGACGTAATCTTTTGTGGACTCAGCGCCTTTTGCTTTTTCGAAGAATTGCAGCGCCATTTTTTGTGCTTGTTCTTTGTTACGCTGTTTTTGATTTGCGTATTCTTCTTTGAGTATGCGGTAGTAAACGTGGTAGTGCGTTTCGTCTTCGAATGTAGCGACCAGTTCGAGATTTTCGATTTCGTCGGCGACTGTAGATTTGATTATACTTTGATATTCTTCTTTGAAGACCCCGTTGTTGTCCATTTGATTGAGTATGGACACGCTTTGGATGGTGACACGAATTTCGCTTAACAGGTCATCGAGGGCATTGCGCTTGGCGATTTTTTGATAGTTGGTATTGTTTTTTTCAGCCGAAGCGATACCGATGTAGTGCAGCGAGCTATTGGGCCTATTGATAATCCAATCGGGTTGTTGACCGTAGGACTTTGAAGTCCAGAGAATGAGGATTAGCGCGGCGTAGAGAACTGGTTTCATAAGCCTATATTTTCAGAAGTTTCTATTAGTTTCGTGCTCAATATTCTTGCCAAGAAAAGGGACATGGAATTCGAAATTCGCGATATCGAGTTAGTCATTACGAATTGATCCTTGCGAATTAGTCCTTGCGAATCCCAAGTGGTCGCTCCGTCGCTTGTCGCTTAAAGTTCGTATTTTTGCCCCTCTTTTAAAGAAATATGAGTAATTCAGCAGAAATAAGCCGCCGTCGCACGTTTGCGATTATCAGTCACCCGGATGCTGGGAAGACGACGCTCACAGAGAAATTGCTTCTCTTTGGTGGAGCGATCCAAACAGCAGGCGCGGTGAAAAGCAATAAAATCACAAAGACTGCTGCTTCCGACTTCATGGAAATCGAACGTCAGCGCGGTATCTCGGTGGCGACGTCGGTGATGGTCTTTGAATATAATGGCAAACAAGTAAACCTGCTAGATACTCCCGGTCACAAAGACTTTGCAGAAGATACTTATCGAACACTTACTGCTGTAGATAGCGTGATCCTCGTGATCGATAGCGTGAAAGGTGTCGAAACGCAAACGGAACGCCTCATGGAGGTTTGCCGCATGCGCGATACTCCTGTGATCGTTTTTATCAATAAAATGGACTTGGAAGGCCAAGATCCTTTCGATCTACTTGATGAATTGGAGGAAAAATTAAATATCAAAGTACAACCGCTGTCTTGGCCAATCAGCAAGGGTTTTTCGTTCAAAGGAGTATATAAGCTTTATGATAAAACGATCAATCTTTTCGAATCGCAAAAGACGAAGATCAGTGAGGATGTGGTGGCAATCAATGATTTGAATGATCCCTTGCTCGATCAATTGGTGGGCGAGTACGCAGAGCAATTGCGCGAGGATGTTGATTTGATCGAAAATGTCTACGATCCATTTGAAATCAATCGTTATTTGGATGGTGAATTGGCGCCCGTATTCTTCGGTTCAGCGATGAATAACTTTGGTGTGAAAGAGTTATTGGATAAATTCGTGGAAATAGCTCCAGTGCCGCAATCGCGCGAAACAGATAAGCGTTTGATTGAACCAGCCGAAAATAAATTCACAGGTTTTATTTTTAAAATTCACGCAAACATTGATCCACGTCACCGCGACCGAATAGCGTTTTTGCGCGTGTGTAGCGGTAAGTTTGAGCGCAACACGTTTTATCATCACGTGCGTCTGGACAAGAATTTTAAATATCCCAATCCAGCTACTTTCCTTGCCCAAGCAAAATCCACGGTGGACGAGGCTTACCCTGGTGATGTGATTGGATTGTATGATACAGGAAATTTCAAGATCGGTGATACGCTCACCGAGGGCGAACAAATGATGTTCAAAGGCATTCCTTCCTTCTCTCCTGAAATTTTCAAAGAATTGGTGAATAGGGACCCAATGAAGACAAAACAGTTGGATAAGGGTATTCGTCAATTGACAGAAGAAGGCGTGGCGCAGCTCTTCATGCAAGAGCCAGGTTCAAGAAAAATTGTAGGTACAGTGGGTGAACTTCAATTTGAAGTCATCAAGTATCGTTTGGAAAATGAATACGGCGCGAAGTGTGAATTTGAAACGAAGAGTTTTTACAAGGCATGTTGGATTACCACTGATAAGCCTGAGAAACTCGAAGAATTTAAACGTATCAAAGGAACGAATATGGTGAAGGATAAAGAGGACAATGATGTGTTTCTCGCTCCGAGTAAATTTATCCTCGACATGGAGCGTCAAAATTATCCCGATCTCACTTTCCACTTCACCACTGAGGCGTTGAAGAAAGGGTAGGGAAGAACAAGGGTGAAAAGAACAAGGAACAAGGGAACAAAGGAACGAGAACAAGGGGATTTTGGGAACAAGGGAAAGCGACAAGCTACAAAGCGACGGAGCGACCTGCCTTTACAAATTATAAATTATAAATTGTAAATTGCGAATTGCGAATTTCTAATTCCGAATCCCGAATTGTGAATTTCGAATTCCGAATTATGAATTCCGAATTGTTTTCCTTCGTTTTTTTCCTAGCAATTTTATCACAGGAATGTGGAAGCGTTTTGACCAGGAGGCTTCGTTGTGGCTGGTGCCGGGGAAGCGGAGGCTGTAGTAGCGTTTTACTTTTTTTAAGTGAAAAATTAAATCAGCTTTTTCTTGCAGTGGCGGATACAAACTATCCAAGGTTTGGTCACCGCAGTCGTAGTAGAAAAATTTCTTTTTGAATTTCCTTTTTTCTTGATTAAAAATATAATCCCGGAGTGCAAGAGGTACTGCTTCTCCTTGAATGCTGAAACAGCCTGGCCAGTGCGTGCTGAAACAAATTGCAGCCGAAAATACATCGGGATATTCTAATAAGGCACTGGTAGACGAAAGTCCTCCCATGCTGCTGCCGCCAATAAATGTGTTCTTCATGTCGGGCAGAGTGGCGTAGTTAGAATCGATATATGGTTTGAGTTCGGTAACGATGAATTTTAAATGTTCCGACCCGAGTGGATTTCCTTTGAGCTCATTGGCGTAAAGCATTTTTACCAGAGAGTCGTTGAGATAGGGGAGTGCCTTTTCTGGAAAGTATTCGCAACGGCGATAGGCTCCATTGTTCCAAATGCCTACTACCATTACTGGGCGAATTATTTTGTTTAAAATGAGACTATCAAGTGTTTCGTCTATGCCCCATTCCACGCCACCGTAGGCGGACTTGCTGTCGAAGAGGTTTTGTCCATCATGCATGTAAAGCACAGGAAGTTTCGTTTCTTTCGGAGTACCAGATGGTCTATAAACTTGGATGTATCGTGATTCTACATTCTTGGATTCTAGCCATTCGGGTTGAAAAACCTGAGCAAAACACGTTGATGAAAATAGATATGTTAGCAGGATGTATAGGACTCTAATCATAGTGAATTGCTCGGTTGATAACCTTTGGTACAAAGATAATTTTTTGTGGTATTGAAGTTTATTTTCGGCACATGAATTCAATGGAAGAAAAAAGGAAGGCCTTCGAACGTTTGCTGATCATCATGGATGAGCTCAGAGCGAGCTGTCCGTGGGATATGAAGCAGACGATGGAATCACTGCGCCACCTGACCATTGAAGAGGTGTATGAGTTGGGTGATGCGATTCTCGATGGCGATCACGAGGAAATAAAAAAGGAGATTGGAGACATTCTACTTCACATGGTGTTTTATTCAAAGATAGGTTCTGAAAAGAATCAATTTGATATCGCGGACTCGCTCAATAGTATATGCGATAAGTTGATTTCACGTCACCCTCATATATACGGCGATGTAAAGGTGCAAGATGAGGAAGAGGTAAAGGCCAATTGGGAAAAGTTGAAACTCAAAGAAGGTAAGAAAAGTGTTTTAGAAGGAGTGCCTAAGTCTTTACCCGCGATGGTCAAGGCGCAACGAATACAGGACAAAGCAAGGGGTGTCGGATTTGATTGGGATAATGCGGATCAAGTTTGGGAAAAAGTACTCGAGGAATTGGAAGAGTTCAAACAAGAATCTGATAGAAATAGTGACAAGATGGAGGAGGAATTTGGCGATCTCTTGTTTTCTATGATCAATTTTGCGCGCTTTAAGGGCTTAAACCCTGAGGATGCATTGGAAAGAACAAATAAAAAGTTTATTTTTAGGTTCCAATATCTTGAAACCAAGAGTGCTGCAGATGGAAAAAATCTATCTGAAATGTCACTCAAGGAGATGGATAAATATTGGAATGAAGCAAAGCTCTTGAAATAATAACGCTCATATTTTATACTTAAATATTCACAACATGCCAACCTCAAAGCAAAACAATCTTTCTCTCAAGCTCTCGATCCTTGGGGGGAAATTAGAGGACAGTTATGAAGTCACGTACAACTTTCCAAAAGACCCGCTCAATACATTGGTCGTAAATAGATCTGTAAAGGGAGCGGTGATGCAGGAAATGCAGACCTTCGAAATTCCCTTGGAAGAGAAGGATCGCATTAAGGTCCCCAAATTATTTTTGGATGCCTTTGCGCACTTTCAACTCGATGAAGTGAAGGATCAAATCATGGATGGAATTTCCGTGAGCCTTTACATTGGCGGACAATCCAATTCAGTGAATTTAAAGTATTACGACCTTTCCTCAATTGCTGAGGCAGGGGAGGATGTAGAGAAGTTGATGAAACTTGTGATGAATCGAATAGCCGATCATATCGAAAAAGTGGCTTAACTTTTTTCAGTAAAAAGTAAATCCCCGATGAATGCTCATCGAGGATTTTTTTATTGAATCATATCCATGTACTCTGGTTCACTTATAATTTTCACGCCGAGATCTTCGGCTTTTTTTCGCTTAGAAGGTCCCATATCATCGCCTGCCAAGACATAAGAAGTTTTGGAAGAAATACTTCCGCTTACCTTACCACCATTGGCTTCGATGCTTTCTTTAATTCCATCACGACTGAAATTTGTGAATACTCCGCTCACAACGAATGTGAGGCCTTTGAGTTTATCCGAGGCGGCTGCTGATTCGTTTACTACGCTTTCAAACTGCAATCCAGCTTGTCTTAGACGCCGAATGATCATTCGGTTTTTTTCTTCGGAAAAATAATATAGTATGCTATCAGCAATTTTTTCACCGACTTCCTCTGCTTCCAGCAAAGCCTCCCTTGACGCACTTTGCAATGCGTCTATGTTTTTGAAATGCTTGACGAGTTTTTTTGCCACGGTTTCGCCAACAAAGCGAATTCCGAGGGCAAATAGAACTCGTTCGAAAGGCACCGTTTTACTCGTCTCCAGGCCTTCAAGCAGATTTTTGACGCTCTTCTCTTGAAGCGAACGTTTTTTAATTTCACCACTATCTTCATCTCCTACAGAAAACTCTAAACCGAGCAATTGCTCGAATTTTAAATCATAAATATCTGCTATATCTTTTATCAGTCCTTTATCATAAAGGCCAGCTATAGTTTCTGCACCCAGTCCTTCGATATTCATGGCTTTCCTTGAAATGAAATGCTCCATTTTGCCCTTGATTTGAGGAGGGCAGCCAATTTCATTAGGACAATAATGCAGTGCTTCTCCCTCTTCACGAATGAGTTCGGTGCTGCATTCGGGACAGTTTTGAATATACTGCAAGGGTTGGGAACTCGCAGATCTTTCTTCCATCACCACCCCTGTAATTTTGGGAATGATTTCACCTCCTTTTTCAACTAAAACCAAATCTCCTTCTCGAATATCAAGTTTTGCAATTTGATCGGCATTGTGCAGTGACGCACGTTTCACAGTGGTTCCCGCAAGCACTACTGGCTGCAAATTCGCAACAGGGGTAATCGCTCCTGTTCTTCCTACTTGATAGGTGACTTTGTTGAGGCGCGTTCTTGCAGTTTCTGCTTTGAACTTATAAGCAATAGCCCAACGCGGACTCTTGGCCGTCATGCCCAATTCATCCCAGAGTGATAGTTTATTCACTTTAATCACAATGCCATCAATTTCAAATGGTAGATCATGACGATGAAGATCCCAGTAGTTGATGAAATCCATAATTCCATCTATACTCGTGGCTTTTTCAATAAGTCTTTGTTTTGAAGATGGCACTTTAAATCCCCAATCTGCGGCCTTTTCTACATTTTCGAAATGCGAGGGAAGTTGAAGATTTTCACCTAATACATAATAAAGATAGCAATCGAGTTTCCGCTTTGCTACTTCTGCACTGTCTTGTTGTTTTAAAGTTCCAGCGGCAGTATTTCGAGGGTTGGCGTATAGTTCTTCGCCATTTTTCGCCCGCTCCTCATTGAGTTTATTAAATTCTTTTTTTGGTAAAAAAATTTCACCTCGTATTTCAAACGAAGCCGGAAAATCCCCTGTGAGATGAAGCGGAATACTTCGGATGGTGCGGATATTGGCGGATACATCCTCTCCTACGGTGCCATCTCCGCGTGTGATGCTGCGCACGAATTGTCCATTTTCATAGTGCAAAGCAATGGCGACACCATCATATTTAAGCTCCATCACATATTCAATCTCAGTATCTACCGCCTTGTGTATACGCTCTTCCCAATCTGCTATATCCTCTTTACTGTAGGTGTTAGAGAGGCTGAGCATGGGCCTGCTATGAGCTACTTTCTCAAACTTATCTGTGATATCACCTCCCACTCGTTTGGTAGGCGAATTTGCCGCAGCATAGTCAGGGTATTGCTCTTCGAGAGCTTCTAGCTGTTTTAAAAGAAGGTCAAATTCCAAATCGGAAATGACAGGTGCGTTGAGTACGTAGTAGCGATGATTGTGTTCATTGAGTTGTTCCGTCAACTCTTTGATGCGTTTGATTTCGGCCTCAGTAGGTGTATTTAATATCATGGTTCCAGATGCTCTTGACAAGTTTGCCAAACTTAATACGAACTCTCAAGATTCCCACAGGAGCATTATAAATTGATTGCACCTCTTCTGGCGCATCTGGCACTAAGCGGTACCCAACGCCTCCGCCTACTGAAAACCACCAAGTAAGGTGATAAAAGGCGGTAGAACTAAATTCAAACGCACGAATTCGACGATCGGGAAATCCCTGTGGTTTGATACCCCCTGCAATGATATAATCTCCCGTGATGCGTCCGCGCCCCGAATGAGCCGTGAGTGATAATTCCCATTTGCGATTAAAAAACATGACGCGCTCGTAGAAAATGGAGGAGTAACGGATGTTTAAAGTTGCTCTTGTAATATCCGGATTGACTTCTTCGAGTGATTTTACTATCACACCATCACCAAGATTGTAAAAACCAAATCCGAAGCGATGCACCCTTCTATATTCCATACCAATGCGCAGACCTGCGAGTCGAGCCACTGTTCCTGACACTAAAGTACTTCGCGCATCGAGTACGAAGTCAAATTTCCATTTCTTAAAATTATTTTCTAAAGGCTTGTATCCTGATATAATCCAAACGGTGTCTCTATAAGTATTTTCTTTTTTGTGAAATATGGAAGCGGGCTCCCCAACTGCGCTGAATTGCGCTGCTGCACTGAGAAAACAGAGGGACAGAAGTATGGAAACAACAATTTTCAAGCACTGCAAAAGTAGGTTGTAGAATGTTAAGGGCTACTTATATTCTCTCGTAAAGACATTTTTTCACCACCTTTGTGAAAATTTAGAAGATTTGACATTTAGAGATTTAGATTTATCAGCGGAGTTATTGGAAGGTATTGAAAGTATGAATTTCACCAAGCCAACTCCCATTCAAGCTGAAAGCATTCCCCACATACTTCAAGGAAAAGATGTAATTGGAATCGCCCAAACGGGCACAGGGAAGACAGCGGCTTTTGTTTTGCCTGTCATAGACAGCATCATTAAAACGCGTGACAAACACACAGGCACTCGGGCTTTGATTATTGTTCCAACCCGAGAGTTGGCATTGCAAATTGATCAGGCGGTAGAGGCGTACTCCTACTTCACGGGAGTGAGCAGCGTGGCCATTTATGGCGGCGGTGATGGAAACGATTTTAATAATGAAAAGCGCGCCATCACTAGCGGTGTGGAAATCATTGTGGCCACACCTGGTCGCTTGATTAGCCACATGAACGTTGGCTATGTCGATTTTTCAAAATTGGATTTTTTTATTCTAGATGAAGCAGATCGTATGTTAGATATGGGATTCGCCCCAGATTTGAATAGAATTATCCGCACTCTGAATACTGACAGACAAAGTCTACTTTTCAGCGCCACCATGCCAGATACAGTTTTTCGTTTGGCAAAATCCATTTTGAAAGACCCAATCACTGTAAATATCGCGCTGAGTAAGCCTTCTGCGGGTATTAAGCAAGCGGCGATTGTTTTGCATGATCATCAAAAACCAAAAGTGATTGAATGGTTGCTCAACGAGCGCAAAGATATCAGCACGATTATATTCAGTAGCACCAAACAGAACGTTCAAAATGTATTTGCTGTTCTGAAAAAGAATGGGCTGAACGTAGGAATGATCAGCAGCGACCTCGAACAGCAAGAGCGCGAAAGAGTAATGCTGGATTTTAGAGCAAAAAGAATTCTCGTCCTGGTAGCCACCGACGTGGTAAGCCGAGGAATTGATATTGATATTATTGACTGTGTGGTCAATTATGACGTGCCCGGGGACGCCGAAGACTATGTTCATAGAATCGGTCGCACGGCGCGCGCAGAGCGCAAGGGAGAGGCATTTACGCTCATCGGAAATACGGAACACGGGAAATTTGGACGAATTGAAACACTCATTGGGCAAGAGGTAGAAAAGATTTCTATTCCTCTTGAGTTCGGTGAAGTGCCTGCCTATCAGCCAATTGGAGCGCGTGAACCGCGTCATGGAGGTGGCGGAGGTGGTGGTAAAAAGCCATTTCATCGATCAAAGTCTTCGGGTCAAAAGTCCAAGGGCGGTCAAAGAAGATAAGTATTTCGTTTTTTTTATTATCTTAGTGGTTTAGATTAAGTAAACCAAGACCAATGCTAAGATATACGTGCCTTCTTCTAGGCTTCTCTTGTATTTTCTTTTCATCGATACATGCACAGAATACTTGCGTAACAGCAGATCCATTTTGTTCAAATGGAGGAGTGACCTTTCCCGCAGGTACCAACTTACCCGCCGCACCGGCCGGTCCGAATTATGGATGTCTTTTTACTTCCCCAAATCCGGCTTGGTATGCACTAAACATCGCCAACTCAGGTCCTATCACTATTACGCTAAGTAATTCAGGAAATTTTGACATCGATTTTATTCTCTGGGGACCATTTGCCGATGAAGCATCGATGTGTACACAAATATTCTCAGGAGTGCCTAGTATAGACTGCTCCTATTCTTTTGTATCCACTGAAATCGTAGAAATTCCAAATGCCATTTCAGGCCAATGGTATATGTTGATGATTACCAATTTCAGTAATCAAGTCACCAATATTACCGCCAACCAAACAGGTGGAACGGGCAGCACCAATTGCTCTATCCTTTGCAACATCAACTCCATTACCGCCTCCGCCAGCGCATGTGACCCCTTGGACGATACGTATGATCTCACAGGTAACATTAGTGTTTTTGCGCCGCCCACTTCGGGTTTTTTAACGATCACTGAAAGTTGTGGAGGCAACTCGCTGGTTTTGCCAGCTCCCTTCAACACTAATATTTCATATTCGTTTCCTAACCTATTATCAAGTGGCAGTGCTTGTACTGTCGCAGCGACCTTCAGTGCTGACCCCACTTGCACTGCCACTGCCAATTTCGTTTCTCCTCAACCTTGTTTTGTTCCTGATTGCGTGTTCTTATCTCACACAGCCAATGTATCAGGATGTGATCCCAATACAGTGACCTATGATGTGAGCGGCACCATCAACTTTGATTTTCCTCCAGCAACGGGAACGTTGACTGTAGCTTTGTGTAGCGGTGAGTCTCAGACATTCACAGCTCCATTTGTTTCTCCCATCGCGTATTCTTTCGCGGGTTTGGAGCCCAACAACAGTGCGTGCGCAGTGACGGCTTCTTTTTCTGATGACCCAGCTTGCAGTTATTCTTTCGATATTCAAGAACCTTTTCCCTGCTCATGTCCGGCTGCAATTGGAACATTTGCGACCAGTGGTGGCTCGAATGGTTTCTTCTGTAATGGTGAGACATTGACCATTACATCTAACGGCAATTTTGTAGCTCCCGTGAATGTCAGCGACCCCGTCATTCCTTATGATCCTGCTATTGGATATCATATTTATTCCTGTGAGCCTACAGTGTTTACAGGGGATATTACCAATGATCCATGTTACGTCGGACTCTGGACCACAGGTAATGCAGCTACAGCATTGAATGATGGAAGTTTCTTAAATCAGTTTGCTGGCGCAACATTCCCTAATGGAGAATTTTATATACTTCCTATTACTCTATATAATCAAGCGCAGGGTGAAATTTCTGTGACCAATTGGGTAGGGGATTGTTTTGAAGTTGGGACACCAATGATGTTTACGTTCTTGCAGCCCTTGACTGTCTCCGACGTGGAGGATTGTCCCAATGGTGCTGTAGTTATTTCTCCGATAGGTGGCGGTCCCGAGGCTGGAGCTGGTAATTATACAATCAGTAATATAACTCCAAACGGTCTGTCCGTAAACTCAAACAGCGCAAACAATGGCGGATCGTTTGAATTAACAGGATTGGTAGATGGCATGAATTATTCCTATACTGTTTCTGACAATTTCGGTTGCACTGCAAATGGCACAGGTGGTCCCTTTGTAGGGCCAGTTGTTCCTACATTGACACCAGTACCGAATGTTTGTTCGGGTGATGCATCTTTTGCACTTGTGGCTGCACCTGCTGGAGGTACATGGACAGGACCAGGTGTTACAGCAGCGGGTATTTTTTCGCCTTCAAATGCTGGCCCTGGTGATCATACGCTCACGTATTTACCGGCAGGATGTGCTGTTTCAGAGTCAATGGATATTACTGTTGTTTATCAACCAAATGCTACCATTACTTCTATCAACTCACTGTGTATTGATGATAGCCCTGTCACATTATCTGCTGTTGACGGAGGCGGAGTGTGGACAGGAACAGGAATAACAAGCGCCATTAATGGCGTTTTCAACCCTTTTACCGCAGGTTTGGGCACACATACAATTACATACAGCATTGCTGGTTTTTGTAATGATGTAGCGAGTATCGTCGTAGCCGTGAATGGTTTGCCCGAAGCAAATTTCGAATCAGATGTAACGGAAGGATGCACGCCACTCAATGTGAACTTGAGTTATTCTGGAAGTTCTAACTTGGTATCGTGCACTTGGGAAATCAATCAAATGATAGCGGGAAGTTCATGTGGAAATTTTCAAACGGTTTTGACTCAGCCAGGCTGCTATGATGTGAGATATAGTGTGATTGATGCGAATGGCTGTCAAAGTAGCGCGCAAATTGATAATTTGATTTGCGCTATAGCAAGCCCAGAAGCATTGTTCCAGTATGATTTGAATGGTGCGAATGTTTTAAATCCTACGGTGAATTTCACCAACTTCTCCAACGATGCGAGCACTTATGAGTGGAATTTTGCAAATCAGTCTTTGAGCAATGAAGAGAATACAACATATACTTTTGATATTGTTCAAGGTTCTAGTGTACGTGTATGTCTTAGGGCGTTTAATGATCTGGGGTGTGTTGACACAGAGTGCCAAGACATTGTGATTCCAGAAGTGTTTTTCTTTTATGTGCCTAATACCTTTACTCCCAATAATGACGGTTATAACGATGTCTTTAAGCCCAGTTTGAATGGTATAATGGAGGGCGATGTTTTTCAATATGAATTTCAAGTATTGAATAAATGGGGCGAACGTGTTTTTTATTCCACGGATCCCAGTGATGTTTGGGTGGGAGATGTGAATGGAGGTGAATATTATTTACCTGACGGACTTTATTTTTGGCGAGCAAAAATCCGTCCCGTAGTCACTGATGCACCCAAGGAATACGAAGGGCATTTGTTTATACTGAGGTAGAATTTGGAGATTGGAAGTTGGAGTTTAGAATTTGGAATTTAGAATCTCCAACCTCCAACCTCCAACCTCTAACTTCCAACTTCCAATCTCCAAACTCCAAATTCTAAACTCCAAATTCCATTCTCTATCTCCCCAGCACAAATCTCTTTGCGAAGTTGCGGAAAGTGGGGGATACGTAGGGTAGAACGGTGCGGATGGTGTCGTGAAATTCTTCTTTTAAATCAGGATAAGATTTACATATTTCCACCATTACCTTCATTGAATTATAACGGACACTCACATCTTGTTGATTGCTTCGAATGAACGCAAGCAGTGTGTCACTCAGCAATCCCAGATTTTCAGCATGAATAAAATCGGAAAGCCAAATTCCTTTTATCAGTTCGCGCTTGGTGCCCATTGTTTCAATTGTTGGTAGTAGCGCTATATATTCTTCGACGAAGGGATTTAAAACTCCTGGATGCAGCTCTGCCGCAGTAGATAGAATCCAAGAAGCTTTCATATTTGTTGTGCCCTCAGTTTTGAGCATTTTTACAAGAGACATAGCAAAGTCGTGATCGTTTAAAATCCGATCCGCATAGCTCTGCGCTTCCTTTTTCGATATGCCTTTTCTAAATTCCAAAATAAATAAGAACAAGGGTAAAAAGAACAAAGGAACAAAGGAACAAAAGAACAAGGGTAAAAGGAACAAGGAACAAAGGAACAAGAACAAAGGATAGAGAAAATTTGGTACCCATAGAGCAACACGCTATGTAGCTATGCCGCTAACTAGTCACTAGTATCTAGTCGTTAGTCTCTATTAAAGTCGCTTCGTCTCTAACTAGTCACTAGTATCTAGTCGTTAGTCTCTATTAAAGTCGCTATGTCGCTTTCTTTGTTGTTTTCATCTGAATGATATCCACCAGGAATGCAAAAGCCATTGAGAAGTAAATATATCCTTTAGGAATTTCGAAATGAAAGCCTTCTGCGATAAGCGATACACCTATAAGCATCAAGAAACACAATGCGAGGATTTTGAATGAAGGGTGTTTGCGGATGAATTCACTGATAGGTTTCGAGGCGATGAGCATGATGATCACAGTCACAATCACTGCTGTATACATTACCCATAACTCATCCACCATGCCGACTGCTGTAATGATGCTGTCAATGGAGAAAACAAGATCGAGAATAATGACTTCTGAAAGTAGTTTTCCAAAACTGGCAGATTTTGATTTTTCAGGGCTGTCCTCGTTGGCGGCTTCTGTTTTATGATAAATTTCTTTTGTGGCTTTATATATTAAAAAGAGTCCACCGATAATAAGGATAAGTCCTTTTCCAGTGAAATCTATTTCTGCAATAGAGAAAAGAGTTTGATCGAGCTTCAATATCCATGAGATAAAGGCGAGAAGAATCAACCTCATTACCATTGCGAGACCAATCCCCCAGTATCGAAGTTTATTGCGATTTTGTTCTGGCAGCTTATCTGCGAGAATAGAAATGAAAATGATGTTATCGATGCCTAGGATTACTTCTAGGGCGATGAGAGAAATGAGAGGTACAATTGCATCCATAGGGACAAATATATTTGGAACAAACGAAATTTGGAATTCGCAATTGATAATTCGCAATTCTAAACTCTAAATTTCTGTTCTTCGCATTTATTGGATAGTTAGCTAATTTGAAGAGTTTTGAAAAGTGTCATTACGTATTACAGGGGAGTAGAGTCGTCAACTTTTTTTACCGCAGAGACGCGGAGGACGCAGAGTAGGGCAGAGAGGGTATTTCGCAATTCGCAATGACTAATTCGCAATTCACAATTCCAAATTCCAAACTCCAATTTCCCTGTTCCCGTTCCCGTTTCCTTATTTCGTTTTACAATGATGAATAATAAAGTCGAGTTTATCCGATTCTTCTTGGGTTCTATCAAAGAATGTTTGACCACCTTGGTGGCCTGCTTTTTCTTGAACTCTCAAAAGTATCGGATTCGTGCCACCATTGGCCTCTTGAAGTGCCGCGGCGAATTTATAAGAGTGAAATGGTGGCACTCTATCATCAAACTCTGATGTCATTATCAGCGTTGCAGGATAAGATGTGCCCTTTTTTAAATTGTGATAAGGAGAATATCTTTTCAGCAGCTCATAACCTTCGGGTGTGGTAATATCGCCATATTCGTCGGCATGAAAGACTCCCACGGTGAACAAGTGGAATCGAAGCATGTCGAATGCACCAACCACTGGAACAGCTACTTTGAATAATTCAGGTCTTCTGATCATTGCTGCTGCAACCACTAGGCCACCATTCGAACCTCCTGTGATAGCCAAATTGTTGGAGGTAGTGATGCCTTCTTTGACTAAGAACTCCGCAGCATTGATAAAATCTTCAAACGATCTTTCTTTATTGAGCCCACGTCCGGCATCTGCCCATTCTTTGCCGCCTTCTCCACCGCCACGAATATGAGCATAGGCCCAGACGCCTCCTTCCTTAAGAAAAGTGATTATTCCAGGATCAAAACTGGCCGAATGCATCACGCCGAATCCTCCATAAGCTTCTAGCAAGCACATGGTTGGTTTGTCAAGTTTAGTATCCTTGTGATATACCATAGTGATAGGAATGATGGTTCCATCGGAGGCGGTACATTCTGCTAGGCGCATCATGTATTCGGACGCGTCAAAGTTGAGCAGTGTTCTGCCAAACGGTTCAGTGTAAAAAGTAGTTAAATCAATGGTGTAAACGATCGCCGGTGCCACATAACTTGTGAATGAAAAAATAGCCTCCGATTTTTCTGGATCACCAGAAAATTGTCTCAATGAAGAGCCTATAGCAATTGGAATGGAGTACATCAGGTTGCCCTGTTGATCGAAGAAAGATAGCGTTTGCTGCGCAAAAGATTGGTGCAATGTGACCAGCAAGTGGTTTGCATTCCATACCCCTATAAGCTGTGCTCCCTCGATCTCTGGCACCACCACTTCCCATTTGCGTGGCGAAGCAAGCGTTGTTTTCACCACCATACCATTCGGTGCCTTCGATTTTGTGAAAAGGAAAAATGTTGAACTATCATTAGCGACTATGGAAGTCTCATCTTCTGGTTTTAAACGTGTAATGAACGGAAGAAAAGTAGTGTCGCTGCTCATTAAGTCACGATAAAAGTAATTCGACGTTCCGGTTGTTGCAGAGACTTCGTGTAACATTACGAAGCGCTCATCATCTGTTGTAAACACATCCACACCGCTAGAATTTTTACGGTTCATAATGAGCTTGTCCTCGCTCTGAGGTGTGCCTAATTTGTGAAAATAGATTTCCCTCCCAACGGTAGCACCACTAAATCCTGTATTGGGATATTTTGCATAATAGAAGCCATCATCTTTCCAGTGAATACTCGAAAGCTTAATGTCTACAAGATGATCCTTTAGAGTATTTTCAGATTGTAGATTGATGATGTTAATTTCACACCAGTCCAAACCATTTCTGCTATACAGATATGCTAGATATTTTCCGGATTTATCCACCGCCCAGCTCTTGATGCGTATGTTGTCTTTAGTAGAAATCGACATGGGATCTACCAGCAGTGACAATTCACGATTTTTTTTCGCAGTGTAAAAAAGTGCGGGGGTTGTAACATCACTATACGAAGCTAACACGAAATAATAACCTCCGTCATAGTAATAGTCCTCATAACTGGCCATACTGAATGCGCGAATCTTGCTGTAAGTTCCTACCTTATGACAAGGCTTTAGGTGCTGTTTTGTATAATCAGCTTGTTCATTTAACCAAAGATTCAATTCAGCATCTTCCAGATTTTCCATCCATTGATAGTAGTCGTGAATTGGTTCATTGTGATGAACGTCTATGAAATCTTTCTTCTTGGCGATTGGAAAGGTTTGGGAGAAAGATGATAAACAAAAATTAATAGTTAAAATTAAAAGGAATAGCTTTTTCATAGTTAAAGGCACAGGATATGGATTCAAAAATACAAATTTCAAGAATAAAAAAAAGCCCTGATTCAAAAAAAGAATCAGGGCTTTTTGTATAAAATACAATAAGTCTATTTCACTGGAGCTAGCGTGCTGTAGTTTTTGCTGTAGTAGAGCATTTGCTCAGCAAACTTGTCCATATATGTCACTTTCACATCGGTGATTTTTCCGCTGGCATCCATCGCTGGCTCCAACACTGGATTCATAAATCCTGCATAAGGAGGGATGTTGAGTTTGTTGCCGCGGTCGAGCACTTCCTGATGAAGTTTCTGATCCACTTTTTTACCATAGCCATCAGCTAATGCCTTGGCTGCGGCATAATCACCTTGGCTGGTGATGCGTTGTACTTCCTTGAGAAGTTCGCCCACCAACACGCGCATCTTATCGTAATCACGAATGTCGATGAAGGTTTTACCATCACGAGCCACTTTCACGATGACGCTGTCTTTCATTCCTTTTTCATAAATCCAATTGCTCACCCACGCGCGGTTGCGCATATGTGCTTCCTCGATTTCTTCTCCTACTTTGAGGCGACGTAGTTGAGTCAGCATTCCATTGCGGAGGTAACCATCGTATTCGGCTTTGCCCACTTCAAGACTTTCCATTAAGCCCATGTCAACAAGCTTTTGATCCATGATGTAGTATAGCGCTACAAGGTCTGCACGTCCTTCCTCTATGGTGCTTGCAAATTCTTTCAATGTTTGTGAGCTCGGAGCTTTTCCTTCTTCCAATTGTCCACTAGCGTGCCCGATTACTTCGTGCATCGCTGTGTGGAGTTTACCAGCAATGTCACCGTATTTCTTAGCTCTTTCAATTTCTTCTGCATCGTGTGCAAACTCATTGAGCGTGCCCGAACCAGCAGCCTTGCTGTAAGCGTCTTCAATGTTGCCGAGCGATACAGATTTAGAGCCATGAACGGTGCGAATCCACTGAGCGTTTGGCAAGTTCACTCCGATTGGAGTAGAAGGCGAAGCATCGCCAGATTCACCGGCCACGTTTACTACACGGTAGGTGATACCTTTTACTTCTTTCTTCTTGTGCTGTGCCATGATGGGAGAGTTGTCTTCAAAATATTGCGCGTTTTCCATCATCACTTTCATGCGATCGGAAGCTTCAAAATCATTGATTTGAATGATGCTTTCATACGAACCTCTATTGCCAAGTGGATCATTATAAACTTCCACGAATCCGTGAATGAAATCAATATCACCTCTTGTAGCGCCCACCCATTGGATATTGAAATCGTCCCAAGCGCGCAAGTCGCCCGTGCGATAGAAGTCCATTAGCTTGCGAATAGCTACCGCTTGCTGATCATTTTCAGCTACTTTCTCTGCCTTTTCCAGCCAGAAAACTACTTTTTCTAATGCAGCTCCATAGAGACCGCCAATCTTGTAAACTTCTTCTACGAGCTTGCCATCTTTTTTTACCAACTTAGCATTGATGCCATACGATAGAGGCGAACGATCATTCGGTTTTGCTAATGATGCGTAGTATTCTTGTGCTTCTTTGGTAGTGACTCCTTCGCCATACATATTCACGGCGCTGTTTTCTACCAAGCCTTTTGAGGCGTCTTTCTCTACTTTTCTCGGAGCAATTTTGGCATCAAAAATCACTTTCTTGATTTCATCACTGCATTCAGTTGAAGTAGCTGAGAGCAATTGATCGAAATATGCTGCGGAGAATTTTGGTTGGTGTTTGAGATTGCTGTAATGGTGGTGAATACCATTGCTCATCCAAATTTGCTTGAGGTATGTTTCAAAAGACAACCAATCTGTAGCCGCTTTATCGCCGTTGTAAGAGGTATAGATTTTTTCAAGAATCGAACGAATCTCGAGATTGTGTTTGTAGTTCTGATCCCACATCATATCACGACCTGCCAAACCAGCTTGGGTCAAATAATAAACGAGTTCTTTTTGCTGTAGCGACAAACGGTCCCAGCAAGGGATGCGGTATTTTAAGATGCGAATGTCTTCGAAGCGTTCTGCCTCGTAATTAAACGTTGAATCATTGTCAACGCATGCAGCGGGAGTAGATGGCTTCGACTCGGCCTGTTTTTGCTCCGAAGAGCCACATGCAGCCATCAATGCCATTCCTCCTACCAAAAAATAATGAGTAAGTTTCATGATTGAATAAAAATTGGTTTGCTTGAGGTGCGAATGTAGTATGAACTGCGAAAAGATGTTTTTTTTACGAAAAATTGAAGTTATTAACAATCGTCAATTACCTTTGTACTCTACATTTGATTTAATTTTTCAATTTTGATGTTAACAGAAGTTACCTCCGGTGTACGTATCAGTGTGATTCCTAGATTTGAACCAGGCATTAGCAATCCCTTGCTAGATAGCTATGTTTTTTCTTATAAAATCATCATTGAGAACCAAAACGACTACCCAGTGCAGTTGCTTCGTCGCCATTGGTATATTTTTGATTCGGTTGCTATCAAAAGAGAAGTGGAAGGTCCAGGAGTAGTGGGTGAAATGCCCATTATCAACCCAGGTGAATATTACACTTACGAGAGTGCCTGCGACTTGCGTTCATTAAGGGGCACGATGCAAGGTTTTTACAACATGCAGCGTCCAGGAGAAGCAGAAACATTCCATGTCCGCATTCCCAAATTCAAATTGGAAGTTCCTTACGGAATGAATTAATCCATGAAGTTTACCACCCATCTTATTGCTGTTTTGTTGATCGTGGTCTGCGGATGTGCGCCGAGCACTAAGACTGCTGATGAAATCAAAACATCAAAGAAGATTCGCGGGGTGAGTTTCGTTGGAAGTCCCGAACGTGTTGATATCACGGCATTTGCCGACTTGTACAACAATCGCGTTAATTACACATCATTTATGCCTTTTGCCTTTGCCGAAAACGGTGGAGGAGAATTAGTGTGGCCTATTGAGGGTCAATGGTGGGGAGAGACTGCTGAAGGCATTCAGGTCTGTATTGATTTGGCAAAAGAGAAGCGTATCCAAAGTATGATCAAGCCACAGATTTGGTTGAGAGGAGGTGAGTTTGTGGGCAAGCTTGATCAACCCAGCGATAGCGCGTGGGTAGCTTTCGAAAAGGGGTACACGGAGTTCATTTTGACTTTTGCAAAACTGAGTGAAAAAAACAGACTTCCGCTTTTCTGTATCGGCACGGAGGTAGATCAATGGGTACGCAAGCGACCTGAATATTGGAAAGAATTGATTCGTCAGGTGCGGGAAGTATATAAAGGCGACCTCACTTATGCGGCCAATTGGGGCAGCGAACGTTCATTACCCATTTGGAAAGATCTGAATTATATCGGCGTGGACATGTATGCTCCCGTTTCGAATGAGCAGACCCCATCGATGGATACGTTGAATGTAAGTTGGAAAAAATGGAAAGGATATTTTAAGAACGTATCTGATTCAATTGGAAAAGAAATTATCTTCACCGAATGGGGCTATCGCAGCGACGATTATTGCGGCCGCACTCCTTGGAGCGACCAGTTGGAAGGGAAAGTAAATCTAGAAGCGCAGGCGAACTGCTATAAAGCGCTTATTGAAAATTGCTATCCTGAGCCTTGGTTTATGGGGGGATTTGTTTGGAAATGGTTTCCTGATTTGAGACAAGCTCAAATGGAAGGTGATCATTTTACACCTCAATTCAAGCCCGCTGCGAAAGAGCTTCAGCGTATTGGTAAATAAAAATCTTTTATGAAAAAAACGGCAACCGCTCTTGCAATGGTATTTCTGTACATTGTCGGAAATAGTCAATCTTATACCTCATTTTTTACGGGCAATTCTACTGACTTGGTCACACAGCCTATTGGAGGAGTTTGTTTAATGGGCGGCGCAGGCGAAAGCGATGAGGCTATGATTTGGTTTTTGGAGCGTGCCGCGGGTGGAGATGTCGTTGTGTTGCGTGCGACAGGAAGCGACGGTTACAATGACTACATGTATTTAGATTTAGGGGTAAATGTGAATAGTGTCGAAACGATTCGTTTCAACTCCATTGCAGCATCATCAGAACAATATATCATTGATAAAATAAATCAAGCAGAAGCCTTGTGGTTTGCGGGTGGTGATCAATGGGATTACATCACTTATTGGAGAAACAATGCGATAGGGGAGGCGATTAATAATGCTGTCAACGTTCGCAACGCCGTCATTGGCGGACTTTCAGCGGGCATGGCCATACAAGGGGATTATTATTTCTCAGCACAAAATGGTACCATCACCAGCGAAGAAGCAATCGCCAATCCTTATGCGATTGATGCCACAGTTGATGGGACTCCTTTTTTAGAAAATGCATCTTTAGCAAATACGATCACAGACACGCATTTTGACAGCCCTGACAGAAGAGGCAGAATATCTGTTTTTCTTGGTAGAATGTTGGAGGACTTCGGTATCGAACCACGCGCCATAGCATGCGATGAATACACTGCGGTGTGCATCGATGAGAATAGTATCGCGCGCATTTTCGGTGAAGCGAATGAATTGGATTACGCGTATTTCGTTCAGCGCAACTGCGCTATTGAAAACAACGTTCCTGAATCGTTAAGCGCAGGACAAACGTTTGAATGGAATCAAGGTGGCGAAGCGCTCACTGTTTATCGTGTGCGCGGCAACGAAGCCGGCAATAGAACATTCGATCTCAATACGTGGACATCAGGAGTAGGTGGGGAGTGGCTCTATTGGAGCGTTAGCGCTGGGCAGTTTGTTCAAACGCCCATCACGCAAGTGCCGGATTGTTTAGTGAATATCAACGAGCAAATAGAGGAAAGCATTGTCATTTATCCCAACCCAGCAAGCGAATTCATTCAAGTAGACACGGATGTAGAATCACTTTGGCTTTATAATATGCAAGGACAATTAATTCAAACGTCCACTGTAAACCGAATGAACGTTCGGGACTTACCTGCAGGCATTTACAACCTCCACATTCGTACGAAAGACGGAAAGGACGTTAGGAGAACAGTAAAGAAAAGAAACTAGTAACAGAGCGACGGAGGGACGGAGTTACGGAGGGACTAGCGACTAGTCTGGTTCTTCCTCTATTCTGAATTACGAATTCTGAATTTAGAATTAAAAAAAAACCGCCCCGGATATCCAGGGCGGTTTTAATGTTTTAAACAATCTTATCTATTAATAGCGATTGTTGTCGCGGTTGAAGCGTGGTTTGTAACCACCATCACGGCGATCACCACCGCCACCGAAGCTGCGTTGTGGACGGTCACCGCCACTGCGCTGCGGACGATCCTCAGCTTCTTTAACGTTGATCTTTCTACCTTTGATGTCGCTTTGGTCAAGAGCAGAAATCGCCTGACGACCTTCGTCATCAGAAGACATTTCTACGAAACCGAATCCGCGTGAGCGGCCAGTCATCTTGTCCATTACTACTTTAGCAGATGTTACTGCACCATACTGTGCAAAAATCTCGTTGAGCTCTTCGCTCGATAGGCTGTAATTCAAGCCTGAAACAAAAATGTTCATGAAAAAAAATTAAAACGTTTGTTGGTTTACACATCAACTCCAACAAACATTAACCACAATTAAAACAGAAAACGTGTTGAATACCGATATGTTAGGTCAAATATAGGCTTTATTTCATACAAATACACGAAGTGGCGAAAATTTATCGAATAATAATTTTTCTGAATCTTCTTTCATCCACTCTTCAATAATACTGGCATACACCTGCCTAAAGTCCAAACGGTGCGTCAAATCACCGTCTTGGAGGTTTTCAAGGTCTGGCAAGCCACCATAAAGTCCTGCGTTTTTAATATTTCCTCCAAATAAAAAAGAAACCCCGGCCGTACCATGATCGGTGCCTTTTCCAGCATTTTCCTTCACTCGGCGGCCAAATTCAGAGAAGGTAAGCACAGCTACATCCTTCCATCGATTGCCTCCAATGAGGTCGTTTCTGAAAGAATTCACTGCTTTACTGTATTGATTGAATAGAGTATTTTGTGTAAATGGCTGTATTGCATGTGTATCAAATCCTCCTAAAGTGACATAATAAACACGCGTAGTGCAGCCGCTCAAAATAAGTTCGGCGATGCTCTTGAGCTGTTTGCCCAATTCCGTGGCGGGATAAATTTCTTTTGAGGCAAACTTCTTCGATTGACTATGCACATATTCGATACCCTGCGTGCCCTCGAGCAGCGTATTCCTCAAATACGAGATTTGGTCATGTTCGTGTGGTTCGATATCCATCGCGATATGGTATCCAATAGCAGCGAGTTTTTTCGCCGCATCGATGTTGCGAATGGCCAGTCCCTTTTGCGATTCCCCTTTCATCACCAAACTCAAACTATCGTCCATTTCAATGGCAGATGATGCAACACGTCCTTGATCCAACCACCTTCCCAGCCAGCCAGTATTGATGTATTCGTCTGAATCACTAGCGCTGTGCCAAATATCCATCGAACGAAAGTGACTGCGATCAGGCTCCGGATATCCAACATTTTCTAAGACCGCCACTTCACCGTTATCCCAGAGTTTTTTGATGATTTCCAATTTTGGATGAAGCGCCAACTCATCGGTTAGAGGGAGCAACTCATCTCTCTTAAGGGCGATTTTTGGTCTATTTTTATAATAAATATCGTTGCGAAATGGCACGACGGTATTCAATCCGTCATTGCCGCCACTCCATTGAATCACTACGAGAATCCGACTATCATTAGCTGGATTGGCGAATGCAAATGGACTTTTAGCAAACAATTGCGGCACAAACAAAGTACCACTGGCAAGTCCCGTTGTCTTGATAAAATTTCTTCTATTCATAACCTAGTGTAGTTGAAATTCTGGTAATGAAAGTATCGCGCGCAAGATTTCGTCGGTGCTTCTTTTTTCACTCATCGCAATAGGTGGAACCATGTGCGGATGAATGATCAAATAATCAAACAATGCTTGCGCCTTTGGATTTTTACTTGACGTTGCCAATTCATTCCAGGCTGAAATATTCATTTTGGATAAAAAGGGCTTGGGACCTTTTTGCTCGATGAGCGCGCTTTCGGGCAGCGCTTTTTCTTGCGGATCGTATTCGTGAATTCCCGCAAACACGTAGGGGAGATTCATCCTCACTAAGAGCGATGTGCTATCAATCCAACTTCGATCACCCGGCCAGCCCGCAACATTCGGCGGAAGGAATAAAACTTGACCCAAGGCGCGCTGAAGCTTGATCATGTTTTGATCTTTATTCATTTCTAATGAAAAAAAGCGCTTGTATTCCACGATCAGTTCTACTGGACTTTTGATAAGCGCGCCGCGATTGTGACTCAGATAAAATTCTTCGGAGGTAAATAAAAATCGAATCAGTCGTGTGATGTCATAATTCGAAGTGAAAAATTCATCGGTCATTTTTTCTACGAATGCTTCATTAACTTTCGGAGAAACGAAAAATTTATAGAGTTTTTGGCAAATAAAGCGCGCCGTTTGTCTTTTCTCCAAAATCATTCGAATGATGTCGTCGCCATTCCAATTGCCTGTTTGATTGAAGAATATTTTTTCACCATCATCATGAGATTTTTTATCAAAAGCAAAATAACCATCTAAATCGATGTGCCAGCCTGTGAACGCGCGTGCTGACTCTTTGATGTCATTTTCGCTATAATGCCCTCTTCCAAGGGTGAAGAGTTCCATCAACTCACGAGCAAAGTTCTCATTGGGAGCGTTCTTTTTATTTTGTTGATTATTGAGATAAATAATCATTGCAGGATCACGCGCCACCTCAAGCAGGAGGTCTTTGAAATTACCCAAAGCATTTCTGCGAAACATGTTGTTCTGCTCTTGCATCAAAACGGGAAAAGGAGCTGACGTTGCAAAGTGATGATGCCAAAAGAGCGTCATCTTTTCACGCAATTGTGCGCGACTCACATGCATTTTGTCGAGCCATGCAAGATTGAGTTCTTGCAATTCTTTGCGGCTCTTCAAAATCATTTTAAGAATTTTAAAACCACCTATATCCTTTCCCTTTATGCGAATATCTTCAAAGTGCTTGAGGTCGGAATATTCCTTCGATTCTTCAAGCAGTTCTTCGAAAAGCTGAGTAGGATTTTTATTTATTTTATTGGAAAAAAACTTGGGATGCAATCCAAATGTAGCTCGGGTGTAAAGATGTTGGATGTCGCTATGTGGTTGCTTTGTCATGATTATTCTAATGCGGTAAGTTGAATTTTATATCCTGCATGTGATCGCACATTAAAGACTGTGCCATCTTCAAACAGGAGATATTGTCCCTTTATTCCAATCAATTTTCCTTGAATGACAGGCTGTGTGTCCAGCTTTGCAGACTTTACTTTTTGCGGATAGTTTAAAACAGGATAGGAAATATTGGTAACAGTATCATCATCAAAGAAGAAATCCTCATATTGAGCAGCAAGTATTTCGAATACTTCATTTTTTTTAGTGACCAACGATGTCGTATTGTCGACCATATTCTTGAGCATTGCTTGCCACGCCGTTTTATCAGCCATGGTATCTTTTAATGCTACTTCGATCAGCCCTGCAAGCTGACGATAAGGCGTTTCGGCGATGATGATGGCCTCGCTTGCCC
This sequence comes from Flavobacteriales bacterium, assembly GCA_044371755.1. GTDB lineage: Bacteria > Bacteroidota > Bacteroidia > Flavobacteriales_D > Sanyastnellaceae > JAIXWP01. The sequence goes on along the minus strand of JBILSZ010000029.1, from coordinate 3,120 downwards.
CCTGATCAATCCAGCGACTTGGGACATTCGTGACGCGCGTTACCCCGACTTTTATTCCACTTGTTCTCGACAAATAGACATAATGAGGCTGATTGTGATGGGCCATTTCCCATTCGTAGTCTCTTAGTGCAATTCCTTCATGAATGCGGCTTAACTCAGGATTAACAATGCTCGGACTAGCCATAGGTGAGTTTATCCAAACATCATAACTCATCCCTTCTCCGAAGGTTTTTTTGATCTTCTTGCCTGTTTCTACACAATGTATTTCATTCAGGAATTCAATTTTGATATGACTTCCTACTAGAGGATTTAAGAAAAATTTGCCTGTGTAGTCGATAATGTCCACCAGATGCAACATGTATTGGGCCTGATTATCAAGCGTTGTACTCATCTTGCGCAGGTGTGTGGTGATTTGTGTCATACTTTAAAATGATCTTGAAATAATTCGTAGCCCTAGGATGATTCTACATTTTTGTGATGTATAGGTGAATGATCTGTCGGAACTTTGTACAATAATAATCATAGGAAAATGAACGCACTTCAAACACTCATAAATAATGGCTTCGAGGGGACGATGGACTACGCAGCGTATCGTAAGCTAATAGATACCTTGCACGATGAGGGTAAGGTAACGGGCCCGACACAGACACCTGCATTGCTCGAATACAGCAAACTCAATGTTCATAGAATGGATCGATGGGACAAGCACGCATCATTTAGCGATAATACTGTGCAAGCCATAGAAGGTTTGGATAGGAGCTTGGATATCCTTGTCATCACTGAAGGCTGGTGTGGCGATTCCGCGCAGATTGTGCCCGTGGTGGAAAAGCTGTCAAAAATTTCTAGAAACATCAAGACACATTACATCCTTCGCGAGGAGAATCTCGAAATCATGGATATGTTTCTAACCAACGGTAAAAGCAGATCCATCCCAATTTTCGTGATCATTGAAAATGGTCAGGTGGTGGCTAAGTTCGGTCCAAGACCTGCACCTGCGCAAGAACTATTTGACCAGTTGAAGGCGGAAAATGAAGGAAAGGATGTAATCAAAGAAAAAGTTCATTTGTGGTATGCGCGCGATAAGCACAAAGCGATTGAGGAAGAATTTGTGGCGGTATTGACGCAATTGCCAGAGGCGGCGCTATAAGATTTATAAATGGAGCAATTGCTCCATTTTTTTTGTGCTAACAATCTTTCCCTTTTCCTCACTTTCTTCAAATGATGGGGGTGCAATGCCCATTGCGTTACAAACTTCTGTATAATACGAAACCCTTGTTGGGTGCTCCTTATCGACGATATTGATTATTTCCGATTGAATCCCCAGTTCAATGCACTTAAGGATGCTTTCGATTACGCGCTCTCTGCTCACCAAGTTGATTGGCGCTAAAGGCTTAGCAACATTCGACCTACCTGATAGATATTTGGCAGGATGGCGCTCACCACCGTACAAGCCGCCCAGTCTCAACACCGTGGTTTTCGGGTATTGGCCAAGATAAGTTGCCTCGAGTTGGGAAATGGCATGCTTTGGATCGTTGTCGCCCTCTGAAACTTCGGCGTCGATGTCGGGATATACGGAAATGGATGAGGTGTAAATAAACTGCTCCAAATTATTGTTCGCCGCCGCTCGAGCGATTTGGGTGTGAACCGTTAAGTCTTCTTCGGTTTTAGGGGGAGTAAGGGTACAAACCGCCACCTCGATGTTCTTGAGACTATCTATCGAGGGTAAAACGACAATACCATTTGCTATAAGAGTATCCTGAACCTCCTGTCGGCGAGCAAAACCATAGGTTTCGTATCCTTTGGCTTTGAGGACTAAAGCCAGCGGTAAGCCCAACCAACCACATCCAATGACTGCTACTTTTTTCATTTCGGCAAAGGTAACATTCCACCGTTGGTAATGTTTTGGAACAATCCTTGAAAGTCGGCCCAACGCTTTTAATCTTTGTAACCTTCAATGAAATGTTAAAGATGCGAAGCGAAACGAACCTACCATTGAATTTTGGAGTCAATAGAATGTTTGCTAAAAGAAGCTATATGAAAATGAATAAAATTCTTGTTGTTTTAATCATGGCCTTCACGGCTATTTCTCAAATGGGATGGGCACAACCCACCTCTCAAAAGGCGAAAGCCGAAACAGCAAAGTCAAAGTATACCATCAAAGGAAGAGTCGAAGGACTTAAAGATACTGTCATTTACCTTGGGAATTATTATGGAAAGAGTCCATACTACAATGACACTGCACGTGTCGATTCAAAAGGAAACTTTGAGTTCAAGGGTAAAACACCCGATCAAATAGGCAAATACATGATTATCCTTCCTGGCCCTAAGTTTTTCGATATCATTGTTGACCAAGAGAATATTGACATCGTATGTAGTGCAGACAACGATATCAATAAAATCGTGGTGCGCGAGTCAGAAAATAATAAGCGTTTTTTTGAATATATCCGCTTTATAAATACAAAGCGCACTCAGCGTGAACCCATCGACAAAATATTGAATGATTCTCTCAAAACTGACGATGAGAAAAAACCATTTAGAGAACAATTAGAAGTTTTGAATAAAGAAGTAATCGCTCATCAAAAAGACTTGATTGCGAAGTATCCAAATTTACTTTTTACTAAACTTCTTAAGATGAGTATCGATGTAGAAACTCCTGAAGCTCCAGCAGGGTTATCAGACGACGAAAAAGCACGTTATCAATACTATTGGTTCCGCGAACATTATTGGGATAATGTGGACTTCAATTCACCTGCGATGATCCGAGATCAAAACATTCATCGATTGATCGAAAGATACATTACACAAACACTTCCTCAGATTCCGGACACTTTGTGTGTGGAATCAAAGAAGTTGATTGATCGTGTTTCAGGCAATAAAGATCTCTTTAAGTATTTCGTAAATTTCATCACCTACACTGCCGAGACTTCTAAGATTATGTGCATGGACCGTTTGTTTGTTTATATGGTGGACAACTATTACAAAACAGGAATGGTGGATTGGATGGATGCGGCAAAAATGAAGCAGATTATCGAAAGTGCTGATGAGAAGCGCTATTGCATGTGTGGCGAAATAGCTCAAGATATCATATTGCCAGATGCAACAGGTAAGAACTGGGTGAGT
>JBILSZ010000028.1:0-27950 GCA_044371755.1 Flavobacteriales bacterium | reverse complement strand
CTTCATTCTAACAAGTAGCCAACTCGGAAGAATATATAAGAAGACCATCGATGCAGAAGGAAATTTAACTGGCACCGAACGTATCGATCCTACAAGTGGTCCGTCTTATTTGTTTATCAATCCGTTTATTTTGGATAGTCAAACGCACAATGATATTTGGATGGCGGGAAATAGAACTATTTGGCATTTGGAGAATGTAAATTCTATTGAAGTCACCAACGATTACATTTCAAAGCATCCACTGGGTGAGTGGGACAATGTATCAGAAAGTATCATACCCGTATCTGGGGGATCTATCACTACGCTCGACCAAGCCATCATTGATAACAGTGTATTATTTTATGGTTCGAGCAATGGTCGCATTTGGAAGCTTGAAAACATCCATTCCGACACACCTGTGCGAACAGAATTGAACTCGGATATTTTTCCTGAGAATGCCTATACGAGTTGCATCGCAGTAAATGATTTGGATACACAGGAATTGCTTGTGAGTTTTTCAAATTACGGTGTACAGAGTATTTTCCATTCCGTTGACGGTGGACTGACTTTCGAGAATATAAGTGGTAACTTAGAGCAAAACGTCGACGGAACTGGTAACGGTCCCGCGGTCTATTGGATGGAAGTCTATCCATCAGATCCTGCAATTTATTTTGCAGGAACAAGTGTGGGATTGTTTAGCACGACTGAACTCAATGGTGAGAACACTATTTGGGAAATGGAAGGGCCAACAACCATAGGAAACGTAGTAATCAATATGATTAAAGCGCGCCCTTATGATGGAACAATCGCTATAGCTACGCATGGGAATGGTATTTATTCAGCATCGCTTCCTCCAATTGAAGCAGCAAGTGTGCAGGCCGTGGCGACTTTCTCTAGAGATGTGATAGTGTATCCTAATCCATTTACAGATTATGTGGAATGGAATTATGCAACAAAAATCCCTTTAGAGTCTGTGCTCAAAGTGTACGATACGCGAGGGAACGTGGTTTATGATTCTGGATACTTGAAACAAACACCGGGTAATCAATCGTTGCGCTGGAATCCTCGTGCGGACTTGCCCAGAGGCACCTATGTATATATGCTGCGAGTGGGCGGTGTGATGAAGACAGGTAAAATAATCCATCAATAATGATCAACCGAATGATTGCTCGGTATTTGTCTTCTCTTATGCTGCTTATTGCAGTTAGCGCATGTGCACAAATGACGATTACCGTGGCGACTACGCCGCAGCTGACGCCGCTGAGAGATACGCTTTATGTAGCGGGTAGCTTTAATAATTGGAACCCACGAGATGAAAATTTTCGAATGGAACTAGGACCGAATGGATATTCGGTTTCTTTCTCGGGAGTTGCAGGTACTACTTATAATTACAAAATAACAAGAGGAAATTGGCCCACGGTGGAGGGGAGTGCTACCGGTGGATTCATGGCTGATCGCTCATTGGTTTATCAATCGGGAGCTACGGAAACAATTTTCGTTTTGGGTTGGGAAGACATTGGCGGAAATCTTACTGTTACCGAACATGTGCGAATTCTCGATAGCAATTTTCACATTCCTCAATTGCAACGCAATCGGCGCATTTGGATTTCCTTTCCCCCAGATTATTTCACTAGTGCAAACTACTATCCCGTGATTTATATGCATGATGGGCAGAATGTATTCAACGCAGGAACCTCTTTTTCCGGTGAATGGCGTGTGGATGAAAGCATGACGAATGAGTTGCAGAATGCGTGTTCACAATCGATTATCGTGGCCATTGACAACGGCGGTGGAGAGCGTCTCAATGAGTATGCGCCGTGGGTGAACTCGCAGTACAACCAAGGAGGCCAAGGTGCCGAATATTGCTCTTTTTTAGTAAATACACTGAAGCCATTTATTGATGCGAACTACCGCACACTATCTGACCGATCCAATACGGCAATTATGGGCTCTTCACTTGGAGCATTGATATCTGCGTATGCAGCATTCAGTTATCCAGAAGTCTTTGGAAAAGTGGGCTTGTTCTCACCAGCTTATTGGTTCAATCCCGAGATTTTTGATTTGGGTGAAAATCACGACAATCTTCCGGGTACATTGGTTTATCATGTCTGCGGCACCAATGAAGGCAATGGCAGCGTGCTCGAAGATCAAAATGAAATGATTCAGAATCTTCAAAACAATGGTTACCCATCCGATGAATTTCAATCGCTAGACTGGGCTGATGGGGCACATTCAGAGTGGTTTTGGGATCGTGAGTTTCCCGCGGCTTACACATGGCTTATAGATTGTTCGAGCAACCAGTCAGATCTAATCATCTCCAAAGACCTTCGACTTTTCCCCAACCCAGCGGACACGTCATTTGAAATTCAAAGTAGTGGTGATCGAATCGTGAGCCTTGAGATCTTAAGTCAAGAGGCAAAAGCAGTTAGATGGGAGCGCTATTTTGAGCATCTTTATTCATTGAAGCAAGATGTAAGCGAGTTGAATAGCGGTGTATATTTCGTAGTAATTGGATTGGATGGCGGGAAGCGTTATACCTTTCGCCTAATAAAGAAATAATTTATGTCAGAAAATAGCATTTCAACAGACAAGGCACCGAAGCCAGTTGGTCTCTACCCACATGCCCGTCGCGTTGGGAATCTTTTGTTTTTATCAGGCGTGGGTCCACGTGTAGCTGGTAGCGATGCCACAGACAGCGGAGTGCCGGGCTTACAGCTTGATAAAAACGGGAATTTCATTGCGTTCGACTTCGAAGCTCAGTGTCACAGCGTATTTCAAAATGTAAAGGCTATTCTTGAAGCAAGCGGTAGTAAATGGGAAAACCTTGTTGACGTAACTGTTTTTCTAGTCAATATGAAACGAGATTTTCATACGTACAACAGATTGTATGCAGAGTATTTTAAAGATGCTCAGCCTTGCCGCACCACAGTAGAAATCAACTCGCTCCCCACACCAATCGCCATTGAGCTGAAGTGTATAGCCACCATTGATTAGAGGGCGCAGTATTATTATTGTGTCTAAGGGCAATAAATTACAGTCTTTTGGCATTGACTTTGAAAAGCAGATCAGTATGAAAAAGGTAATATTCATTTTCGCCCTGATTTTAAGCTCTGGTTTGAGTTTTTCGCAAACTTCCAAGCCTCCTAAAGTCAATGTCAACAACCTCCCATCTATGGGTTACCGCAGCGTGGCAAACAATGCGTTTAAGGTTGGAGAAAAAACTAAGTATCGCATTCACTACGGGTTGATTACCGCAGGTGAGGCTACTATTACAGTAAATGATAGTCCATATAAGTTCGGCGATCGCGAAGCTTACCACATCGTGGGTGAAGGCCGAAGCCTTGGTTCGTTCGACTGGTTTTTCAAAGTTCGTGACCGTTATGAGACTTATGTAGACAAACAAGGTCTCTTTCCTTACCGTTTCGTGCGCAATTGCGACGAAGGCGGATATAAGATTCATCAAGACTATACTTTCCATCAAGATAAGCGCGCTTATACAGATGAGAAAAAAGATGCTTACGCTACACCAGACTTCGTACAGGACATGATCTCTGCATACTTCTACGCCCGCACGTTGGATATGAGTAATAAGAAGAAAGGTGATATTATCACCGTGCAAACTGTTGTTGACGGAGAAATCTACCCACTCAAAATGAAGTATCTAGGTAAAGAAACCGTTAAGGTTGATGCTGGTACTTTTAATTGTATCCGCTTCGCGCCTGTGGTGCAGAAAGGACGGGTGTTTAAGAAGGAAGAAGACCTTAGCGTTTGGGTTACTGACGACATGAACCACCTCCCTGTATTGGCTCAGGCCAAAATCTTGGTGGGTAGTATTAAAATGGAACTGTCTTCATACGAAGGAATGGCTACCAGTGTGGCGCGCGTACGATAACCCTCAATATGCTATCTTTGCCGCTGATAAAACAACGACAAAGAAATGAAAGCATTAGTAGAAGCTTTTCCACAACATCTAAAAGAAGCATTGGCAATTGGACGTGCCGCATCGTTCAACATCCCAAACAAGAAATTTGACAACATCGTTATCTCAGGTCTCGGAGGATCTGGAATCGGAGGTAAGATTGTTTCACAAATAGTAGCAGAGACGTGTTCTTTACCCATTACATGCACAAGTGACTATGTGTTGCCAGCATTCGTAAACGAGCGCACTCTCGTCATTATCAGCAGTTATAGCGGGGATACCGAAGAGACAGTAGCCGCTTTTCACGAAGCACGTGAAAAAGGCACCGAAATCGCTTGTATTACCAGCGGTGGTAAGATTGCTGGTTTTGCAAAAGAGTTGAATCTTAATTGCATCATTATCCCTGGTGGTAATCCTCCTCGTGCGATGTTTGGCTACAGTGCTATCCAACAGTTTTTCGTGTTGGCGGCTTATGGCATCATTGATCGCTCTTTCGAGAAGTCAGTAGAGAACAGCATTGAATTGATTGAAAAAAATATTTCAGAAATCCGCAGTACTTCGAAAGCTGTGGCTGAAAAAATCGTGAATCGTATTCCAATTCTTTATGCAGAAGCGCAATACGAAGGCCTTGCTATTCGCTGGAGACAGCAGATTAATGAGAATAGCAAAATGCTATGTTGGCACCACGTATTCCCAGAGATGAATCATAATGAATTGGTGGGTTGGACGGGAGGTGACAATCGCGTTGCGGTTCTTTTGATCCGCAATGAGGATGATCACAAGCGTTCACAAATGAGAATGGAATTGTGTAAAAAACTCATGGGTGAAAAGTGTGATACCATCATCGAAATGTGGTCAAAAGGAAGCAACCGTATCGAACGCACGCTTTATTTGAATCACCTTGGTGATTGGCTCAGTATCGACCTCGCTGAACTCCGCAACGAAGACGCAGTAGCCATTCCAGCAATCATCTTCTTGAAAGGTGAGCTCGCGAAAGTGCAGTGATAGTATGCTAGTATGCTAGTATGATAGTATGGTAGTATGGTAGTATGGTAGGGCTTGGAATTTGGAATTGCGAATTATGAATTTCGAATTATGAATTTCGAATTATGAATTTCGAATTATGAATTTTCTTGGTATGATACAATTTCGAGATTTGGGTTTGATGGATTACAAGGAGTGCTGGGACATGCAGGAAGTGCTGTTTCAGCGTAATTGTGAAATCAAACTCAGCAATCGCAAACGTACCGATGGAATAGAAGAGCCAACCACAGATTATCTTTTTTTTGTAGAACACCCACATGTTTATACCCTCGGAAAAAGTGGAGATATCAAAAATCTACTTTTAGACGATGAAGGGTTGAAGCATGTGGGTGCTTCGTTTTATCCCATCAATCGCGGCGGCGATATCACGTATCACGGACCGGGACAAATTGTAGGTTATCCCATTTTTGATTTAGAACATTATTTCACAGATATCCATAAGTTTCTGCGCTTCTTGGAAGAGGCCATTATTCGGACGCTAGGGCACTATGGCATTGAAGCGGGGCGCATTGATGGACTCACTGGTGTATGGCTTGATGGAGACAATCCCGAGAAGGCACGAAAGATTGCGGCTCTTGGGGTGAAATGCAGCCGTTGGGTCACTATGCACGGTTTTGCTTTTAATGTCAACTCTGATCTCTCTTATTTTAAAAATATTATCCCTTGCGGTATCGACGACAAAGACGTTGCGAGCATGCACATCGAGCTCGGTCGCCCTGTCGATATGCAAGAAGTGAAAGATATCTTGCTCAAAGAAATAGTAACCCTTTTTGAAGCGGATTATCAAAAGATGAATTGATATCCGCAAAGTGATGATAAAAAGAAGATTTACTGATATCAAGTGATTTAGCCAAAGCCTCAACTTTCAATCCGGAAGCCCCATGAAGGGCGAATACTTCGTACCCTTTTTCTATCCAAATATCTTTGCCCTTTGCCATGGCGCGAAGATGGGGCAAACTACATTTGCTCTCACAAATTCCTCAACGCTTTTTTGATAATGTATTGCGTATGTGGCGAAGTAAGGGATGACCAACGATGACACAATGCGCGCACGAAATCAGGTGCTGTCTTCGCGGCATCGTTGAGCCAATTGCCAACACTGTCTTTGACGTATTTGGAAGTATCCTCTTTCAATGGCTCAATGATAGAGATTCCCAGTTGAGGGTTTTCCTTAAGCGCTGGAATGTGCGCACACCATACTCCTCGAGGGCGAGTGGCTTCGCTTGCAAATCTTCTTAAATTTTCACTTTTTGATTCGGTCCATTGAACTAGAAATACGACTGCGGATTCTATGTCATTTGCAATCATTGGTCGTACGGCCATCCAGGCTATTTCGCGCACTCCGAAGTGCGGGTCATCTGCGAAAGGAGTGATTTCTTTCAAAAGCTTTTTAAAATCATGTTTATGAATTTCCGCAACGGCATAAGCTGCCCAACATCGAACGCTATCGGAAGTGTGATTTGAAATTAGTGTTAGAATTTCCAAATCTTTTTCACGCTGCACAATGGTCGCGAAGGCTTTTCCAGCAGCCTCATTTCGGGTGTTGATGCTGTTTTTTTTTAATTGATTCCAACGACTGATTATTTCTTGGTGGTATTCTATTCTTTCGTTTTGGTGCAGGATATTATTCAGCAATACATGATGGTCTATTGCCAACCATTCTACGAGGTTTGCGCTTTCGATGACTCCAGCATTGAGCTCTAGTAAAATATCTGGAGGTATGTCTTTAATCGTGCGAGCGCCTTTACGTTTTTTTTCCATTGTTATGTCTTGATTTGTGGTGAAAATAGTTTAGAAGTTTTAATTGGTTAAGCGAAGGTGAGTAATTCATTTATATTTGTGAAAACTATAATACTGTATGAAAAAACTAGAATTGGCCTTAGTCGTCGGAGTAATCTTATGCTTATGCATAAAAATTTTGGGATTACCAATGGGAAATTTTCTTTTAATCACTTCTCTCAGTGCGTTATCGATGTTTTACTTTATGAGTGGTTATTTCATCATTAACAATTTATCATTTGATTTTGGAGCAAAGAATCCACATAATCCAACAGCTTTTGAGACAATATTGGGCGTTGCCACAGGATTTTTTGTGGCGGTTGGAGTCATTGGTTTGATGTTTATTTTGCTGTCTTGGCCTGGAGGCTGGGTGTTTTTGATTATGGGCAATTCAGGATTATTGCTGACCAGTTTCTTTTCTTTTTATCGTTTCAAAGACTTTCGCGTTTATCCCACCAAAGCGGTGTTGTGGAGATCATTGTTGTATGGAACGGGTACGCTCATTTTGGCGTTGTCAAAGACTTTCTTTACGCTTTAACTTTTTTAAATTGTCCTTTGCGAATAACCCGTTGCGAATTCCTATTCCCGCGGGTTATTTTCTTTGATAGTAGAATACAAGACTGGCTTTTTCGATGGTATTTGCCCAAAGATTGAAGCCTACCACAGCAGGGTCAGTCTTCTCATCCAGTCCCAGACTTGCTTTTTTGAGAGCGTGAATAGTAATAATGTATTGGTGAATGCCGTGGCCAACGGGTGGACAAGGACCTCCATAGCCTGTCTGACCATAACTGGTAACGCTCTGGATGCAGCCTTGAGGAGCTTTTCCTGAGGCAACATTGCCTGCTCCAGCTGCGAGTTCGCTCACGTTCATTGGAATATCAAAGATGAGCCAATGCCACCAGCCACTACCAGTAGGCGCATCGGGATCGTACATCGTAATGGCAAAACTTTCGGTACCCTCTGGCGCATTTTCCCATGAAAGTTGAGGAGATTCATTTTGTCCAACGCAGCCCCAGCCGCTGAATTCCTGCGTGAGGCTGCCTTGCCCGCCGACGCTATTGCTTTTGAGTGTAAAGGTCTTGTTCATAGCGCTAAAAATTACAACAATTCTCTCGCTATCTTTGCCCTCGTTATGCAAAACAACGACGACAAACTCAAAAAGGTCATCGCTCACTCTAAAGAGTATGGCTTTATCTTTCCTTCATCAGAAATCTACGACGGACTTTCTGCCACCTATGACTACGGTCAGTATGGTGTTGAATTGAAGAATAATATCAAGAATTATTGGTGGACCGCGATGACGCGCATGCACCAAAATATCGTAGGTATTGACGCGGCGATTTTTATGCACCCCACCACCTGGAAAGCTTCAGGTCACGTGGATGCGTTCAATGATCCTTTGATCGATAATAAAGACAGTAAAAAGCGCTATCGCGCCGATGTGTTGCTCGAAGATTATATTAAAAAGATCGATCAGAAAATCGATAAAGAAATAGAAAAAGCGAAAAACAAATTCGGTGATGCTTTCAATGAAGAGCAGTTCAGAGCTACCAACCCAAATGTATTGCGCAATCAAGAAAAAATCAATGCGGTAGAAGCAAAGATGAAAGCTGCATTAGAAGCTAGTGATCTTGAGGCTTTAAAGAATTTGATTGAGGAATGTGAAATTGCAGATCCAGAAACAGGCAGCCGTAACTGGACGGAAGTACGTCAATTTAATTTGATGTTTAAGACCGAAATGGGTGCGGTGAGCGGTGATGCAGGTATTATTTATTTACGTCCCGAAACGGCACAAGGTATTTTCGTCAACTTTCTAAATGTCCAGAAGAGCGGCCGTATGAAATTGCCTTTTGGTATTGCTCAAATAGGAAAAGCTTTCAGAAACGAAATCATCGCGCGTCAATTCATTTTTAGAATGCGTGAATTCGAGCAAATGGAAATGCAGTTTTTTGTGAAACCAGGAACAGAACTCGAATGGTACAACTACTGGAAAGAAACACGCATTAAATGGCACAAGGCGCTGGGAATGGGAGAAGGTAATTATAAGTTTCATGATCATTTGAAGTTGGCGCACTATGCAAATGCGGCTTGTGATATTGAGTTCAATTTCCCAATGGGCTTTAAGGAGCTTGAGGGTATTCATTCACGCACTGACTTTGATTTGGGTGCGCACGAGAAGTTCAGCGGTAAAAAACTGCGCTATTTCGATCCAGAAACCAACGAGAGTTATATTCCTTATGTAATTGAGACATCTATAGGTCTTGATCGTATGTTTCTCGCAACACTTAGCGCGGCATATGAAGAGGAGAAATTGGAAGATGGTTCAGAGCGTATGGTATTGCGCATACATCCTGCATTGGCTCCTGTGAAGGTGGCTATTTTGCCTTTGGTAAAAAAAGATGGTCTTCCAGAGAAGGCGCAAGAGATCGTAGATTTATTGAAACTTGATTTCAATCTACAATATGACGATAAAGATGCTGTAGGCCGCCGCTATCGCAGACAGGATGCGATTGGAACGCCTTATTGCATTACTGTAGATTATGATACGATGCAAGATAATACCGTGACGATTCGTGAGCGTGATAGTATGCAACAAGAACGTGTGTCGATAGATCAGTTGCACCAGATTGTGAGTAAGAAGGTGAGCCTTCAACAGTTGTTTAAATAGAATTTTAATTTATATATCATGCAAATCACAAACGAAAAAGTAGCCGCAATCCATTACACATTGCGCAACAATTCAGGCGAGGTGTTGGATTCAAGTGCGGGCCGCGAGCCGCTCTACTACCTACACGGCCATGGCAACCTCATTCCCGGTATGGAAGCAGGTTTGGAAGGAAAGGTAGTTGGAGATAAATTTAATATCGTGGTAAACCCAGAAGATGGCTACGGCGTGCGTGATGAAGCTGCTGTGCAGCAAGTGCCTATGGCGGCTTTTGGTGGCAACCCAGTGAAAGAGGGAATGCAGTTTCGCGCAGGTAATGAACAGCATCAGTACATTGTAACTGTGACTTCTGTAGAAGGTGATATGGTAACAGTGGATGCGAATCATCCGTTGGCTGGGGTGGAATTGCATTTTGATGTAGAAGTGATGGAAGTGCGCGACGCAAGTGGCGAAGAAATCGCGCACGGACATGCACATGGACCAGGTGGTCATCATCATTAGTTCAGCATTTTCTAATAAAAAAAATTAATCAATATGGCTTATCAGTTAGACTCCCGCAATTTTTCTGGAAAACGTGTTTTGGTGCGTGTGGATTTTAACGTGCCCCTCAATGAGCAAATGCAAGTGACAGATGATACTCGCATTCGCGCTGCGGCAAAGACGATTAAGAAAATCATTGGAGATGGCGGAAAAGCCATATTGATGTCTCACTTGGGCCGACCAAAGGGTGGTCCGGAGGATAAATTTTCCTTGCGCCATATTGTACCGAACGTTCAGTCGGTTTTGGGAGTGCCCGTATACTTTGCTGAAGACTGTATTGGTGAAAGGGCCTCGAGTGTTATAAATGCCATGAAGGATGGTGAAGTAGTGCTATTAGAGAATCTTCGTTTTTATAAAGAAGAAGAAGCTGGCGATGAATTTTTCGCAGGACAAATCGCTGAGAATGGTGATGTTTACGTAAATGATGCTTTCGGAACAGCGCACAGAGCGCACGCTTCAACGGCAGTAATTGCTAAGTTCTTTCCGACCGATCGTTTGTTCGGTTATTTGATGGAAGATGAAGTTAAAAACATTGATCGTGTTCTCAATAGCAATCAAACTCCCGTGACTGCCATTATTGGTGGTAGTAAAGTAAGCAGTAAGATTGCAATCATTGAGAATTTGATGGACCGCGTTGATAATCTAATTATCGGCGGCGGTATGGCGTTTACCTTTATCAAAGCCCAAAAAGGCAAAGTAGGAAACAGTTTGGTAGAAGAAGATAAATTAGATGTAGCGCTCGACTTGTTGGTAAAGGCACGCGAGAAGAATGTGAACTTGTTGTTGCCAACGGATGCCGTGATTGCAGATAAGTTTGCCGCAGATGCGAAAACAGATACTTGCGGTGTTGGAGCCATTCCAGATGGTTGGATGGGTTTGGACATCGGTCCAGCATCTATCGAGAGTTTTAAAGAAGTAATTCTTCGCAGCAAAACCATTCTTTGGAATGGACCAATGGGTGTATTCGAAATGGAAGCTTTTGCAAAGGGAACTATCGCGGTAGCAGAAGCATTGGCTGAGGCTACCAAGAATCATGGTGCGTTTACGCTCGTGGGCGGCGGTGATAGCGTGGCTGCTGTAAACCAATTTGGACTTGCTGATCAAGTGAGTTATGTAAGTACCGGTGGCGGAGCGATGCTCGAAAGTCTTGAGGGCATTGAGTTGCCAGGAATTGCCGCTATTAGAAAGTAGTATTTCGTATATTTAAGCATACGAGCTACCTTTTTTGATTTAGAAATGTATGTTTAAATAAAATACGAATACTATGAAATGGATATATGTCTTTTTGTGTGCTGCTTTATTGACGGCATGCAGTTCTTCTAGTGAATCGCTTGAAACGGTTGGTCAAGTTGATCTGGATAAATACGCTGGTAAGTGGTACGAGATTGCCTCGTTTCCGCAGCGTTTTCAAGAGGGCTGTCACTGCACTACCGCTACCTATACTAAAAGTGCAGAAGGTCACATCGTAGTGGAAAACCGATGTAATAAGGATAGCATCAACGGTGAATTATCATATATAGAAGGAAAGGCTTTTATAGTAGAAAATTCTGGCAATGCTAAATTGGAAGTACAGTTTTTCTGGCCATTCAAGGGGGATTATTGGATTATCGAATTGGCCGATGATTATTCTTATGCTGTAGTAGGCCATCCCAATCGGGAGTATCTGTGGATTCTGTCGCGCACACCACAAATGGATGAAGCGATCTACAATGATCTATTAAAGCGCATTTCTAACAAGAAATTTGATATCAATCTGATTCAAAAGACGGTGCAATGCGGGTGATGGTTTTTTCTTAGTCAGTAAATAGAAAATTGTGGATATTTAAAAAGATAAGAAACAAAAGAACTAATTATGACAAAGGAAACAGCAATTAAATTATTTGAGGAAAAGCAGGTGCGCTCTGTTTGGAATGCGGAGCATGAAAAATGGTTTATTTCTATTGTAGATGTGATAGAGATATTAACAGAATCTGATCGACCAAGAAAGTACTGGAGTGATCTAAAAGCTAAGTTGAAGAAGGAAGGTAGTGAGTTGTCCGAAAAAATCGGACAACTGAGAATGCAGTCTACAGATGGTAAATACTATAGCACCGATGTCGCTGATACCGAGCAGTTATTTAGGCTAATACAGTCCATTCCTTCACCAAAAGCAATCCGTAAAAAAAAGTTTTATCTTTTTTGTAATATTTGAAACGGACCTGCGTCAAATCGTCAAAAATTAATCACAATGAAAAAGTTTACATTGTTCTTTTCAGCGCTTGCTCTATTATTCAGCGCTGCTGCTCAGGTCCCAACAGAGAAGACTTTACTTTGGGAGGTCTCAGGCAATGGTCTCAAAGAAAAATCTTACCTCTATGGAACGTTTCACTTGTTATGCCCGGAAGATCTGATTTTTGACAAGAAAGTCACTGAAAAACTGGATGCGACGAAAGCCCTTTTCTTGGAATTGGATTTCACCAACCCTCAGATTGGAGTGGAAATGCAAATGGGAATGATGATGGCTGATGGCCACACCATTCGGGAGTACACAGATAGTTTGACATTCGCTCAGATGGGAGATTCTCTTAAGGCGAAAGTCGGTATGCCAATCGAGATGGTAAATAGCATTAAGCCTATGATGTTAGCATCCATGCTCTATCCTAGTGCATTGGGCTGTAACCCAGGTTCACCAGAAATGGAATTAGCGAAACTAGCAGATGCTAAGGGTACGAAAATAGCGGGATTGGAGACTGTTTCCGATCAAATGAAGATTTTTGATAAGATCCCTTATGACTTGCAAACAAAGATGCTCAAAGACTATCTATTGACGAAAGATCAGATGAAAAATGAAACCGAACAAATGCTCGGTATTTATAGAAAGGGTGATATCAAGGCGATGCATGACTTTATACAAGATGATAAAAGTGGTTTGGGGTCATTTATGGACTTGATGCTCTACGAACGCAATCGCAAGTGGGTAGAATCGATTAAGGTTCAATCAGCAAAAGAGGCTTCGTTCTACGCTGTAGGTGCCGGTCACCTCGGTGGTGCAGAAGGTGTGATTGCACTATTGAGAAAGGCAGGTTTTACTGTAAAACCAATCAAGTAAACATTCCACTATGAACTCCGAACAGTTTATTCAGGAGCTTCAGCTACATCAACGCATCATTTTCAAGGTTTGTTCTCTTTACTGCAAGGAGCAGGAGGATCGTGAGGACTTGTTTCAAGAAATCGTTATTCAGGCGTGGAAAGCAGCGGATCGATTTAGAGGAGAAAGTAAGTTTAGCACATGGCTATATCAGATCTCTTTGAATGCAGCGATATCATGGTTTCGAAAGGAGAAGAAACGGGCCAATGACGTTCCCTTTGAGCGCGCACAACTTGGTTCGCAATCCGACGACGCTTGGCAGGCGGATGAGCGTGAAATACAATATCAATTGATGCACCGTGCAATCGAGCAGCTTGGGAAGATTGATAAAGCCATTGTCACTCTTTATCTAGAGGATTACGATTACAAAACGATTGGCGAGATGCTTGGTATTTCTGCAAATAACGTGGCGGTGAAAATGACGCGCATTCGGGTGGCTTTAAAAGAACTCATGGAAAAAATGCAATGACATGGAATTAGAGGATTTTAAAAATATATATCAAAAGAAGGACGGAGCCCAGCCACTTCGAAGCTTAGAGGATTTGGCTTCTTTAGTGAAAAGGAGAGGTACGACCGCGATTGAGAAAGTAGTACGTAATCTTCGAATGGAGCTCATATTTGGAACGGTTCTCTGTGTGATTTTGTCTGTTTATGTTTTCCGGATGCCGGGGTCATACATATTACCTTATCTAGCAGGTTTGATCATTGTTTTTATGACTATTCAGACATTGGTATACATACCTGTTTTCAAGAAGATAAAGCATTTGCATGATAATAATCAATCCTCGACACGGATGTGGTTAAGGTCTTTGATTGAATATTTGGAGCGTTTCATTAAGCTATATATAAGGTCGATGATGATTACAATTCCTGCAGGCGCAGTATTCGGTGGTTTTATTGGATATAATGCAGCAAGCCGAGAGGAGCCAGACCCAGCAGTACCTGATTTACTCAATAGTGATGATCCTGCTGTTTTGATTATCATCATCATCTTATGTGTATTGTTATTTATTGGAACATTCTTTTTCTTACGCTGGGCTGTTCATTATCTCTACGGAAAACATTTGAAGGCACTCAAAGCAGCCTATCAGGAATTGGGAGAGGAGTGATTTGGCGTAATATTGTTTCTCATATCCTACTTCATGATGAGAGTTGCTGTTTGCTTGCTGATTATATTCTTCGCTGTTCCGAGTTTATTCGCTCAACCTGATAGCACAAAGAATCCCATTCAGTTTAGCGGACACATTGAAGCTTATTACTCGTATGATTTTGCCAATCCTGATGATCATGAAAGACCTGCATTCATGTATTCTTTTGATCGTCATAATGAGGTGAATTTGAATTTGGGATTTATAAAAGCGGCGTATGCGAAAGATCGAGTTCGAGGTAATATGGCGCTAATGACAGGTACTTACTCTAATTCTAACCTGGCGGCAGAACCTGGAGTTTTCAGAAATATCTTCGAAGCAAATGCTGGCTATCAGCTTTCTCCAAAGAAAAATCTATGGGTGGATGCAGGAATTTTTTCATCACATATTGGTTTTGAAAGCGCTATAGGAAAAGACTGTTGGAACCTCACACGGAGTATGCTCGCCGATAATTCTCCTTATTTTGAAAGTGGAGTAAAAGTCTCTTATACCAATGGTGATAGTCGATGGTTTTTTAGTGGATTATTTTTAAATGGTTGGCAGCGTATTGCTAGGGAAGATGGAAATAACACGCCCACCTTTGGACATCAAGTGACGTTTAAACCAAATGCGAAGTTGGTGTTTAATAGCAGCTCCTTCGTAGGAAGTGATACTCCCGATTCAACACGGATGATGCGGTGTTTATGGATGGCGTCTCACGCAGCAATTCCAATCATGCCCTGACGACATCATTGGCGATACAATTTTGATTAGACCGGCATATTTGTGCGACCCTTACAGGGTCGTGGGGCGGCGGGGACATTCTGGGGGCTACAGACATGAGACCCCTACGGGGTCTGTGTTGGTGTTTCGCTGCGTTCTGTAGGGATTTTTGTTTTGTATGTTACAGACATGAGACCCCTACGGGGTCTGTATTGCCGGCCTTTTGCATTCCGTAGGAATGCCATGTTTGTAGACAAATATAAATATCACGTCACGCCCGACCCCGTAGGGGTCGAACAAGGGCGAGGGTCATTCCAATGGTGTAAATAACCATTTTTCGTCGAAATCGATTTCGTTGTCACGAAGTTGCTGACGATATTCTTCAAGAAAATTTTTATCGCCATGATGATGCTTTTGATTCATTACATAATTATATACTCTTTTTACTGAGGAGTGGCTATACGAAAATGCTCCATAACCCTCTTGCCAACGAAAATTTTTCTTCGTTAGGTTTCTAGAATTTATAAAGAGAGTAGAGGATTTTTTAATTTCACGAACAAGTTCTGATAGTGAACAAATCGGTCTCATTCCGATGAAAATATGGATGTGGTCAGGCATACCGTTGATTGCAATAAGTTTATGACCTTTGTTTTCGATAATTCCGGTTATGTATTTATAAAGTTGCTCCTCCCAATCCGGGTGGATCACACTCTCGCGATATTTAACGGCAAAAACTATTTGAATGTAAATTTGTGAATAGGTGTTGGGCATGTATTAAAGATTAAAATTTTGCCCAATTTACTAGTGTCTTGTGATGATAATTTCTTGAGATTTATGGCAGGAATATTCGGGAATATGGCGTCTTAATTTCCTTTGCTAAACCTGCTTTTATCGAGTCGTTCCTGGTATAAACTGGAATAAATTATTTATAAATGATAATTGGCAGGCTACAGACATGAGACCCCGTAGGGGTCTGTGTTGGTGTTGCGCTGCATTCCGCAGGAATGCCATGTTTGTAGACAAATATGAATATCACGTCACGCCCGACTCCGTAGGGGTCGAACAAATGTGCGGGTAATAAAAATGGATGGATTACGCGATGACGCTCGATAAAATCGATTCGAAGATTTCGCGGCCATCGGTGTTGCCAAGTTCGAAGTCTGCACAACGCTCAGGGTGCGGCATCATACCGAAAACATTTTTTGTCTTGTTCGTGATACCCGCGATGTTGTCCAATGATCCATTGGGATTGCTTTCTTCGGTAACCTTGCCATCAACATCACAATATCTGAAGAGAATCTGATCATAGTCTTCAAGTTCTTTGATCAAATCGGTAGGACCATAAAAATTACCTTCACCATGTGCAATCGGTACTTTGTAAGCTCTGTCTCTTTCAAGATTTGCTGTTACGATGGCACTCTTGCTAACAGGAGTTAGATGAATATTTTTACTGATGAATTTTCTTGACGCATTGTGAAGAAGCGCTCCAGGAAGGAGTTTGGCTTCGGTTAAAATTTGAAAACCGTTGCATATTCCCATTACATATCCACCTTTATTGGCGTGCTTGATGACTTCATCCATGATAGGAGAGAATCGAGCAATGGCTCCACTGCGTAGGTAGTCGCCATAGCTGAATCCGCCCGGGATGAATACGAAATCCACTCCCTGCAAATCGGTGTCTTTGTGCCAAAGCTTTACTACATCTTGATGGAGGATTTCCTTCATTGTGTAAACGAGGTCTTCGTCACAATTGCTGCCCGGGAATACTACTACGCCAAATTTCATTGCTGTGATATTATTTCGACAAATTTAATGCTTTTATATCCACTGGAAAACATGAATTATCAGAAGTGCTGCAGTGGTCAAGAGAACGTAAAACATAATTGGGGCTAGTAGGCTATACCGGTAGTTGGTAAACCAGTTTCCTATCACAAAGGTCGCTGGAAGAATTATTACTTCAGGGTAGAGTTGCCCCACATAAACGAAGGAAAAACCCGTGGACGCGAGGGCAAACAGAGCGATTAATAGAAAAATCCGCTTTACGTTGCGCGCTTGATTGGAGCTACGGTCTGAAAGAAAAATGAAACTCCGTAGCGCCAACAAAAATGAGCTTCCTGTTACAATGGCAAAAGAACCTATATAATTGTTGGTCCAATCGGGCATACCCTCTGGGGTATTGAAGCTCAAGGTTTTTTTAAACAAAATCAAGTCATCAAATCGGTCGGTCCAAAGCATCCAGACAGCCCAGTAGATAAAGGGTGCTATAAACGCAATGATGGTAAGCAAATGTTCGCGCCAATTGAATGACCTGGTATTGAGAATGCTGAGCAGCATGGCCGGTAGTAAAAGAATAAATGGAGGAAAAGCAAGCGCTCCAAGGCCCAGCCAAAAGGCAGCTTTAAAATAAGCGGGTAATGCATTGGATTGTCTGAATACCTCCATCAAGCGATTGAGGCCTATAATTACGGCTACATTGGCCACCAAAACAGGGATATTGCATTTGATTAAACACAGCGTGGTGGCTATAAGAGAATAGACCAACGCAGGAACAAACGTAGGGGAAGCGTTGAATTCGTGGCGATTGAAAACGATATTGGCCAATAAAGCGCCAAAAATGATGAAGGCAGACGCAACGGATACTCCAACAAATGAAATTTGTAATAAAGGTTGCAGAAGCCTATCGAGAGGGAAATCGGAAAACGAAAAACTAATAAAACCCCAACTCCACGCGGGAAGCAGTATGCTTAAAGTGATAAGCGGAGTCACTAAAAGCAGGTAAGGCTGACGGGAAGAAAACTGTCTTAAAATCATTTGGTGACAAAAATGATGTTAGAAAGTGATATTTTCGCCGAGTATTTTTATTTTTGCCCCACAATTTATCAAATTATGAACCTACAAAGTATCCTCGCTCCGATTGTTGACGCACTTCAGTGGACTTTCAGACACCTGTTAGAGCCTATGTCTCATTGGTTTAACTGGGTATGTATTGTTGCTGGCTTCTTCGGAATTTGGCTTTGGTTGCGTATGCAAAAGAAGTTTACGGCGAAGGCGGAGCGTGAAGGCACGATTATTTAATCGATTTAGTTTTATCATCACAATATTTGAATCGGCCCGCCGTAAGGTGTTGGCCGATTTTTATTTGTGCCCTATTTCACAACATTTGCGAACTTTGAACACAGTTAGGTGTTACCTTTAACACTGTATTTCCAAGTACCCACTTACTATGAGTAATTATACCCCCGGTCCACTGTTGGCCAAGATCCTAGAACCTCAGGATCTTAGAACTAAAATATCAGAAGAGGAATTGCCTCAACTCTGCACAGAGTTGAGACAATACATCGTGGATATTGTGTCTGAAAAAGGCGGTCACTTCGGTGCAAGCCTCGGGGTAGTGGAAATGACAACCGCCCTGCACTATGTATTCAACACACCTTATGACCAGTTGGTCTGGGACGTAGGTCACCAAGCTTACGGCCATAAAATACTCACCGGTCGCCGAGATGTTTTTTATACTAATAGGAAATACGGCGGTATCAGCGGCTTCCCGAAAAGAAGCGAGAGCGAGTTTGACACTTTTGGCGTTGGACATAGCTCGACTTCAATCTCAGCGGCCTTGGGTATGGCTGTGGCAAGTAAAATTAAAGGAGAAAAGGATCGCCAAGTCGTAGCAGTGATTGGTGACGGGGCAATGACAGCAGGCTTAGCATTCGAAGGTCTCAATCATGGCGGCGCAGAAGATGCTAATTTGATCGTAATTCTCAATGATAATTGCATGAGCATCGACCCCAATGTGGGCGCGCTCAAAGAATATCTTACGGATATCACCACCAGTCACACATACAACAAGGTGAAGGATGAGGTGTGGAACTTACTCGGAAAGATTTCGAAGTTTGGTCCTAATGCCCAAGCCATCGTCCACAAAATCAGCGAATCACTCAAAGGCTCTTTGATTAAAGAAAGTAATTTCTTTGAATCGCTGAACTGGCGCTACTTCGGTCCAATCGATGGGCACGATGTAGATTATATGGTAAAAATCCTTCGCGATCTTAAAGACATTCCTGGCCCGAAAATCCTTCACTGCGTGACGATGAAGGGGAAGGGCTATGAGCCGGCTGAAAAAGGCAGTCCTACAAAATGGCATGCTCCAGGTATTTTTAATAAAGAAACTGGTGAGATCGTTAAGATTGTTCCGAAAAGTCCACAGCCACCGCTTTATCAAGACGTTTTTGGTCATACTATCATAGAACTGGCCGAGAAGAACGAGAAGATTGTGGGTGTAACACCAGCAATGCCTTCTGGTTGTTCGTTGAAATTTATGATGGAAGCTATGCCCGAACGTTCATTTGACGTAGGTATCGCTGAGCAACACGCTGTGACGTTCAGCGCGGGTATGGCAACGCAAGGCTTAGTGCCTTTCTGTAATATCTATTCAAGTTTTATGCAGCGCGCATTCGACCAAGTGGTACACGATGTGGCGCTTCAAAATCTACATGTTGTATTCTGTCTCGACCGCGGTGGCCTCGTAGGTGCTGACGGTCCTACACACCACGGCGCGTACGACATCGCATACATGCGTTGTATCCCAAATATGATTGTGTGCAGCCCTATGAATGAGAGCGAGCTCCGCAATCTCATGTACACTGCGCAATACGAAAATTATGGAACTTTCTCCATTCGCTATCCACGTGGAAACGGTGTGATGGTGGATTGGAAGACTCCAATGAAACTAATACCCGTAGGAACAGGTCGTAAAGTGCGCAGCGGCGAAGACGTAGCGTTTTTAACGATTGGTCCTATTGGAAATTACGCTGAAAAAGCTTGCGAACAACTCGCTGAACAAGGCATTAGCGCTGCACTTTATGATATGCGTTTTGCGAAGCCGATTGACGAAACTTTACTCCATGAAGTCTTTTCTAAATTCAAGCATGTGATTACTGTTGAAGATGGATGCATCCAAGGTGGTATGGGTAGTGCTGTTTTGGAATTCATGGCGGATAGTGGTTACAACGCACAGGTGAAGCGCCTTGGAATTCCAGACCGCTACATTGAGCATGGAACGCAAGATGAATTGTATGCAGAATGTGGTTATGACATTGCTGCTATGGTAGCATCAGCGATCGAAATGGTTGGAGCGAAAGAAGCGGCTGGCGGACTTCGTATGTCTGCTTCTTAATTGCATAAATGGTGGAAGAAGAAATAGTCAATAAAGTCGCAAAGAGTGGATTGATCACCATCAATCTGGAGGAGATGTATCCAGAAGGTGAGCGTGTTGGCTTTGACTTGAAAGACTTGCTCTGGCAAGGACTAGCGCTACGCGAAAAAGATTTTAGAGACTTTTTGAAAGAACATGACTGGTCGCAGTATCAAGATAAATATGTGGCGGTATTTTGCAGTGTAGACGCTATAATTCCTCACTGGGCATATATGCTCGTATCTTCCCACCTCACGGATACAGCGCGGTTCGTCTACATAGGTGGCACCTCTGAAATGGAGACAGCTATTTTCAAAAAGATTATTGAAGAAATAAATGTTGCCGATTACACTGATCAACGCTTGGTCATAAAAGGCTGTAGTGATCGGCCGGTGCCGCAAAGCGCATATGCCGATTTAGTCTTCAAACTTCAGCCTGTAGCTAAAAGCATTATGTTCGGTGAACCGTGCAGCACAGTCCCTGTATTTAAGCGGAAGTAGAACTTTCATTTAGGAGTTCTATATTCGTATCATGTTTTCCGAAAAAATTCATGCACGTTTAAATCTCCCAATTGCCTTGGAAACGGGCTCCTTCGCGCGTTACAGACAGGCGTGGTTTTTTGGTGTATTTGTCTTTTTATTTCTCTTTATTTTCAAACCCTTTGGTCTAGACAGCACGGGGCCCGACTTATTGCGCATCACTTTGGGTTATGGCGTTGTATGTTTTCTCGTGATGATATTCTTAAATGTCTTTGTGATGCGCATCTTTCCAAATTATTTTGAAGAAGACCGCTGGACGTTGGGGAGAGACTTATTCTGGAGCATGGTGAATGTAATGCTCATTGGGTTTTGTAATTTACTCTTTTCATCGTGGATGGGAATTAGCAATATGAATTGGAAGACTATTGTCATTCTTCAGATATATACTGGTTTGGTGGGAATATTTCCGGTGGTAGTGAGTTTGCTGTGGAAGGAAAATCGCTTACGCAACAAGCATATGCGTGCCTCTGAAGCTTTGCCTGTGCGGCTTACTTTCATTCACGAGGCTTCGACTACGATCCAAGTAGCTTCAGAAAATCAAGGGGAGAGTTTTGATTTAGATAAAAACGACTTACTCTATTTGCAGAGCGCAGAGAATTATGTTGAGGTTTATTTTTTAGAAAATGGAAAAATTCAAAAAAGAATAATTCGCAATACACTGAAGCAATTTGCAAGAGATTGGGAAGGTGAAACAGCACTTTTTCGCTGTCATAAGAGCTACTTAATAAATTTATCTCGGGTGCGCGCGGTGACTGGGAACGCGCAAGGATTGAAAGCACAAGTAGAACATGTTGATACTACTATTCCCATCAGTCGTCTGCTGATAGACGAGTTGAAGCAGCGCATGGAAAGTTTGAAGGCTTTACGTTAGTCCCTGCTTTTTGCTGTTGGTCACAAAGCCTTGTATTTAGTCACTCCATTGGTCAAATGGGTTGGTTTTGAGGGATTTTCGCCAAAAATAAATCTCTATGTATATTGCTTTAATACTTCACATTTCTGCTGGCTTCACTGCCTTGTTTGCTGGAACTTTAGTTCATCTTTTCAAGAAAGGAACACTTACCCACCGAAGATTGGGGCTAGTATTTTACTATGCCATGTTGCTCACTGGAGTTTCCGCACTTTGGCTTTCATTCATTCGCGAAAGTGAGTTTCTTTTTTGCATCGGTGTTTTTGCACTTTATCAAACCCTGAGTGGCAAAAGAGCTATCGAGAATAAAAGCTTGAAGCCTATTTGGTTGGATTATGGGCTTTCCATAGCGGCATTGGCAAATGGAATCTATATGATTTCTACGTTGAATCTGATCCTTATGGTTTTTGGAGGGATGTGCTCGTTGCTAGCAGCGCAAGATTTTTGGAGTTATATAAAATTCAAACGCGGAATCGAACCAGAGAAAAATGCTTGGCTCAGAAAACATATCGGCATGATGATGGGTAGCTATATCGCCACGTTTACCGCCTTTTTGGTGGTAAATATCAATGATTTCGAACCCGCATGGTTGCTCTGGCTTACACCTACGTTCGTCTTTGTGCCAGTGATGAGTGTTTATCAAAGAAAATATACTAGACAAAATGCTTCGAGTGGTGCTCAGTCGTTATGATAACTTTCACCTTTGAGGATGGTGAACGCGCGGTAGACTTGTTCTGCAATAAAAACACGAATCATCTCGTGAGAGAAAGTCATTTTAGAAAATGAAAGTTGGTAATCTGCACGATCATAAACTTCTTTTGTGAAGCCGAATGCGCCGCCTACGAGCAATACTAGTTGCTTGGTGCCCGCATTCATTTTTTTCTGTAAATATTGAGCGAACTCACGCGATGTAGGATTGACACCTTTTTCATCCAAAAGCACAAGAAAGTCATCGGGTTTGATGGCCTTCAAAATGGCTAGTGCTTCTGCTTCTTTTTGTTTTTCAGGATCTTTGAGTTTGCCGTCAGGCAGTTCAAGTACATCGAATTTGCAATAGTGTTTGAGTCTATTAAAATAGATGTCAAGACCATCTTTAACAAAAGGCGTAGTGGTTTTGCCGACGAGTATGAGGCGAATGTTCATTCGGTATTATTCGAGTGTTCATTCGGTTTTTGCCGAATGAATGTTCGGTTATTCTCTGTAGTCCCCTCTTTCGTAAACATCTTGAGGCTGCAGCGGATTTAAGCCGTATTCGCGAAATTCTCTTCTTTTCTTATAGACGTCGCAGGCCACGAATATGGCGTTGCGAAGAGATGCTTCGTCTGCTTTGCCTTTGCCAGCGAGGTCGTAGGCTGTGCCGTGATCGGGTGAGGTACGTACGATAGGTAAACCAGCGGTGAAATTAACACCGCTATCGAATGCAAGCGCTTTGAATGGCGCCAAGCCTTGATCGTGGTACATAGCCAATACGGCGTCAAATTGTTTGTAGACGCCGCTTCCAAAGAATCCATCCGCTCCGTAAGGGCCAAAAACATATGCGCCCTTATCAAACGCTTCGCGGATGGCAGGCAGTATGATTTCTTTTTCTTCGTTGCCCAATAACCCGTTGTCACCTGCGTGTGGATTGAGGCCTAAGACAGCAATACGCGGCTTGGGAACGCCAAAGTCGCGAATCAGACTCTCTTGCATGAGGGTGAGCTTTTCGAGTATTTTCTCTTTTGTGATGCTCTGTGCCACATCTTTAAGAGGTAGGTGGCCGGTAACGATGCCTACTTTGAGAACATCGCTAACAAGAAACATGAGCACTTTTTCCGTACCCGCAATTTTTGCGAGGTATTCGGTGTGGCCCGGGAAATTGAAGTCTTTGCTCTGAATCATGTCTTTGTTGATGGGCGCGGTGACCAATACATCAACTTTGTTAGAGGCCAAATCAGAAGTGGCTAATTCGAGACTTTTAAATGCCATTTCTCCTGCTTCCTTCGTGGCCTTTCCTATTTCGAAAGTGCCTTTAAAGTCCTTCCACACATTGATGAGGTTGACTTTCTTCGGCAACGCCTCACCAGCGTGCTGTATAGAGGTATATTGGAATTCTTCGATATTACAAAGCTTCTTGTGGAGCTTTACAGCCTCAGGGTGTGCATAGATAATAGGAATGATAGTCTCGGACATTCGCGGATCCGAAAATACTTTGATGATGGTCTCGATGCCTACTCCATTGGGGTCGCCACAAGTGATGGCAACACGCAATCTATCGTCTTTCCTTTCGGACATAGTCTTGTAATGTTAGATACTCTTAGCGAGTATAATTTTCTTTAATAAAGTTATAGAGCATACGCACACCTACGCCGCTTCCTCCCTTGGTGCGATAGCTCTGTGCCGCATTGGAGTAGGCTGGCCCTGCGATATCAATGTGAATCCAAGGGTATGTCGTGAAATGCTCAAGAAACTTGCCGGCGCTGATGTGACCAGCATTAGCACCACCGAGATTTTTTAGGTCGGCGATGTCGCTTTTCATTTCATTTCCATATTCTTTCCAAAGAGGAAATTGCACAGTGCGCTCCCAGGTTTGGAAACCACTTTTGGAAAGTTGATTCATAATATCTTGATCAGCTGTGCCCATGATGGCGCTGGCATAACTGCCCACGGCTCGCATGGCGGCACCTGTGAGTGTAGCAAGATCGATTACCAATAGTGGATCGTATTTTTTTGCATAGCCAAGTGCATCTGCAAGAATGAGTCGCCCTTCTGCGTCTGTATTGAGAACTTCTACTGTTGTTCCGTCATACATCGTGAGGATATCTTGAGGGCAAATGGCGTTCATTCCAGGGCGATTATCAGTGGCTGGCACTAATGCTATAACATGCACTGGAAGTTGATTTGCAGCAATCGCGGAGATAGCACCAATTACTGCCGCACCTCCTGCCATGTCGCATTTCATTTCGTCCATCGAGCCGGGTGTCGGTTTCAAACTCAAACCGCCTGTATCGAACACCACTCCTTTGCCTACGAGTACAATTGGGCGCTTGTTTTTGGCATTCTTGGGCTTATACTCCATGATGTTGAATGTGGGAGGATCGATGCTCCCTTTGTTCACGCCCAACAGCCCGCCCATTCCGAGCGCTTCGATTTCTTTTTTATGTAAAACTTTTACTGAAAAGCCATATTGCTTTCCAGCTTTCTGCATCTCTTTTGAAAACTGCTCAGCCGTTAGGTATGAAACAGGTTCATTTACAAGATCACGCGCCAAAAGCGTCGCCTCCACGAGGTTATTGAGCTCCATGAGCGCAGCATCATCAAGCTTTGGGTCTTGAACGAATATTTTGTCAAGAGAATTTTTCTTCTCTTTTTTATCCTTGAAATATTTTAGAAACTGATAATTGGCCAACGCTGCTCCTTCGGTAAATGCAAGGGTAGCAGCAGTGTTGCCTGTTTCATTAACAATGTGTAATTTATCAGATCCAACAGTGACTGCTAACGATTGAAGTTCTTTTCCATGACCTCTCCAGAGTTCCAGAATGTCGGCCTCTTGTTCACGAGAATCGATCACATAAAACTTTCTATGATGGCCAAGGTCTTGAAAGGAAATGACATCTTTTCCAGCACCAACTTCCGCAGAAAGATATTTTGCTTCTTCTTTTGAAAGCCCTTTAGGATCAGAGGCCTGATCTTTAGTGAGAATAAAGGCTGTAACCGCAGCCGCACTATTTTTCTTTGCCGATTGAATCTTCATACGGCAAATATAAGCGATGCGGAAGGAGATTATTCGAACAATACTTTTTCTACTTGGCGATATCCCGCTTTCTCGAGTACTATGGTGTAAATACCTGCTGGTTGTTTGTTTACAACCCACATTGTTTCACCTGCAGGCACCATTTCCTCAGCAATTACTGTTACTAATTGTCCTAGGCTGTTGTACATTTTAGCTGAAATAAACTCAGACTGCAAGGCGTAATACCGAATGTTTGTCTGGTCTTTAGTAGGATTAGGGAATACGCTGTAAACAAATGTCGGCTTGATTTCTCGGATGTTGGTTGGAATCACGGTGATAGTATCACTAGCTGTGATATTGATATCATCGAGATAGAAGTTGTTGCCACCTTGTCCAGTGAATTCAAATCGCACTCTAAATCCGTCATTCATCCAATCTTCATCGGACATGATGATGGTCTCACCGCCCCATTGGCTTGTGGATGTGGGTGTGAATTGAGAATTGATAGCATTCGCCGTAGGCAGTGTATTGGTTCCCATGCGTGTGCGACGTGTAGACCAGGTGGCGCCGCAGTCACCGCTTACTTGGATACGTAGGCGGTCTTCAGTGACTCCAGAGGTTTTATTGGCATAAGCCCAGCGGTAAGAAAGCCAAACAGTATCCATTCCGCTCATGTCATATGTGGCTGAAAGGAGTTCGTCTATCCTACCGGGCTCTGTATTACTGAAATTGCGCAACTTGAGCGATTTGGTTCCTGTGAAGGCCGCAGAGGGGGTAATTTCATAGGTGAGATCGTTGTTATGATTATAGATGGCCCATGCATCATTTGGCCAAGTCGATTCGAAACCTTCTTCCAATGGCGCTGATTCTTGCGCATAATCGAAGATTGTAATAATGTTTTCTTTGGTGACTGTAAGTGTGTTGGATCCGTTTGCAACCGTAAGCGTAACAGTATATGTGCCTGGTTCTTGGTAAGTGTACACGGGGTTTTTGTGGATGTTTGGGTCAGATCCTTCGAGTGTGTTACCATCACCGAAATCCCAAGACCATAGCTCAATGCCGTGATAGGAGAGGTCGTTGAATGTGATAGGTTGGCCTACACAAGCGGTGTTGGCGATTAATCGGAAATCACAAAAACATAATTCTGGGTCGATTACACCTGTAAGAATGAGGTTGTTGGTAGTAATGAGATTGTTTCGCTGCGCAATAGGACTAGTGAGTGCTGCGCGCATTCTGGAGCGCTGGCCTTCGGTAAACATACGTGAGCAGTAACTATATTCCATGTAGTTTTGGACATTATCAATTGCACTACCGCATGAAGCGCCGTCGAGGTCACATGAGGTCCAGCCTATAGTGTTGGGAGTATCATCGACTCCATCATCGAAGTCACAATTGCTTTGTTCACCTGGCGAATTTGTGGGGCCCCAAGGGTGGCTGAGATTGATCCAATGGCCGACTTCGTGGGTGAGTGTTCGGCTGCGGAAAAGGTTTCCGGTGCCAATAGATCCCGTGTAGTCATGGCGCAAAACGATTCCGTCATTTTCAGATCCCCAATTTCCGCTAACTGTGGAGGGGAGAAAGGTATACCCTGCGGTGCCATCTCCTGCATCTGCACATACCCATACATTCAAATAACGGTTGCGTGGCCACATGCTAAGTGCTTTCATTTCAGAACCACCCTCTGTGGTGAGCGGGCTCTGAACACGAACAATACCCGGGTGACAGTTACCAAATGGGTCTTTAGAAGCTAACACGAATTCTATTCCAACGTCTGCAGCTATATCTTCAAATGCAGAGACAATGGCTATAGTGTCAGCGTTTTGCTTTCTGAAATCTCTATTGAGAATAAACATGGCATCATAAACTTGAGCGTCGCTGATGTTTTCAGGGCCATCATTATGAATGATATGGAATACCACGGGAATTTGATAGATGGTTTGTCCACCACCACGTTCATCTTCGGAATATGTTCGCGTCAATTCCTCTAGTTCTGATTCAGCAACACGCACATCGTGACCGCACTCGGGGTGGTGTTGGTGAAATTGCATAGTGCGTCCTACTTGTCCGCAATAACGCAATTCATTCACATTTTGTGCGAAAGAAAGAAGGCCAACAACGAGTGACAACGCCACTAAAGAGATTTTTTTCATAACAGGTTTTTGATATGAGGAAGGCGAAAATAACACCTTTCAAGGCAAACAATACCACATTTGAAGTTTTCACCCTACCAAGTCAGGAATCCAATCTCAGGCATACCGACCATCGTCGTCATTATCTGCTGAGAAAAGTTGATTCATTACATCACTAAACTCTATGGACGAATCCATTACAGCCTTGCCAATGAGGCTATATTCAGCTAATCCGTGGAGTACGAATTCCATCATCAAGAGCCTTTCGTTTTCGGAGGCGCCGGGGCAATATTTCACAACTAAGTCATGGAGTGTGGGTACTGAATAGAGCTCGGCCGCTCTATCTTTTGTGGTGCTATCACGATGCAACTCTAGTTGATTGCTTCCAAACCACTGGATGATGGGGTCGTACGGACTTTCTGATTTTTTACGTTTGAAAGTATCAGGATTTGGAAAAATTTGAGGGAATTTTTTACGAATCGCCTGTCCAAGGAGTCGAAGCGCTACGAATTGTGGACCCTCTTGTTCGCCTTCATATACGAGTTCTACTTTGCCAGTTACAGCGGGTACAA
>JBILSZ010000027.1:0-27988 GCA_044371755.1 Flavobacteriales bacterium | reverse complement strand
CAGAAAGGTGTTAAATCACCGCTCTAATCATAGCTTTGCATACGATTATGAATCATTTTGATGATCAAACAATAAGGGATTTAGAATTTGACTTTCTTCGCGAAATTCTCTGGGATTATTGTGCCCAGCCCACAGCAAAGGATCGCATGCGTGATTTGCGTCCACTTGTGGATCATCAGTTATTAAGAATCGAGCTTCAAAAACTAGATGAGTTCACCCGAATGCGGAGAGAGGCGGTTTCCCTTCCTGCGATTGATTTTGAAGAGCTCAATCAGGAAATTAAATGGCTTCAGCTAAAGGACAGCGTGTTGAGCGAAGAGAGTTTTGCTCGCATCTACAAGGCTAGTGCATTGACGAATGAAATCATCAAAGCCTTTGAAGGACTTGATCTTGCATATCCTGCGTTGTTCCAATTAATTCAAGAAATAGAACCCACCCAAGAGCTCATTCAGGCAATCGAACAAGTTTTTACAAATAAATGGATTGTAAAGGATGATGCCTCCGATGAATTGCGAACCATTCGCTCTTCCATTGGTTCAGTGCGTCGTCAGATAGCCAAAAACTTTGCAAAGGTGATGAAAGACCTAGCAGGGAAAGGATTTTTGGCTGATACGGGAGAGGCTTACATCAACGAACGAAAGGTGCTCGCCATCTACAGCACTCACAAGCGCAAAGTAAGTGGAGTAGTGGCAGGTAGCAGTAAAACGGGAAGTCTTACCTACATTGAGCCTGAAGTGAATATTCAACTCAACTTCGAATTGGAGTCGCTTTTCGATGATGAGAGAAAAGAAATCAGAAAGATTCTATTGGCTTTGACCAATTCGATTCGCCACCGTCTGCCTTTGATTACTGCATATCAAGAACTTCTCACAGAGCTTGATTTTATTCAGGCAAAATGTAGGCTGGCGCTTGATTTAGATGCCAATCTTCCCGAGATATCAGACGAACAAGTCATTGATATTAAAAAGGCTTTTCACCCTGTTCTATTTATCAATAATAAAAGACTCGGTAGAACTACATTTCCGCAGAGTTTGCGCATGGACAAATTCAGCAGAATGCTGGTGATCAGTGGTCCTAACGCGGGCGGTAAATCGATTACGATGAAGACTATTGGCTTGCTTCAAGTAATGCTGCAAAGCGGTCTGCTTGTCCCTGTGGGTGATAAAAGTGTAATGTCACTTTTCCATGCGGTGCTAACCGATATTGGTGATAATCAAAGTATCGAAAATCAGCTTTCTACTTATAGTTATCGCCTCAAGCGCATGCGCCATTTTTTGAATGTCGCTAATAAAAAAAGTCTGGTGTTGCTCGATGAATTTGGAACGGGTTCGGATCCAGATCTCGGCGGAGCCTTGGCGGAAGTTTTCTTTGAAGAATTATATAATAGAAAATCGTTTGGTGTCATCACTACACACTACAGCAACATTAAATTGAAAGCGGCACAACTTCGCAACGCGATAAACGGATGTATGCTTTTCAATACAGACACGCTGGAGCCCACATATCGTTTCTCCGTTGGTCAGCCTGGTTCTTCGTTCACTTTTGAAGTAGCTGAAATCAACGGTATTCCAAAGGAAATGATCGAGGCTGCCAAAACAAAATTAAGCGAACAAAAAGTGATGATGGATGAAATTCTTTCTTCACTTCAAGCTGAAAAAACACGTTTGGAAGATCTTTCTAAATCGGCAGATGAAGCAGGCAGATTAGCGAGTACGACGATTCAGGATTTTGAAAAGAAAAAAGAAAAATTCGAAGAACGACTTGCTCGTCAACAAGAGACCATAGAACGCAATAATAAATATCTGAATCACGGCCGCCGCATGGCGCAGTTTATCGAGTCATGGAATCTCAGAGTAAAGAATAAAGAATTGCTCGATGAGATTAAAAAATATGTGGTGGTAGAAAAAACAAAAATAGAAGAGGAACGCAAACAGCGAAGCCTTCAGAAGAAGGTTCAGAAAAGTAAAGAAGAAAAAGTGGTCCAACAATCTCATCGAGACCGCATCAAAATAGGGTCGCTCGTTCGATTAGAAAATACCAAACAAACAGGCAAGGTACTCGAGATGGAAAGCGGTCAAGCAATAGTTGCATTTGGGGTTTTCAAAACAAAACTCGACCTTTCAAAATTAGAGTTTATTCAATAATCAATAGGTGTCTTTCTACGTCAGAACCGGCAATCACTTCGATGATGTACATGCCCTTTGAATGTGCTGATAAATCAAGTTCTATACGTGAATTATTGACTATGTTATTCCAAATTATTCTTCCAAAACCATCTATTACACGAATGTTAGCCCCAGAGATCGTTGATTCGATTTGAACGATACCGCTTGACGGATTGGGAAAAATACGAAAGCTATTTTCTTTTTCATTCACGTTCAAATCAATGATAGCCCCGTCGAAAGAAATTTCACAACCGTTTGCGTCCGTAATCAAGCAGGAATACTGTCCTTGTCCAATATCAATGATTGGATTTTCTGATGTACTGTTGGACCATGCGAAATTATATGGCTCAACACCTCCAGAGATCTCCAATTCGATGGCACCATTATTTCCATTTTCCGCATCAGTTATTGTAGAATTTACAATAACTAATTCTTCTGGAGCAGTGATTAAAATGTAGGAAATCACTAAGCATTCGTTGTTGTCAGTGCTAGTAATGAAATAGTCGCCTACTGCTAATGCATTAGGATCAAACCCTTGCCAGTCCGTTGTAATGGGCTCAGCACCGCCAATAAAATTAATGGTTGCAGCTCCCGTTTCGCCTGCGCAAAATGGTAGACTCACTTCTGCGGAAGCTTCAAATGGTCCTGGTTCAGTTATTTCATATGATACTTCGATGCTGCAGTTGTCCTGTGAGGTAATAACAGCTGAATAGACTCCTGCCAAGAAAATCTGAGGCAAGGCTCCGCTTTCCGTATTCCACACTGCGGTGTAAGGTTGGTTGTTGGATTCTGTGATTGCGATATTTCCATTACCCGCTTGATAGCATGAATTATTAATAACCTCGGCAGTAATTTGCGGGATGTAGCCCTGGATTATCGTAATGGATGCTGAGGTTGAAATTCCTTGTTCATTGGTCACAACAACGGTGTATTCTCCAGAAGAAAATACTGTGCGCGTTGCATCAGTGCTTCCGTTATCCCAAAGGTAGGAAGACCATTGACCAGCATTCAAATGCAGACTATCGCAGAGTAAAGTGGTTTCTTCTAAAACTTCTATTGACGCAGAAAGCGTTTGTCCTTCTATAAAATCATAACGTTGTCCTGCTTGAAGATCATAATGCGTTTCAATGAACCCTCGAGGCCAAGTGATGGTCAATGAATCGATTTGTGTGGCATCAGAAAGGCCGAGTATTTCGGTATGCGCATTTTGACTCAAGAAGCCGCCACCTGCGGAAGTAAAATACCGTCTTTCAATACCATTTATCCAATAACTTACATGACTTCCAATTGCATCACGGTTGCTGTAGGTGCCAGTTAAATCTACCTTCACCCAGTTGCCACCGATTCCTAAATTCTCCCAACAAATGTAGCTGTTTTGACTTCCAACAGTGGAGTGGGTGAGGTCATAAAAACCGTCATTATTAAAATCGCCTCGCGCATTGCTATAGGCGTTGGTAATGTCGCCAGCAAAGCCGAGCGCATTATTTTCTGTGAAAAGATCATTTCCATTATTTTCTAAGAATGGATTTTGATTGTTCGAACCCTGTGTCGTTACGATATGTATATCTTGATCTGTATCATTATCAAAATCCACAAAAGTGCTTCCCCATGACATACGATTCACTTCCAATCCAGCAACATCCGCTTGATTGCTAAATACACCATTTTCATTCACTAATAAAAAATTACCGACTGCTATGTTAGTGACATAAATATCCCAGTCTCCATCGTTTTGATAATCGAAGATTGAAATACACATCGCTTCGATTTGAATATTTGTCCCAGTGGCGACGCTGACATCGCTGAATGTGCCGTCGCCATTGTTGTAGTACATCACACTTTGTTGATTCAAGTCATTCACCACATATAAATCGAGCCAGCCATCTTGATTAAAATCCCAAAAAACGGATTGAAAAGAAAGTTGACTACCGTTGGCCACGCTAGCCGCAGCGCTTACTTCGGTAAAGGTGCCATCACCATCATTATGAAAAAGCCAGTTGGTGATGCCACCACCGAGATTATAATTACAAATGTAAAGGTCTAAAAATCCATCCTTATCGTAATCTCCCCAGCAATGTCCATAGCTACGCACGCCACCAAAGTTGGGCATCGCGAGATCAGGGGTAACATCAGTCAATACAGGCCAACCATCATTGCGGTATAGCTTGGTATTATTACCAACATTGCGCGCCTTGGTCACCAATAGATCGGCGTCACCATCATTGTCATAGTCAGCCCATGATGCCATGCGCATATCGAGTGTATTTGGAATCAATTCGTGTCGAATCAGACTGTCTCCCGTGCTTTCGTAAAACACGAGCGAATCACCCGATTGGCAGTAGGTGATATCATCAAAGCCATCTTTATTAAAATCGTAAAATGAAACACCCGCTCCGTGAGAAATGGCTCCAACATTGATTTGAAAAAGACCATGGTCTGTATTAGCATTTACAAAACCTTGTGCAAACGCTCCAAGGGCAATGAAAGAGCTGCCGATTAATCCAATAAGTTTTGTTGTCATATTGCAAAAATAAGCCGAAAATGGGCTTATTTCTGTGACTTGAGTAACCCAATTTTTTCGGCCTCAACCAACATAAAGTCGTAAGCCTCTTGGTACTTGTTGTGAATGACACCATCAAGGATCGCGTCTTTTATAGCATTTTTTATGATTCCCACTTCGCGACCAGGAGTAATCCCGAAGGTATTCATGATCATCTCACCGGTGATTGGGGGTTGAAAATTGCGGATATGGTCTTTTTTTTCAACCTCAATCAATTTTTCTTTTACAATCTCATAATTGCGCAGATAACGCTTGACCTTCGCTTCATTTTTCGAAGTAATATCTGCTTTGCAAAGCAGCATCAAATCATCGACATCGTCGCCTGCCTCAAATAGCAAACGACGGATTGCACTATCAGATATTTCTTCCTTGGTTAATGCAATTGGACGCAAATGCAATTGAACCATTTTTTGCACATACTTCATGTGGTGGTCAAGCGGCAATTTCAGTCGTTGAAAAATCTTAGGCACCATGCGTGCACCGAGATCTTCATGTCCATGAAATGTCCATCCAATGCCTTCTTCAAAACGTTTGGTGGGTGGTTTGGCAATGTCATGCAATATGGCAGACCAGCGCAGCCAAAGGTTGTCGCTGGTGTCACACAGATTATCGAGCACCTGAAGGGTGTGGTAAAAATTATCTTTGTGACTTAAACCATTGCGCGTTTCTGTACCATATAATTTTACCATTTCTGGAAAAAAATGGTGAAGCAATCCAGTGTCGAAAAGTATTTTGAAACCCTTGCTCGGCCGCGGCGTCATGATGATTTTATTCAATTCTGTCATGATGCGTTCGATGCTAACAATGTTTAATCGCTCAGCATTGCGTGAAAGGGCTGCATAGCTATCGGGATGAATGCTAAAGTTCAATTGCGTGGCAAATCGCACAGCGCGCATCATGCGCAAAGGGTCATCACTGAAAGTAATGTCAGGATCAAGAGGCGTGCGAATGATTTTATTTTCTAAGTCAGTAATGCCATTGAATGGATCAATCAAATCGCCAAAAGAATCAGCTTGAAGACTAATGGCCATCGCATTAATCGTGAAATCTCGACGATTTTGGTCATCTGTCAGTGTACCTGGGATAACGTCAGGTTTACGTGAGTCTTGATTGTATGATTCTTTGCGGGCACCAACGAATTCGAGGTCAAAATCAGCAAATCGAAATTGAGCCGTTCCGAAGTTTTTGAAAACATTGACTTTTTTTACGCCCAAATGCTTCGCTACCTGTTGGGCAAGCAAAATCCCATCACCATTGGTTACAAAGTCATAATCTTTATTCGGGCGCTTCAAGAGTATATCGCGCACCATACCACCAATAGCGAAAACTTCCACATTTATTTCTGCGGCGGCTTTTCCAATGGTTTTAAATAATTGGGAGCGTATGTGTGACTTAAGATTCAAAATTCGAAATGAGCGGCAAAGGTAGCTTTTGAGATGTTTCAGTAAAAACCTTTTTTCTAACGAAGAATGCTGAGTCGAAATGTTTCACCATCAAGCTGCAGTAGATACATGCCAGAGGGGAATTCTTGAGCGTCTAATTTATCTTGATTTTTTTCTTCTAAAATCAATCTTCCTTCTAGCGAATATAGCTGCACCTTATTTACCGAGCGGCTGAATCTTACCAAGCTGGACGTGGGATTCGGATAAACGTAAAGCGTAGAGGCGAGTGTCTCATTTACACTCACCACGCCGTTTGGTGCAAGAGGTGTAGGATTGGTAAATACTACATTTTGATTGCTGCTTTCCGTGATTCTTCCGAATGATTCATTGCCATTGAGTGCAGGAAAGGCGAGGCCATCTACAAAGCGCGGTGCGCCTTGTTCGTAGCGAACAAGCCAAAGCGTTTCTCCATTATCCGAAAGCCTAAAATTGAGATGATCTACGCCTTGTTCAGGTTGATCATCTGCCCAAAGTAGGCGGAAGGTACCCACTTGCATGATCACGGATGGCAAAGCCATTTTATTCCAATTTCCAAATTCGTCGGTTACGAACATGTTGTTCATGTTGACGTTGGTTGGACCCGGATTGTGTAATTCAATCCAATCATCATATTCGCCTTCGCCATCAGCAATGCTCGAATTATTGAGGCTCATCACCTCATTGATCTGAAGGGGGATGGGAGACGGAGTAAGCCAAATGACACGTTCTCCTTCACATGGGTAGGCGACATTCGCGACACTAACCTGATAGTTTATTTTTTGGGCTCCTTCAGATTCTATAAACCCATGATAGATGCGATCACCCGCTACATCATCAGGAAATATTCCTGCGTCGTTCATGTTTGAATTTAACAAGGTGCCATCATCGAGTCGATAACGGATTATAGGAGTTTGATCGCCCTCATAGTAGCACTGTATGATAGGAATGGCAGGTTCAGGGCCATTGTCTGTAATGGCATAAGCGGAAAACGTCGGCTCAAAATCTTCCAACTGATTTAGAGCGGATACACGGCGCTGTTCAAAGTAATCGAGCAATCCATATGCGACATGGCCGCCCCAAGCTACTGCATCCGCATTGGAAAAATTATCTAGAGTGAATCCATAATCCAATGGATAATAAGGATCATTAGGGATTTCATTTACAAGTAAATTTAGGTAAAGTGAAATCTTATCTTGAAGCCAATTCCCATCAAAAAATCTATTTAAAACTTCTTGCACTACTTGAGAGAATTGGCTGCGCCAATATGGGTTTTCCATTATAACGTCGCACAAAAGGCGGTCTTCGCCTGAGGGAGGAAAATTATAAATATTGCGTTGCGTCCAGTCTTGTCCAACCCAATCAATGCCTAGCGTATTGTCCATATCATAGGGAATCCAGCATATTTGACCAGTGGTTTCATTGTGATACAAATAGTAATTGTTTTTGTTATACACATAAGCATCCCAGTGGCCTTGCAACATTTCGAGGGCCAAATATTTTACAAACGAATAAAGGTCGAAATGCTCCTGAATCTCGCACTCATCGCCAGATTCATCAGCATTATGTAATGCTGTGATGAACTGAGCAAGGTCGCTGTAATTGTCTTGCCAAAGATTGGTTTTTAGTTCGTAAGGTCTTCTTCCAAAAACTTCTTGTTGATAGGTGGTTGGGTTGGTACCGAGGTAATTAAGATCAGCAGGGTAGAGGCATTTATAAAGATTTCCATCCCCTTGTTGATCGAAATATTTGGAGACGAACTCTTCATCGATGTGTTCGGTGTTGAGATAAATGCCTTTGTACTCCTCATTGATGTATAGTTTGGTATAGGACAAACGTGCGGCGGGTAGTCCCATTTCGCGGTACATATCGCTACAAATTTTAGCACGCATGAGGCTTACATCGTTGTGATTGCCGTTGAGGTTTATTTTCTCAAGGCCTTGCCACTGCCTTGGTCCAAGACTATTGATGGAAACTTT
This sequence comes from Flavobacteriales bacterium, assembly GCA_044371755.1. GTDB lineage: Bacteria > Bacteroidota > Bacteroidia > Flavobacteriales_D > Sanyastnellaceae > JAIXWP01. The sequence goes on along the minus strand of JBILSZ010000027.1, from coordinate 19,866 downwards.
AAAGGATTTTTTAGCAGCAAGTCGACTCGTGTTGCCTCTCAATCGAAATCCCACATTTTCCAGGGTATCAACTAAAAATGCATTTTGGAAAATAAAAGTAGCAGGATATTCATGGTCGCTAAAGAGATTTTCGTCTAACAGCATCATTTCCAGGCTGTCAGCGTCTATCAGGATTTTTACAACTGCGATTTCATCTTGGGAAAAAACAGGGTCGTAACTTGGGATATTGAACTGAGAATGAGATTCGTAATGTGCTGTAATTAAAGAAAATATACAAAAAAGAAATCGAATCCGCGTCAAATTAACCTCCTGCTAACATTTATCAGGTAAATGTATGAAAAAGGGCTACAAACAGAAAAAATAATCGAGAACTAAGCAACTTATAATGAAATTTTATCATCAAGCTAAAGTAAATGATGAAGAAAGCATTTTCTTTATTTTCTTTGTTGTTTGCAATAAAAAGAACCAAACCAAATGAAGAAGTTATTCATCGTGCTTTTTTCAGCACTTTCTCTCTCCATGAGTGCGCAGCATATTGCTACGATCAATGGGGTCGTAGGCAAGAATCAAACTCAAGACCGTGTGGTCTTAAAAATGAATTTGGACAGTGAACTAACGGATGTTGAGAAAGCTCAAATCAGTCAGTGGTCTAAAAATAATGCTCAGTTTCTCAACGTGGAATTGGGTAAAGATTCATTTACCATTTTCACATTGGTAGAAAAATGGGATCGCAATATCGTACTTAAAGCGTTTCATTTGATGAACGTTGAGAAGGTTGTAGGTTCAGATGGAAAAACAATCACTCCTGAGGAATTTTTAAATTCCATTAACCTCTAAGAAATAGATGAAAAAAATAGTCTTGTTCTTCGCAGCCTCAATCGCTGCGCTAGGTGGTTTTGCTCAAATTACAGCCAATGAATTTTCAAGGCGTTCTTTGACTGCCTATACCAATGGAGCCTCTAATGATAGTATCTACTTTTATTGTGATGGTGAACTTGGCTCATTGACTGCCACTCCTTCGGGAGGTGTTGCGCCTTATGACTTTAACTGGCAACAATATAATACTGGTAGCAATGCTTATGCATCATACGTTACACAAAATGATTTATTAGTATCAACGGTCAACGACCTTCCTGCTGGAGGATACCGTGTTACAATAACTGATGCCAATGGTACCGTTGTAGGTTGTGATCGAGCATGGATATCTCAAGTATTGACAGATCCTAGTGTGAACGTGAACCCACTTACTCCGGGTTGCGGCTCTGTAAGTTTGAATGGACAGGTGACATATGGAACGGCGACTCCGTATTACAATCCACCGCCCGATCCGATGATCATTGGAGCGAATACGCAGATTACCGTTTGTTTTTCTGGTAATCACACCTTCGTATCTGATATTGGATTCTACTTTGTAGGTCCAGCTAATTGCGGGAGCCCAACTATTACTTTAAGTCCTAATCCTGGTACTAATTGTAATTTCAATGATAATTTTAATAACCTTTGTTTTACTAATGTTCAAACTTTCCCCAACTTCAATGTTTGTGGAGCTCCAACGCCTTTGACCGGCACTTATGATTCATATGGTGCAGCCAATACACCTATTAACTGGACAGCTTTGAATGGTTGTAATGCAGCCTCTTCAGGATGGCGGGTACAAGTGTATGACTGTGTCGGTGCGGATACAGGTTCTCTCACAGACGCCACTATTACATTTGTAGGTCAAGATGGATGTGGTCAGCCACAAACAATCTCATATACGACTCCAGCGGGCTTCAACTCACCTATTGCAGACAATAGCTGTACAGCAGCATCTGCATCTGTGTTCCAAGTACCAAGTTCTTCGACTTCTCCAATCGCATTCCAGAATGGCTATCAGTGGTCTGCAAGTCCTACTATCACCATTCCCAATGCGACTACTTCTCTAACCCCAACAGTGAATCCAGGACCTACTCAGAACACTACTTTCACTTTGACACTCACCGGCAATGGCCCTGGTGCAGCGTGTGGAGGAAATATTTCTGATAGCGAATTACGTGAATACTCTGTTCCGGCTAATCCTGTTATTAACCCTGTTCAACCATTTTATTGTATAGGCGATCCGATCTTTAACCTTTCTGCGACTCCTGCAGGTGGTTCATGGTCTGGTCCTGGAATCGTAAATGCCACTACTGGTGCGTTTAATACGAACAATGCTGGCGGCCCTGGAATTAAAACCATTACGTACACCATCAATTTAGGTGGATGTATTATTACGGCCCAAGTGCAGATTAATCTGCAGTCATCTGTGAATGCAAGCATTACGAACCCAGGAGTGATTTGTAGCACGGCAGGTGTGGTAGACTTGAATGCAGCCACCGCTGGTGGTACTTGGTCTGGAATTGGAATTATCGATGCCAATACAGGATTATTCGACCCGTCGATTTCAGGTGCGGGCACATTTACTGTCACTTACACTATTCCTAATGCTTGCAATGGAACTGCCAGTCTTGATATCGTCGTAGTAGCTCCCGTAGATGCAGATCTAACAGTACCTTCATTTATTTGTGCTGGAGAGAGTCCCGTGTCACTATCGGCATCACCTGCAGGAGGAGAATGGTCGGGGACCGGAATTATAGACGCTGCTGCTGGGGTGTTTGATCCTTCAGTATCTGGAACGGGTACTTTCCCAATAACGTATACCTTATTAAATGCTTGTGTGCAACCAACAACCACGAACATAACGGTATCTGAGCCAGGTCAGGCTACAATTTCTCCCTTGGCCGAAGTATGCACTGGCGATGGAATTGTTACGCTCATTGGAAGCCCTGCTGGAGGTACTTGGTCGGGAATTGGTGTCGTAGACGCTGGAGCAGGAAGCTTTGACCCTTTAGTTTCCGGCCCAGGAAGCTTTGAGATTGTTTATTCTTTCACGGAATGTGTTTTGGGCGCGACTTATTCTGTAGAAGTAATCGAATCTATCTTACTTAATCTTGAACCTGTGGCACCGTTATGCAATGATTCGCCTCCAATTCAATTGGTCGCTAACATCAATGGCGGAACGTGGTCAGGCCCGGGAATAATTGACGCCAATGCAGGCATCTTTGATCCTTCTGTTGCTGGTCCTGGAACACATCAAGTCACATACTCTGTTCCAAATACATGCGACGGTATTTCAAGTATCACTATAGAAGTTCTTCCAGTATTCGAATTGAGTATTACAGACCCAGGTTCACAATGCGTGACAGCACCGAGCATTAACTTGATTGCATCAAACGCTGGTGGTATCTGGTCGGGTAATGGAATTACTGACAGCTCTTTGGGAACGTTTAATCCTTCTGTTGCGGGCATTGGTTCTAGTGCAATCACTTACGAAGTACCTAACTCATGTTCTACTCCTGTTTCAGTAAGTATTGAGGTAACGGAGTTTGTAGATGCTACTATTACCCCTGTTGCCCCAATCTGTATTACAAATGAACCGATTCAATTGGTGGCAGTAACACCAGGTGGTACTTGGTCAGGTCCAGGAGTAAATATCCTCGGCTTTTTCAATCCAGCTACAGCGGGTGCCGGAAATGCTCAAATCACATACTCCATCAATGATGTTTGTACTGGTCAAGATCAAATCACCATTCAAGTGGTGGCCTTGCCAGATATAGTTTTCAATACTCCAGCTCAAGTATGTGTGGATGCTCCTACAGTTCTTCTCAGTGCATCACCAATTGGTGGATTGTGGGAAGGTAATGGCGTGGTATTCGCTGGATTCACACCTGCAAATGCGGGTGTTGGTCCACAAACACTTACATATACAGTAGTTGGTGTTTGTACTGCATCTGAAGAAGTAGAGATCAATGTGAACCCATTGCCAAATGTTGTAGCAAGCGCAGATCAGGCAATCTGTGCTGGAGCCACCACTACGATCTCTGCAAGTGGCGCAGCGACATATCAATGGACTCCCAACGGTTCGAATCCAACAAGTGCTTTCAATAATGTAACTCCAAACAATACTACTACATACACTGTAGTAGGAACCAGCGCTGCGGGTTGCGAAAACTCTGATCAAGTAACAGTAGTGGTAAATGCTTTGCCTACTGTAACCGCTACAGCTTCAGCAACAAATATTTGTGAAGGCGAAACCGTACAATTGTTCGGTTCAGGCCTCACACAATATCAGTGGACACCTGCTACTATTTTGAACGATGATAACGTTTCTAATCCTGTGGCAACTCCATTTGGAACACAGACCTATACGGTGAGTGGAACAGATGCAAACGGTTGTGCGGGTACAGCCTCGGTGACTGTTAGCATGACTATTCTAAACTTTGAGATTTTTTCCAATCCTCCAATGAATGAACAGAATGTGATCAATGGTCAATTACCTGTAGAAGTTATCTTTACAGCGGAATCTAATGCTGATGAATTCTTTTGGGATTTTGATGGAGATAATGAATATGATTTGACTTCAACCACAAATCAAGCACAAAACACTTTCTTCAATGAAGGAGGCAATAGTGGCTTTGTGGTGGCTGAGTTAGATGGATGCACAGATACGATTTCGTTCACAATCATAGCGTTCACAAACTCATTCTTAGAGCTGTTTAATGTGATCACTCCGAATGGGGATGGGAAAAATGACAGCTTCAGAATAGTAGGTAATTTTATTGCGTCATTTGAACTCAATATCTTCAACAGAAATGGTAATTTGATTGTCACGTTGAACGACCTTGATGAAAAGTGGGATCCGACAGATTCATTTGATACTTGGTCACCAAGAGGTGAGTATAATGATGGAACATATTTGTATTATTATATTGCAAAAGGACTGGACGGCCAGGAATTCAAAGGCACTGGAACTTTAACGGTGTTGGGCAGTGAGTAATACAATTGAAAATAATGAAAAAAGAAGCGGCCTTTTGGCCGCTTTTTTTATAATCTGAATTTTTCTTGTTCAGACTTATCTTTGTCCACGCATGAATTCCCGCAGTTTCTTTAACTACTTCAACACACCCATCGAGGGAATCGCCTTACCTGATAAATTTGATTATCCATTCTATTATCAGCCGCATCCCTTGGCAATCATTGCAGCCAAGGAACTTCGACATTATCTCGAAACACAAAAAGATTGGGAACATAATTTTGGACTTATTGAAGGACAAGAGGGAATCCTTATTGGGAAAATGTTTGGTGTGCTTGTGGTTAAAAATGAGAATGATGAATTGGGTTATATCTGCGCTGTTTCTGGCAAACTCGCGGGTCACAATCAACACGAAAAATTTGTGCCTCCTGTATTCGATATTTTACTCGAAGATGGATTTTATAGAAAAGGCGAAATCATTGTGAGTGAAATCAACGCACGCATTGAACGACTTGAAAATGATGAAGAATTTGTAGCGTTAAAAAAAGAATATAAGCACGCCGCAAAGCAATCGGTGGAGGAGATGCGTTTGCAGAAAGCAACTAACAAAACACAAAGAGAGGCGAGGCATGTGAAGAGAAAAGGATTGGAGGCCACTTATACCGGTGTCGAGTTAGACATGCAACTTCAATTACTGGACAAACAGAGCATTCACGAGAGTTATCAGCAGAAAAAACTTTCTAAGTTTTGGAAAGAAAAGATTGCGGAGCTTGAGTCAAGAATGGTCCAACATAAGACGGAAATAGAAGCTCTAAAAGAAGAGCGGAAGGCCAGGTCTGCGGCATTGCAAGCGGAAATTTTTGAGCAGTTTTATTTTTTTAATAAAAATTTAGAGAAAAAAAGTCTGGGCGAAATTTTCAAGAACACGCCTGATGGAAAGCCCATTGCGGGCTCTGGTGAATGCGCCGCACCAAAATTATTTCAGTATGCCTTTTCAAATAGTTTAAAGCCAGTTGCGCTGGCGGAGTTTTGGTGGGGCGAATCACCGCCATCTGAAATTCGCGTTCATGGTCAGTACTATCCAGCGTGCAGAGGGAAGTGTGAACCAATACTAGGGCATATGCTCTCAGGCATGGACATCGCAGAAAATCCGATGCTAAAAAATCCAGCGGAAGGCAAGGAGCTGCGAATTTTTTGGGAAGATGATTACATTGTAGTTATTGATAAGCCGGATGAATTTCTGTCAGTGCCTGGTAAAAATATTTCAGACTCTGTTGCCACACGTTTACGCTTTTTATTTCCTCGCGCCACGGGTCCGCTCGTGGTGCACAGACTTGACATGTCGACCTCTGGTTTATTACTGGCGGCCAAGACTGAAGAAGTCTACAAAACTTTGCAGCGCCAGTTTTTGAAGCGAGAAGTAAAGAAGAGATATGTCGCATTGTTGGATGGTGAGTTGAAATTGAAAGAAGGCATCATTGATTTACCATTGCGTGTGAATTTGGAAGATCGACCATGGCAAATGGTATGTTATGAGCATGGCAAGCCAGCGGTGACACGTTATGATGTGGTAGAAATAAAAGATGGCAAAACACGCATACATTTTTATCCCATCACTGGCAGAACGCATCAGTTGCGTGTGCACGCAGCACATCCACAAGGCTTGAATATGCCAATTGTTGGTGATGATTTATATGGCACCCGCGCCGAACGTTTGTATCTGCACGCGGAGTATTTAGAATTCAGACATCCGATTACGAATGAGGTGATAAAGTTGGAGTTGAAGGCGGGGTTTTGAAAAGAACAAGGAACAAGGAACGAGAACGAGAACGAAGAACAAGGGAATTTTGAATTGCGAATTAGTTATTGCGAATTCCTATTCATGGGCAGGAGGAGACCAACGGAACAATCTCCAAATTCCAATCTCCAAATTCCAATCTCCAAATTCCAAATTCCAATCTCCCAACCTTCCAATCTTTCAATCTCTATCCCGCTACCGCGCGCTCGATGCGGGCCATCGCATTGCTGTAGTCTTGTTTTTGGAAAGTGAGACCTGTTACGGTTTCGTAAAGCTCTATATAACGATTGGTGACGGACTGCACGAATTCGTCGGTCATTACGGGGATTTGCTGTCCCTCTTTACCCATAAAGTTATTAGCGATAAGCCATTCGCGCACGAACTCTTTACTCAGCTGTCGTTGCTGTTCGCCACGTAGTTGGCGCTCTTCATAGCCCTCAGCATAAAAATATCTTGATGAATCAGGAGTGTGGATTTCGTCCATCAAGACAATCTCACCATTTATTTTTCCGAATTCATATTTTGTATCTACGAGTATTAATCCTCTTTGCGCTGCGATTTTCGTTCCTTCCGCATAGAGCTTGTGAGTATAATCTTCGAGCACCGCGTAATCTGCTGCGCTTACTATTCCTTGTGCGATGATCTCTTCTTTACTAATGTCTTCATCGTGCCCCTCGGAAGCCTTTGTGGTAGGCGTTATGATCGGGCTTGGAAGTTTATCGTGTTCTGTCAACCCTTCAGGCAAAGCAACACCACATAGAGTTCGAAGTCCGCTTTTATAAGTTCTCCAAGCATGTCCTGTGAGATAGCCTCTTATCACCATCTCCACTTTGAATGGCTCGCAACGTTTGCCAATCGTGACGTTCGGATCAGGACTAGCCAACTTCCAATTAGGCACTACATTTTTAGTAGCATCCAGCATATAGGATGCGATTTGGTTGAGCACCTGTCCTTTGAAAGGAATGGCGCGTGGCAACACTACGTCGAACGCAGAGATGCGATCGGTGGCAATCATTACCAAAGTGTCTTCACCAATGGCATACACGTCGCGCACCTTACCGTGATAGACAGATTTTTGATTGGGAAAATTAAAGTCGGTAGTATAAATGGCTTCCATGGCTTTTTATCTCGGGCGCGCACCGCGCATATTTTTCATCATGCTCATCATTTGGCTTTTGTTGGTGAGCATTTTCATCATTTCTTTTGTTTGGTCAAATTGCTTGAGCAATTTATTCACCTCATCAAGACTGCGACCGCTACCTGCGGCGATGCGTTTTTTGCGGCTCACATCAAGCACGCCAGGGTTCGTTCTTTCCTTTGGGGTCATCGAGCGGATGATGGCTTCAATATGTTTGAAAGCATCATCGCTTACTTCTACATCTTTCAATGCCTTGCCCATTCCTGGAATCATTCCCATGAGGTCTTTCACAGAACCCATTTTTTTGATTTGCTGGATTTGATCGAGAAAGTCGTTGAAGTCAAACTGATTTTTCTTAATTTTTTTCTCCAGCTTCTTTGCTTGTTCCTCGTCGTATTGTTCTTGTGCTTTTTCTACAAGAGACACCACGTCACCCATGCCGAGGATACGGCTCGCCATACGTTCTGGATAAAACACATCCAGCGCGTCCATCTTTTCGCCAGTACCGACGAACTTGATGGGTTTGTTTACTTCACTTTTAATAGAAATAGAAGCACCACCGCGGGTATCACCATCAAGCTTTGTGAGCACCACACCGTCGAAGTTGAGGCGCTCGTTGAAGGTACGTGCAGTATTCACGGCATCTTGACCGGTCATCGCATCCACTACGAAGAGGGTTTCAGATGGCGATATTGCTTTTTTGACATTTTCAATCTCGGTCATCATCTCCTCGTCGATGGCCAATCGGCCTGCAGTATCGACGATGACTACATTAAATCCTTTTTCCTTTGCGAAGGCAATAGCCTTTTGAGCAATGTCTACTGCATTCGTATTACCTCTGTCGCTGAATACTTCAACACCTACTGACTCACCGACTACGTGAAGTTGGTCGATCGCCGCAGGTCTGTAGATATCACAGGCCACGAGGAGGGGCTTTTTACCTTTTTTAGTCTTTAAATAATTCGCGAGCTTTCCAGAGAAGGTGGTTTTACCACTACCCTGAAGGCCGCTCATGAGGATGACACCGGGATTACCTTGGTAATTGATATCGCTTGCGCTGCCTCCCATGAGCTCTTTGAGCTCATCGTGAGTGATTTTTATCAACAATTGACCTGGGCTGACACTTGTCAATACATTCTGTCCCAGTGCTTTTTCTTTCACACGCTCAGAAAAATCCTTGGCTGTTTTAAAGCTCACGTCGGCATCCAAAAGCGCTCTGCGCACTTCTTTGAGCGTTTCTGCTACGTTTATTTCGGTGATTTGACCTTCGCCTTTTAATACTTTAAAGGCTCTATCAAATTTCTCGGTTAAATTTTCAAACATATGAATAAGGTACCTTTGATAAACTGAGGTGCAAATGTAATAGGGGAGTGACTGAAAAACCTTTACTTTGTGTAGTGAATGTATCTTTTTGAAGATACATCACGTACAAAAACCAAAGTGTTCATTAAAAGATCTATATCTATGAGTCTCCGCCCGACATTCATCGGTAGTATGTTCTTGGTTGTCAGCCTAGTAATTTTATCAACTGGCTGCGAACAACCGACTACTACCAACACCGCCACTAATAACGCAGACAGCAATAGCGTGTCAGGTTCTGGTACGGTAAAACTAGATGGTCAAATTATTTCTATTCCATCGCCCAATCAACTCGCCATTTTGGTAAGACAGTCCAATGTTCCTTTCAAACGGGAACAGCTGCACGATTTGAAAAAATCGGATTATTACCTCAGCGAACAAAAGAAAGCATTGAATCTTGGTATTTACGGTGCCGACTTAGCCTACATCGCCAATTTTGACAAAGGTCAGTTGGCCAATGATTATTTTGATGCGGTTGGAAAGGTTGCGGGGGAGTTGGAGATTCTCGATCATATCGATGGCAAATTGGTTTCTCGCTTGTCGAACAATATCAGCAACCGCGATAGCGTATTGCGTTTAAGTTCTCAATTTTTTCATTCTGCTGATCGCTATTTGAAAAACAATAAGCGCACGGATCTAGCAGGTCTTGTTTTGTTAGGAGGATGGGTAGAATCCATTCACTTCGCCTCGGAGGCAGCAAAGAGCAATGACGATGTACGCAGACGCATCGCAGAACAAAAACATGCTTGTGCTAGTTTGACCAATCTTTTGACAAGAATCAATGACCCTGCAATGGAAAACTTGTTAGAACAGATGAAGGAATTAAATGATATCTACGCGGGTTTACAAGCGACCTATTCTTATTCAAAGCCAATCACCGATGCTAAAGAAAAGACTACTTATATAACTAGTAAGTCAAATGTAAATATGGATTTAAAACAACTCGAAGCTGTGAGCAACCGCATCGAAGCAATCCGATCTATCATCATTCAATAATTACCGACATGAACAAAGTAATCTTCACCCTCTTATTATCAGTGATTGCAACTATGGGATTCGCTCAGTGCGATAGTCTTGCCGGTAGTTGCGAAAAACATATTTCACAAAAGTATATTTCAGATGGCCAAGCCTACCGAGCCCTTCTAACAGGGCAGGAAGTAGCGGAGTTTAAAACAACACTCTTTGGTGGAAACACATATCGCTTTGCAGCTTGTAGCGGTGAATCGGATGGAAACTTAGTATTCCGAATTTACGATCAAGACAAAAATCTCTTGTTTACAAACAAAGAATATAGCAATTCACCATATTGGGATTTTGTAATAGAAAATACCATGGTGGTATCAGTCGAGGCAAACTTAGATCAGACAAGGCTGGCAAGCGGATGCGCGGTCATTATCATTGGATTTAAGAAATAGATTTTTAATCAATATAAATCATCATTTAACTCCTCGAAACGATGAGTGCAGGAATACTACGTGCCTTAATGCAGCTTTTCGCGATCATCGCTGGTGCTAATAAAAGCAGCGGCCGTGAAATCGTGGCCGTATTCCTACGCCAACAACTCAATAAAGAACTCGTAAACCGATACATCGAAGAGTACGAAAAATTCGCAGAGAAATTTCACCAAGGAAAATCAACTGAAAAGCGCACTTCACTAGCTAGTGTAAAAGTATTGCGCATTTGTGATCAAATCAATGAAGAGCTCGCACAAAAGGAAAAATTCTTTGTTCTGGTGCGCTTACTAGAATTCATCAATGATTTTAGTCAAAGAGGTGATCAGGAATGGGAGTTCATCGAAACGGTGGCTGAGGCATTTAATATAGATAAAGAAACCTATCAATTCATCAAAACGCTCATTTCAGTAGAAGGTGAGGAGGAGTTTGTTGATACGGCTTTTTTAGTGGCCAAAAGCGCAGGACATGATCACACCAATGACCGCGTCCTCAGTGTAGATGGTCTAAAGGGACATTTGGTTTTTTTGCGTCTTGAAGAAGAGAATTTATTTTTCCTTCGCTACTTCGGATCCGACTCGCTTTTTCTCAACAGCCAAAATATTATTACTAAGCGCACTTATGTTTTCAGCCAAGGATCAAATGTGCGTGGAAGCAAAATCAATCCGATTTTTTATTCGGATGTATTGCATAAATTTTTAAAGCTAGAATTAGGTTCACGAATCGTATATCGTGCTGAAAACGTCAGTTACTATTTTCCGAATTCAAATAAGCAAGCACTTGATCAATTTAATATCAATGAAGAGGGCGGCAACTTGGTTGGAATTATGGGTGGAAGTGGAGCCGGAAAGAGCACGCTTCTCAATGTATTGAATGGAAATTATTCTCCAACTTTTGGAAAAGTCACCATTAATGGCATCGATATACATCTAGATCGCGAACAAGTATCAGGTGTGCTGGGATATGTGGCACAAGATGATTTACTAATCGAAGAGCTTTCTGTATTTCAAAATTTATATTACAATGCTCGTCTTTGTTTTAAAGATAAATCGCATGATGAATTAAAAGAATTGGTGTTACATACCCTCAATTCCATTGGTCTCTTTGAGTGCAAGGATTTGAAGGTGGGAAGTGTATTGGAAAAGACCATTTCAGGAGGCCAGCGCAAGCGCCTCAACATTGCACTGGAGTTGATTCGTGAACCATCAATTCTTTTTGTGGATGAACCCACAAGTGGCTTATCAAGTCGCGACAGCGAGAATATCATGGATCTTCTCAAGGAATTGACCTTGAGAGGGAAGTTGATTTTCGTAGTTATTCACCAACCAAGCAGCGATATTTTTAAGATGTTTGATAAATTGTTTATTCTCGACAATGGAGGATATCCAATTTATTATGGCAATCCAGTAGAAAGCATTATTTACTTCAAGCGATTGGTCAATCAGGCCAATCTTTCAGAAAGTGAATGTCCTCATTGTGGTAATGTAAATCCAGAACAGATCTTCAATATCATCGAGGCGAAGGTGGTTGATGAATATGGTAATGAGACTGAGCATCGCAAGATTTCACCAAAAGAATGGAATAATTTCTTTAATGTCATTATAGGAAATCACCTCAATGCGAGTACACCAATTGATGAAAAACCAAATAGTACATTTTCTTTACCCAATAAATTTGAGCAATTCAAGGTCTTCTTGGTGCGTGATGTGCTAAGTAAAATTGCCAATAAGCAATACATGCTTATCAATTTTCTTGAGGCGCCAGTTTTGGCATTTGTACTATCATTATTTATAAAATACTACCCCACCTTAAAAGGCGGAGTCTCCGTTTATTCACTGAGAGAAAATTTGAATTTTCCACAGTATTTATTCATCTCCGTAGTTGTGGCGCTGTTTCTTGGACTTACCGTGAGCGCCGAAGAAATTATCAAGGATCAAAAGATTTTAAAGAGAGAAAAATACTTACACCTTAGCAAGGGGGGCTATCTTTTTTCAAAGATTGGTATCATGTTTTTTATCAGTTTGATTCAATCACTTTCATTTGTTCTAATTGGGAATACGATACTTGAAGTGAAAGGAATGTTACTGCCATTTTGGTTAGTACTTTTTAGCACCAGTTGTTTTGCCAATGTTTTAGGATTGAATATTTCTGCAACTTTTAATAGTGCGAAGGTCATCTATATCATCATTCCAATTTTGATCATTCCTCAACTTTTGTTTAGCGGTGTGATAGTGCGTTTTGATCGCTTATTTCCTGCAATTTCAAGTCAGAGCAGCGTGCCGATGATAGGCAACGTAATGACTTCTCGTTGGGCCTATGAGGCTATGGCAGTGCATCAATTCAGAAACAATGATTTCAATAGTCAGTTTTTTGAATATGATCAAACAAGGAAGTATTGTGGTTGGAAGAAAGACTATTGGATTAAAGAAATGTTGACGAAGGTGAATGAGTCGGAAAAATGGATGACTGATCCTACAATGAAGGTACAGCTAGTATACAATTTAGAATTGCTTAATAATGAGTTTGAAAAGGAGAAAAAATATAATTCAAATTTTAATACACGAATTTCAACTCTGAGTTTAGAAAATGTAACGCCTAAAATTCTTGCTGAAATGGAAGGTGATTTAATGGAGTTGGAACAGTACTACATTTTAGCCAACAATGAGGCGAACTCTTTGCGTGAAAAGAAAATTGGCGAACTGACTGCGACACCAGAATTGAGACAGGCATATCTTTCCTTACAGGATGCCCATTTTAATGAGAGTCTTGAAGACTTTGTGACCAATAAGAATGACTTGAAAAAGATTGTTGAATACAACAAAGAGTTGGTACAAAAACAAAACCTTGCTTATCTCACTCCTCAAGATAAAGGTCTCTTTGGAGCCCATTTCTATGCTCCCAGCAAAGAGTTTTTCGGAAAACAGATTACAACGTTAAGCGCCAACGTCTTGGTGATTTGGATGATGACATTCGTGTTGGGTGTAATTCTATTCCTAGATGGATTGAAACGCTCAGCCAATTGGATTGAATCTCAGATTCAATTTCTAAAAGAAAAACTCACCAAACGCCCCTAACACCTTTATTTACTCATCTACTCTCTTATTATCCTATTACCCTATTACCCTATTACCCTATTATCTTATTACCTACTTCATCTCCTCCACCTCGATCATCTTGAAGGGCACATTGATGATAGCCTCGTAGTCTTCACCAGCTTCTAACATATCCTCATCGTCTTGTTCGTAGTACCAATTGATTACGACTTTATTTCCAATAGTTTCAAGGCGTTTGAAAAGGTCTAAGAGACATTTACTAGAACTAGTATTGAAATACTCTAATTGGATGTGAACATTTGTTTCAGTTTTGCTCGCAGCAGCATATTTTTCTACCCACTCAATAAGCGGACGATAGAATTCAAGGGAGTTTTCTGGAATCGAACGGCCTTTTAATTCGATAATGCCAGACTGGGCATCAAAATTCACCGATGGCGTCTTTGGCGAGGGTTGAAGTACTATGTTGTCCATGGTCTTATGCTTTTGGGATATTTCTAAGCGTTTGTGCAAAGGTGCAAAAAATGTTGGAAATACCACAACAATACTTCAATTCATATCTTCGCGCCTCACAACCAAAGGAATAATATGCCTTTTGACAAGAATGAATGGTTTAGAACATGGTTCGACAGCCCGTTTTATGCACTTCTATATAAAAATCGCAGCGAACAAGAAGCGGCCGACTTTGTAGATCGACTCATCGAAAAACTGGACCTGCCGGATCGTTCATCTATTTTGGATTTGGCCTGCGGTAGAGGTAGGCACAGTATTCGTCTTTACGATAAGGGATACAGCGTGGTGGGTATCGACCTGTCCAACAATAGCATTGCTTATGCAAAGCAATTTGAAAAAAAAGGCTTGAAGTTTTTGCGTGATGATATGCGAACCTTTGATGTCGGCACCACTTTCAATGCTGTTTTTAATCTATTCACGAGTTTTGGTTATTTCGAAAACATCTCAGACAATCTTCTGGTACTGAAAAATGTTCAAAAGCATTTGAAGCCCGAAGGCATATTTGTGATGGATTATTTCAATGCAGTTAAAGTAGAAAAGGCTATGATGCCTTATGAGGAAAAGCAAATAGATGGAGTTACATTTATCATTCGCAAAAAAATAGAAAATGGTCAGATCATAAAGAATATTAGCATTGATTCAGAAAATCGAAAAATGGAATTTGAAGAACGTGTCCAACTCATTCATCCAATTGATCTCAAGGAAATGTTAGAGAGTCAATCATTTGAAATACTGCATACCTTTGGCGACTATTTTTTGAGTGAATATGATGAGGAAAATTCTGATCGTTTCATTCTTATTGGAAAATCGATATAATGGAAGCACCTTGGTTTTACATGCTCGTTTTATTTCTCGCGGCTTTCGCGGGATCTGCTATTTATTTTGCTACCCAAAAACACAGCGGTAAAGGGCTGAAGCTTTTGTTGGCATTTAGCGCGGCTTATTTGTTAGGTCTTAGCTTATTGCACTTGTTTCCAGAGCTTTTTAGCAGCGGTATTGAGAATGCAGGATGGTATGTTCTTGCTGGATTTATGCTTCAAGTGGTCTTAGATTTTTTCAGCCACGGAATCGAGCACGGCCACGCACATGTGCATGCTCATGCGGGCACCCGCTTTTTATTCATGATAATGGTTTCATTATGGATTCACGCCTTCATTGAAGGAATGCCTTTTGGAGGCGAAATGCCCGAACACCTTCACGATCATGCAGGGCACAGCCACGGATATGCGCATTCACATGATCATCGTGGTTCGCTCCTATTGGGAATCTCTCTTCACAAAGTCACAGAGTCTCTAGTTTTTGCGGCATTGCTTATCAGCAGCGGCGTCAGGCTGGGGCGAGCCTTATTGCTATTGCTACTTTTTGCGCTAATGGCTCCTCTTGGGGCTTTCTCGCATTTTCTGTTGATTCAGACCGAACAGACCTGGGTAGCAGAGCTCACGCCTAAAGTAACTGGAATCCTTATTGGTATTCTTTTGCACGTGTCTACCACGATCATTTTTGAAAGTGAAGAGGGGCATAAATTCAATTGGTGGAAGTTCCTCGCCATCATTATTGGAATCGGAATGGCAGCGCTTGTGAGCTAGGCTACCAGGTTACAGTACACTTTTCTTCTTTACCATCACGGATAAATGTTATTTCCGTGGTCTGACCCTTTTCAAATTTTGAAAGCGCTTCCATATAACCAGTCATGTCTTTTACAGCATGTTCGCCGATTTTAATGACAATATCTCCCTGTTTCAAGCCGGCAATGGCAGCAGGGCGACCTTCTCGTGTACCATCGATGCGCATGCCTTCACCACCAAACAAATAATCGGGCATCACTCCTAATGTTACTTTAAAATCAGCAGCAGTATTGGTGCTTTCGTCTTTCGTTTTTTGGAAAGTTAACTTGCCTTTCGAGTTTAATTCCTCGATAATATTCATCACATAAGTCTTCACAGCGTAGAGTCCTTCAAAATTAATCTTATCAGCATCATCGCTTGGTTTGTGATAGTCTGCGTGCTGTCCGGTAAAAAGATGTATGGCAGGCACACCAACATTGTAAAAAGAAGTGTGATCACTTGGTCCTACACCGCTCTCGGAGAGCACAAGGCTAAAACCGCTTTTATTACTTTTTTCTAACGCTTCTTTCCAATCAGGGGCCGTTCCCGTGCCACTGATAGAAAGAGCTTTCTCTTGATTCAAGCGACCCACCATATCCATATTGATCATATAGTTCATATTTGATATGGTTGGATTTTTTGCAAAAAAATTACTGCCCCAAAGTCCTTTTTCTTCTCCACTAAATGCAATGAAGAGATAGTTGTTATTCTTCAATTTACTTTTTTTCAATTCGTGCGCTAGCGCCAACATTACCGAGACACCACTAGCATTATCATCTGCACCATTGTGAATGGCTCTGCCACCACCGAAGAGTGAATTTTCATCGCCCCAGCCTAGGTGATCGTAGTGGGCGCCGATTACCACTGTGGTGTTTGCTTTGTTGTCAATGTATCCCAATACATTGTTGCCGCTGATTTCTTTTACCAAAGCCATTCCTAATACAGTAGAATCGCCTACTTGGTGCTTTTGAATGGGTGGGTGAGGAGTGAAGGTGAATTTTTGAGTCCACGTTCCGTTTTCGCCCTTTGGAGTCAAATCGGCTTCTTGAAATTGAGTGATTATGTAGGCTGCTGCTTTTCGCTCACCGTCAGTTCCTGTACCCCTTCCTTCTAGACTGTCCGAGGCTAGGACATATACAGAGCGCTGCATACTGAATTCACCTATATCCAGTTTTTTTTCGAGTACCCTCTTAGGTTGAGAGCATTGAAATCCTGGAGCGATGAGCATGATACTCAGTATAGAAGAAAACAAAATAAGGCGCTTATTCATAGGTTGGAATGTAATTGTGGGCGCAATTTACAATTCTATGAGGCTATATTCAGTGACCCATACTACTTTTGCCCACCAATTTGCGATATGAAAACAGTACTTTATACGTTCATTCTGGCTTCCGGCCTATTTTCTTCTTGTAATAGAACATTGCCGGTATACGCACAGCCCGCACCAGAGGCACCAAAAACAACCGCTTCGCAAAACACTGCTAGTGCGCCTGCGCAAGACTACTCGCAAGAACCCATACACTATGCTCAGGAAAGACATTTTAAAAACGTTCGTCAGCTCACGTACGGTGGTAATAATGCAGAAGCATACTGGAGTTTTGATGGGAAAAAATTAATTTTTCAAAGCGATAATCCCGGCTGGGGATTGGGTTGTGATCAAATTTTCTTATTGGATGTAAATGCGAAAGCAGATAGTTCAAAATTAAAAATGATTTCTACCGGTAAGGGTCGCACTACATGCAGCTGGTTTATGCCGGATAACAAGTCGATTCTTTATGCATCGACACACCTAGGTGGCGATTCATGTCCTCCCGTGCCTGATATGGGACGTCGCTACGTATGGCAGTTATATCCTTCATACGATATTTTCGTAGCTGATCTCAAAGGTAATATAACAAAGCAATTGACAACAGAAGCCCGCTATGATGCTGAGGCTACCATTAGTCCGAAAGGTGATAAGATCATCTTTACTTCCCTTCGCACCGGTGACTTAGAATTGTACACTATGGATATCGACGGAAAAAAAGTGAAGCAAATCACCGATCAATTAGGTTATGACGGTGGTGCTTGCTTTAGCGCCGATGGTTCTAAAATAGTTTGGAGAGCAAGCCGACCAAAATCCGAACAAGAGAAACTGGCCTACCAGGATTTATTGAATAAAGACATGGTAGAGCCATCGAATATGGAAATTTGGGTTGCCAACGCAGACGGCAGCGATGCCCGTCAGATTACAAATCTTGGTAAGGCTAATTGGGCACCGACTTTCACGCCAAAGGGCGATAAGATTATTTTTTGCTCTAATTATAAAAGCGAAAGAGGTTTCCCATTCAATTTGTATATCATGAACATCGACGGGACTGGGCTCGAGCAATTGACCTTTGACGATCAATTTGATTCATTCCCAATGTTTAGTCCCGATGGGAAAAAGTTCGTTTGGTGCAGCAATAGACACAATGGACGTACACGCGACACGAACGTATTCATAGCTGATTGGGTAGACTAATCAAAAATTACATTTTATAATAGCGTTTTACCAGTTTCTCAAACCATCTATCGGGGATGATATCCCTTATCAATACTGAGAAACGCTGAAACGGCGTGGCAACTTTGTATCGCAGTCGTGGATTTTGTTTTTTCAAAATTCGAATAAGTGCTTCACCAATCAAAGCTGGATCGGGAGCGTTTTGAACTTCTTTATTTACTTGTGCTATCACAGCTGACTGAAAGGGCTCGTAGATATTCGTATTTATTTCTGCTACACGACGATTCTCATTAATATTTGTCTTAAAGTCTCCAGGTTCTATGATGATGACTTTTATTCCAAATTGATTTACTTCAGCACTCAATGCTTCTGAGAAACCTTCTACTGCCGATTTACTGGCACTGTAAATTCCTCTGAATGGAAGTCCCATAAGACCTGCTATGGATGTGACATTAATAATAGTTCCTCTTTTTTTTTCGCGCATGAAAGGAATTACGGCGCGACACATATTTAGAACACCGTATACATTCGTCTGAAAAACTTCTTCTACTTGTCTTGCGGAGGTACTTTCTAAAGCACCTATCATTCCCAGACCTGCATTATTAACCAGGACATCAATGCTTCCCTCTTTTTCTTTAATGTAGCTTAACGCCTTTGTAATAGACAATTCATTTGTCACATCAAGCTGAAGTTGAGTCACTCCGTCGACTAATGTTCCCGTTTCGACACTTCTACTGGCGCCGAAAACTTTATAGCCTCCCTGAGATAGCGTTATGGAAATAGCCTTTCCAATGCCACTGCTGGCGCCCGTCACCAGTACCACTTTTGACATAAGTAGATATTATAACACAAATATAATGACTGCATCATGCTGTTGAGATGCTAAAAAAGCACAAAGTCCAGCTGTTTTTTTGGGAAAATCAAAACATTTGAATTGAATTCAATACAAAAACACCATTACTGACTCTTTTTCGTATGTAATCGCAAACGTTAAACAAACATCTTGAATACCATCTTGTTATTAGGGGCATAATCAAACATTATCATTATGCAATACCTTAACATTCTAACAATCCCTAAGGATGACGCAGTAGCGTTTACATTTTTTACTGGCTACATGGCGATGCTTGCAGCCTCAATTTTCTTCTTCTTTGAAAGAGGAAGAGTAGACGGAAAGTGGAAGCTTTCACTTCTAGTTTCTGGTCTTATTACCTTCATCGCAGCCGTGCATTACTATTACATGCGCGATTATTATTTGGCAACTGGTGAAAATCCAACTGCCCTTCGTTACATCGACTGGACATTAACTGTTCCTTTGATGTGCGTTGAGTTTTATCTTCTCACCAAAGCTGCTGGAGCTAAGGTGGGTTTGCTCTGGAAATTGATTATCGCATCTGTATGGATGTTGGTATTCGGTTACATCGGAGAAGCTTTCAATCCAGAAGGTGGTAGCTCTTCACACTCCGTTATTTATGGAGTACTTTCTACTCTAGGTTATGTGTATATTCTATATGCAGCTTGGGTAGGTGAAGTAGCGCAATTGGCTAAGAAGTCTGATAATCCAATGGTGGCAAAGAGTGTAAGAATTCTTGCATGGTTTGTACTCGTTGGTTGGGCTATCTACCCAATTGGTTACATGT
>JBILSZ010000026.1:0-28214 GCA_044371755.1 Flavobacteriales bacterium | reverse complement strand
CTTCAACGATTGGAAGAGTGTTTACCGTAATCAAAATATTATCGGTGTCTTGACATAAATTGTTGTCCACCAAGGTGACTGTATAATTGGTCGTTACGCTTGGATTGGCTATTGGATTTGCGATGTTGGGATTGCTCAAGGTGGCAGGGAAATTCCAACTCACGTTAAATGGTCCTTCTCCTCCACTAATTACACCATTAAGTTGGATTGGATCATTAAGACAAATAGATTGATTGGGACCGAGCTCGATAGTAGGTAGACTGTTTACGGTAATGGTCATCTGATCGGTTGTAAGGCATGTACCTGTACCAATAGAATAAGTTAAGTTGTATGTTCCAGCCGTAGTTGGGTTGAAGCTACCTGCAGTTGTCACTGTTGGGTTGGGAGACCAAGTACCGCCTGGAATGGGGGGCACGATTTGATATAATGGTGAGTTCAAACAAAGCTCCACGTCGGGACCAGCGTTAGCTGTGGTAGGATTGATCACATTCACTAATACCTGATCTGAATTGGTACAACCAGTAAGCGGATTGGTGTAAGTATATGTCAAGGTAAACGTTCCTGTTCCTTGAGGTGTGACGCTTGATCCCGTAAGTCCAATACCCGGTGTAGCTGTCCATGTACCTCCGGAAGGAGTGAATCCAACAAGAGTATTGGCAATAGGTTGATTGCACAGAGTAATATCTAAACCAGCGTTAACAACTGGCAAAGGGTTAATTGTAACATTTACTTGATCCTGTGCATCACAGCCCGCTGCGTCTACGATTGTCATATTATATGCGCAGCTCGCTCCAACAGGAGATACAGTGGGCGTAAATGTGGTACCATTGGTAATTCCACCACATGCTCCGCTCCAAGTTACTAGTGTTATTGCACCGTTTGGAGAAGTTCCCGTACCGTTTAGTGTAACACTTCCATTAGCGCAGAGTCCCGAAATATCCACGCCTGCATTTGCTGTTGGGTTTGGTAAAACAGTAACAGCCACAACATCACTGGCTTGACATGAACCTGTACCCACGGTAAACGTTAGGTTGAAAGTTCCAACAGTAGATGGTGTAAATGCATTGGCATTGACGTTTGTTCCAGACCAAGTCCCCCCCGTTGGAAGTGGGACCGGAACGGGATCGTTACAAACGCTAAAATCAGGACCCCCATTAGCTGTTTGCGGTGCTATCGTGCATACTTGAACAACATCCGAATTTACACACCCTGTAGCCGTCGAGGTAAATGTATAGGTAAGGTTAACGCAGCCCACTCCATTCGGTGTGAATACACCAGCTGGTGTAACGCCTGTTCCTGACCAAACTCCCGTGCCTCCTGTGGTCGGAGAAAATCCCGTCATGTTAGTAGGAACCGGTTGATCGCACACTTGAATATCTGGCCCTGCATTGACTACAGGCAAAGGATTAACCGTGACAGGCACAGTTCCGACACCAACGCAACCGTTGTTATCTGTAACTTGTACAGAATAGTTTGTCGTTATCACAGCCGATGAAATAGGATTGGCTATGTTAGGATTGTTGAGAGTTGAGGCGTTATTCCAAACGTAGTTGTTATATGGAGCCGCTCCGCCTGTCACATTGACTCCCAATTGTTCTGTTTCTCCAACACACATCGAGAATACTCCTGATGCTGTCACGGATGGCAGCGTATTCACTGTAATGGTTATCGTTTCTGTATCCACACATGTACCCGCTGTACCTGTTACAGTATAAGTGATTGTTGAGCCTGGAGAGGCGGTAACACTTGACCCAATTGAACTTGACAATGTGCCCGAAGGCGTCCACGAATAGCTACCTGCGCCGCTCGCAGTCAGCACCACACTGGTGTTTTGGCAAATACTAGTACTGCCCGTAGATGTGACAATCGATACATTAGGAGGTGCTAATACGTTCACAGTATTTGATCCAACAGATGGGCCGCAGGCATTGGTTGCAGTAAGTGAAATATTATAATTTCCGGGGTTGGCATAAGTTATGGCGCCTGGATTCAATGCCGTAAGATTCCCCCCTGTTCCGCCAGGAGCAGACCAAGCATAGGAGGTGATAGGTAAGTTGCAATTATCCACCAAGGCTGATGGTGTTACTGTATTTCCTGAACAAAGAGTACTAATTGGGTTTACCACCACGACTGGCACTGTATTCACCGTTATAAGCTCATTATCTTCAAATACACCACAGGCATTGGTCATTCGTAAACGAACATTATACGTACCAACAGATGTGAATTGAAATTGGGGATTCAAGCTAGATGCTGAAGTTCCGCCAGTGTATGAAAAACTGCCATTGTCAGGATCACACGGCAAGTCTGTATAATCCACTATCCAAGTATAATTGACATTACAAGGAACTCCATTATTCGAGGTGTTGGTGGTATTGACATTAAATGGAAGACAACCAGTATTTGCGTTAACAGTGAAGACCGGTGTCGGAGGCGTTTCGACGCACACTACTTGCGTAAATGTTGTAGTTCCACAAAAATTTTGTGCAGACAATGTCACAGTATAATTTCCCGGTGCTGAGTAACTGTGTGATTGAGTGGCAGTGCTTGTGACCACAGTATTGGGCGAACCATCTCCCCAGCTCCATGTAAAAATGGCTGATTGACTGCAAGAATTGTTGAAGCCAAGTACTGAGTTATTGATAAAAGATATTGGTGCATTGACACATGCCGGAACTGGCGTGGCACTAAATGAAGCTTGCGGGCCTGTATAGACTCTAACCGGCGTAATTGTAGCTACAGAGTTATCACAGTTGTTTGTCGCTGTAATGGTAAAGGTGTAGGCCCCCCCTTGCGCACAAGAAGAACCTGTATACGAATGACAAACCTGTAATGGAAGCGAATTATGATTGTATGTAAGTACGGGACTACCATCACCGAAATCAATAGTATATACTGTAGATTCATGGTTTCCCTGAAAATTCAATAGATTGAAACATGCATCCAAAGGGGCACAACCTTGAGTACCTCCATTGATACCCGCTCCAACGGCAGGGTTGGTGATATTCGAAACAAAAAATGTCTCAGATGCTGTACATCCATTGCTTCCTGTGATTGTGTATACTAAGTCGTAAACATCGATACCATTGTAAGTGTGTAAAAGCCCTTGTGGTGCAGAACTACCAGACCATACCGGACTTCCATCTCCCCAATTGATACTATAACTTGTGTTGGTTCCTGGAGTTGAAGCATCAAAAACCGTTACTGGAAAGGTGGCGTCTCCAGAACATTGAGCAAAATTATTAATCGGATCGGTAAGAACAGGATCAGGCACCCGATTTACCGTGACGTTTAATGTTTGAGTGTCTTGGCAGTTGTTAGGAGCTGGACCTGTAACAGTTAAGGTAACTGTAAAAGTTTGTGTACCCGTACCTATTGCTTGAAAGGTATGCTGCGGTGAAAATGCTGAAGATACATTGCTTGCCCCAGAGGCAGGATCACCAAAGTCCCAAGCGTACGTACAGTTGGTACACCCAGTAGTTGTGTTGGTGAATGTAACAGGAGTTGATGCACATTGATTTTGAGGAGAAGCCGTAAAATTAGCATTTGGTGCCGGTACTACAGTGATAGTTACTTGATCCGTTTCACCATTACAATTACCCCCTGAAAGAGAAACTGTATATGTTGTGGTCGAAGTAGGACTTACAGTTGGATTGGCTACTGTACT
Source organism: Flavobacteriales bacterium (assembly GCA_044371755.1). Classification (GTDB taxonomy): domain Bacteria; phylum Bacteroidota; class Bacteroidia; order Flavobacteriales_D; family Sanyastnellaceae; genus JAIXWP01. The sequence continues at coordinate 24,547 of JBILSZ010000026.1, read as the reverse complement.
ATTAGGTCCAGTAATATTTGACCAAGAATAGGTGATAGCGCCAGTGGAATTAACAGCAACAGGATTACCTCCAAGTTGTATGGTTTGTCCTGCACAAATGGTTTGATTACTTCCAGCATCTGCTGAGCATTGTGAATAGGACTTTAAGCTCACGAAAGTGAACCCCAACACCAAGAGATGTGTTAGATAGACTAAAAATCGTTCTCGCATAGAAAGTTTTGGTGGAGGGCAAAGATACACCACTACCTCCAAAGGTTGATACTAACGACAAATTTCGTTCGACGAAGGTTGCATTCGTTAGGGTAAAAAGCGTATTTCTCGAATTTACACAATACAATCTTTGAATATACGTATTCCGATGCATCTTTGCAAACCGATTATGATTTTGACAAAACCCATCCAACTCTTTGGAGCAAGCCTGATAGCGCTATCGACCCTGCTTCTTTTCTCATGTCGTAAAGAGAATTTCACATCGGATTCGGGCGCTAAATTGGCTTTTAGTGTCGATACTGTCCTTTTTGACACCGTTTTTTCAACTATCGGAAGCACTACCTATTATCTCAAGGTATACAATAAAAATGACCAAGCAGTGCGCATTGATGAAGTGCGCTTAATCGGTGGTAGCAATTCGCAATACCGTATCAACGTTGATGGTGTCAACGGTGCAGTTCATAATGACATTGAATTAAGGGCAAACGATAGTATGTGGGTTTTTGTTGAAGTTACCGTTGACCCGGGCAATATTAATACTCCATTTATTGTAGAGGACAAAATTCGTTTTACCACCAACGGCAACGAGCAATTTGTGGTGTTGAATGCGTGGGGACAAGACGCCTATTTTCACGGTGGACTACAACAATTCAATTTCCTTGATTGCAATGAGGTTTGGAACAATGACAAACCGCATGTAGTGTATGGAATCGTTGCTGTTCCCGAAAACTGCAGGCTCACTATTAATCAAGGAACCCAAGTGTATTGTCATGCTAAATCTGGCATTTATGTTTATAACGCCACTTTAGATGTCAATGGCTCGCTTGACAATGAAGTTGTTTTCCAAGGAGATCGTTTAGAACAAAGTTTTCAAGATGAGCCCGGTCAGTGGGGAATTACTCTTGATTTCGTTTTTGAATCAAATGGAGTATTAGAGATTGCCTCAGTATCACGCGGCGGTATCTGGATATCTCAAAGTGACGACTCAGAAATTGACTACGCCATTATTAAAAATGGAACCATGGGCGTTCAGGTCGACACAGTCAATGCTGATTACAATTCAAACGTTTTTGGTTTAAAAATTAGAAACACTAGAATTGAAAATATGTCTGGTATTGGTCTTTGGGGCCAAGGAGCGGCCATTCAAGGCATCAATGTGCTATCTGCTAATTGTGGAGAAAGTTGTGCCTATTTTTCAATTGGCGGCAAGTATGTTATGGACAATTGCACTTTCGCCAACTATTACAGCGAAGGCACAAGAACAGCCCCTGCATTCGCTTTGAATAATTACTACGAAACAGTCGACGGAGTCATTATTGAAAGGCCACTTGTAGGTTGTAGATTCACCAACTGCATTATGTTTGGAAACAATGCTTTTCTGAGTGATTTCAATGAAACCGTTCTTGATTTAAGGACTCCAGAATCACAAGATATTCTTTTCAACTCCTGTCTTATCGACACAGACATCAACGTAGATCAGGACAGTCGTTTTCTAAACTGCCCTAATGGCCAAGCTCCGCCCTTTTGCTCAACTGAAGATCTCAATTTTAGACTAAGTTCAAATTCAGGAATTATGCAAGGTATCCCCAATGGAGTTGGCGCAGACCTTCTGAGCCGCCAAAACGGAGATTGGAAAGGCTGTTATGACTTTTGGCTAGGTTCAGGCAACCCTTGCGAATAGACTAAAAAGCAATCATGTCCTTGGCGTGATCCCTAAGCTTTACTAAGTAGTCTTCATGTGTCATCTGACGGTTTGCGTCAAATGCCTTGTCAATACCACTCAACTTCAACTTGTTGTAATGCACGAAAACTTTCAAGTAGTGCAAGACGCCTGTTAGGTGCTCTTGTCCTCGAAGGTTTCCTGCTGCCCCACTGCTAACACCGATTATTCCCGCTTTTTTAGTATTGAAAAGCCTTGGAGGCACTCCATCGATAAATGATTTTAAGACACCGGGATAGCTACCGTTATATTCTGGAGCAACGAAAACAAACTTATTAACACCTGAAACATATTGGTCAATAATTTCCTTGAATTCAGTTGAACGTTGGCCGTAAAGGTCTGACTTCAAGTAATTATCAGGTAAATCCATCAGAGAAAGCAAACGAGATTCTACTCCGTTTTCTTGAAGGATTTGATGATAAAGTTGGGAGACAGAAAACGTATAACTTTCTGCACGATTGGTAGATGAGACTACAGTGATGATTTCCATAAATTGATTAGCAAAACTACATGGGTGAATTCACTTTTACCAAATCAACGTTCTAAATCACTCATTTTCAATGAAAATTTTTATTTATCAACGTCGTTTCAACAAAGCTCGTGTGTAAAACTTTGAAGCACAAAAAAATGTTCACTCGCTTGTTTCACGGTATTTTCGCGTTGAACTTATTGATATTTCATTGTTTCACGAAAATCATCTGTTCATCAACACATTAAAATAACATTCATGGGTAAGATTATCGCGGTAGCAAATCAGAAAGGTGGTGTGGGAAAAACAACCAGTGCCATAAGCCTTGCTGCGTGCTTGGGAGTATTGGAGTATAAAACATTGTTGGTCGATGCAGATCCACAGGCCAACGCAACGAGTGGAGTCGGCATCGATCCAAAAACTGTGAAGACCAGCATCTACGAATGTCTCGTAAATGACATCGCCCCCAAGGACATCATTATTTCTACCGAAAATCCAAATTTGGACCTCATACCAGCACATATTGACTTGGTGGGAGCTGAGATAGAATTGATCAACATGCCCAACAGGGAGTATATGATGCGAGCGGCATTAGCGCCTTTGAAAGAAGAGTATGATTTTATCATCATCGACTGCTCACCTTCTCTAGGTTTAGTTACTGTGAACTCATTAACAGCTGCCGACTCAGCAATTATTCCTGTTCAATGCGAATACTTTGCCTTAGAAGGTCTCGGAAAACTTCTCAATACGATCAAGATTGTACAACAAAAGCTCAATCCTGATTTGACTATTGAAGGCATATTGCTGACCATGTATGATACGCGCTTAAGATTAAGCAACCAGGTAGTGGATGAAGTAAGAATGCACTTCCAAGAGATGGTTTTTGACACCATCATCAACCGGAATACAACATTAGGTGAAGCGCCTAGCTTCGGTCAGACAATCATTATGCACGACGCTAGCAGCAAGGGTTCTATCAATTATCTCAACCTAGCAAGGGAGATTCTTCAAAAAAACGATATGACCAAAATGAAAGGTGAAGATAAATACATCAACGTAGATAATGGCTAAAAAACAAGCATTGGGAAGAGGTTTAAGCGCTCTGTTGGAGAGTGCTCCAACAGGCCTTAGAGAAAAAAGCGAGGTGACAGAGGTCGCTGTAAAAGAGCGCGAATTGAAAGGTGAAGCCATTGGCAATGTAGCTGGCCCTATCTCTCTTTTGAAGATATCACAAATTGAAGCTAATCCATTCCAACCACGTCAAGAGTTTGATAGGGATGCAATGGAAGAGTTGGCACAAAGCATTCGCGAATTGGGTCTAATTCAGCCAATAACAGTTCGCAAACTTTCGGCTCAGAAATATCAAATCATTAGCGGTGAACGTCGTTTTAGAGCAGCTCAAATGGCTGGTCTTGATGAAGTGCCTGTTTACACGCGTACTGCTAACGACCAAAGCATGCTTGAAATGGCTTTGGTGGAAAACATTCAGCGCGAAAACCTCAACAGTATTGAAGTAGCTATTAGCTACAAGAGGTTGATGGAAGAATGCAATCTCACTACTGAGAAGCTCGCAGAACGTGTTGGTAAAGATCGCACCACTGTTACAAACTATGTTCGTTTGCTCAAGCTTCCGCCCGAAATTCAAATTGGAATTATTGAAAAGAAAATTTCAATGGGTCACGCTCGTGCATTGATTAATTCTGAACCCGAATCAAAGCAGCTTCGCATTTATAAGCAAATTCTTGAAAAAGATCTGAGTGTGCGCCGAGTTGAAGAAATGGTGAAAGAAGACGATACTCCGAAACTCTTTAAAACAGAAAAGGCAATATTGCCAATGGAGTTTCAGAAAATGCAAGCCGATCTTCGCCTTAAATTTGGCAAAAAAGCAAAGCTTCAAAGAAATGAGCACGGTTTGGGTAAAATCGAAATCCCCTTCGCGACAGACGACGATCTGCAGCGTATCATGGATATGCTCGATATGTAATCTATTGAATCCTTGTAAAATCATATATGCAAAACGCAGCAGAGTCTTCATTGCTCTGCTTTTTGCTTTTTGTGCTACTCACGCGCAAGTGCAAGACACATTGATTATTGACACCACAAATGTAAAGATCGTAAAGACTGAGAAAAGCTGGAAAGCCAAGTGGAATATGGAGCCCCACTCTCCGCTTAAGGCTACGGTTTTCTCTGCCGCTTTACCAGGAGCCGGACAGATTTATAATAAGAAGTGGTGGAAAGCAATTATTGTATATGGTGGAATTGGTACGTGTGTTTATTTCATTCGTGATAATGATAAAAACTACCTGACTTATAGAAGAGCTTATATTGCGGCTATCGATGGAGACCCAACTACTATTCCTCAAGTAGAAGGAAACGCATCTTTTTATAATGACGTTCAAGAACAATATCGCCGATGGAGAGATATAAGCTGGATGGCTTTGGCCGGAGTCTATCTGCTCCAAATCATTGACGCTAACGTAGATGGTCATCTCTTTTATTACGACATCTCTCCAGACATTAATCTATCCATCCATCCATCCATTATTCCCACCGCCAGAGGAAATGCCGGAATTGGTTTATTATTAAATTTTTAACTTCACCCTCATGAAAATTGCAATTGTTGGCTATGGTAAGATGGGAAAAGAGATTGAACAAATTGCTATTGCACGTGGCCATGAGATTGTTATAAAAATTTCTGAAGCCATTACCGAGCAAACGCTCGGTCTGAATGGTGTGGATGTTGCCATTGAATTTAGCAGGCCAGATGCTGCTGCCAATAATATAATAGAGCTTAGTAAACGAGGTATACCAGTGGTATGCGGCACCACAGGTTGGTATAATAGACTCGATGAAGTAAAGGCGTACGTGCATGAAAATGACACTTCTCTACTCTACTCTACCAACTTTTCAATCGGTGTAAACATTATATTTCACCTCAATAAAATTTTAGCAAACATTATGCACTCCTTAGATGAATATGATCCAAGAATATTGGAAATTCATCATGTGCATAAGCTCGACAAACCAAGTGGCACTGCAATTACTCTTGCAGAAGGCATACTCAATGAATTAAAAAGAAAAGAGCATTGGAAACTAGACGAAGTCTCGAATCCAAGCGAATTACTTATTACAAGCGAAAGAACGGATGAAGTGCCGGGCACCCATTCGATCATTTACGAATCGTCTATTGATAAAATTGAATTAAATCATATTGCAAAAAATCGCGTTGGCTTCGCTTTGGGAGCAGTAAAGGCTGCTGAATGGCTCCATGATAAGAAAGGAACCTATACCATGCGCGATTATCTAAAATTCTAAATTATGAGAATACCGGAAATTTTTCTAGCCCTGTTGATTATTAGTTACTGCATCACTCTTCCTTCTTTGACTAAAAGAGCAGGACATGGAAGTGTGCTAAGCTACATTCCTATTTTGCAATTCTTCCCTTTTCTGAAAACGATTGGAAGGCCATGGTGGTGGTTTTTGTTATTGCTTATTCCAGGAGTCAATCTACTTATGCTTGTAATCATCAACGTAGAATTGGGAATTGCCTTTGGAAAAAGAAAAACTGGAGAGCAGTGGTTGTTTGGCGCCTTGCCCTGGTTTGCATTGTTTCAACTTGCATTCAAAGAAAAAGATGCGGCTTATGTTGGCAAAAGAGATTGGACGGGTAAGAAAAAAAGCTTTGGACGAGAATGGGGAGAGGCTCTCATTTTTGCTGTTATCGCCGCTTCAGTCATTCGAGGCTTCTTCTTAGAAGCATTTACAATTCCCACTCCTTCCATGGAAAGAAGCATGTTGGTTGGAGATTATCTTTTTGTAAGTAAGATGAGTTATGGAGCCAAGATCCCACAGACTCCTGTTTCTGTACCTTTCGTTCATAACGCTTTGCCCGGAAGCATGACCAATAGTTATGTCGATTGGTTCTCACTCCCCTACTTCCGTTTACCAGGCTTTGGAAAAGTAGACCGTTATGATCCTGTAGTATTTAATTTTCCCCATGGAGATACCATCATCGTTGACGCGTTCTACGCAGGGCATGACTATTATGGTATTTTGAGAAAGGAAGCACAACTTATTTTCCAAAGAGAAAATCCGAATATCCTAAAAAACGACACCACAGGCTACGGCTGGTTTGATGTTTTTTCAAAAAGAGAAAAAGAATACTTTGCTAAAGCAAGAGATAATTTTGATAATAAAAACATCTGCCTTTCATGCACCAATGGAGCGAAAGCCTCTGGTGGCTTAAGCATCGGTGGTTTGAAGGCTCGCCCTATCGATAAAAAGGAAAACTACATCAAACGTTGTATTGGGCTCCCAGGAGATAAACTCGAAGTCATCAATCGACAAGTATTGATTAATGGAAAACCTATAGAAAATCCAGAAGGATTGCAATATGGCCACGTAGTGCGCATCACAGCCAACTACACAGATGAACAAACACGAAATGCTATAATTAAGATTGCCGATGCACATCAGCTCAACTTTCAGGAAATCGTCATGAGGCGAGATGACGTGATCATGACTATGACTGAGGATATTGCAAAAGAGGTAGCAAAACTCTCATATGTAGATAGCGTCTATGTTTTTGAATATCCAAAAGAAGAAAATAATCTAGGTCAGTATTTCCCCAACGTGAATGAAGAACCCTATAAGCATTGGACAGTGGATAATTTCGGCCCAGTTCATATTCCCGCGAAGGGAGAGACAATTGAACTCACTCTCGAGAATCTACCACTCTATCAACGTGTGATTGATGTTTATGAAGAAAATGATTTGCGTGTGGAAGGCAACAAGATTTTCATCAACGGTGCAGAATCTAAAACCTATACTTTCAAATCCGATTATTATTGGATGATGGGAGACAATAGACATAATTCTGCTGACTCTCGTGTTTGGGGCTTCGTGCCAGAAAACCACGTAGTGGGTAAAGCTGTATTCACTTGGTTTTCTAAAGAAGATCCCAACTATCGCAGAACAAATAATATTCGCTGGAATCGCATGTTCCGATTAGTGGACTAAGATGTCAATGAAATATCTTCCTGCTTGCACCTTTCCTCCTACCCATTGGTGGGCATATTTTCTCGCAGAAAATTCTCAAGTAGACCTCGGTGAGATTTATGTAAAACAGACGTATCGCAACAGATTTGTAATAGCAGCGGTGAACGGCCCTGTGGTTCTTAGTATACCAGTGTCAGGTACAAATGGAGTCAAAACTCAGGTGAAGGATATTCGGATTTCCGACCATCGTTGGATTAGTGGCTATACCACTACTATCCGCAGTGCCTATGGCAGATCTGCATATTTTGAACATTATTTTGACGAAATCGCAATGCTTTTGCAAAGGCAGCATCACTTCTTATTGGATCTAAACATTGCCTCAATAGAGTGGTGCTCTAAAAAACTCAAACTCTCCTCACCTATCGTTTTCAATCAAGAGCAGATACCAAACACGGGTGGGCTCGATGATCTGAGAAATATCTTTGAACCCGCATCCGTAGTGCCTGACATGCCCAATTACCCGCAAGTTTTCAGTGATCGACACTATTTTAAACCAGGACTTTCTGTGGTTGACTTGCTTTTCAACATGGGACCAAAAGCTATTGACTATTTATTATTGAAAAATTTTAGTTCCAAGTAGCATTGTCGATTATTCAAACATCACCACCTTTGTAAGGTATATGAAGACAAAAAGAAACGACGTTTTTCGGCTATTAATCTCAATAGGCATTGTGCTTCTCGGGGCATTTATTATGTCTTTTGTTTTCTTCAAAATTGATTTGACCGAAGAAAAGCGACATACGCTAACGCCAGCTACGAAAGAAATGCTCGGCGAACTCAAGAGCAAAGTCTTTGTGCGATGCTACCTCACAGGAGAATTTCCAGCAGGATTCAAGCGACTCGAAAAGAGTATTAAAGAAAGATTGGATGAGTTCCGCGATTACAGCGGTAATCAAATCGAATACGAATTCATCGACCCATATAGCAGCGAAAACAAAAAAATTATTGCCGATACTGAAAAAGCTCTTTTCGAAAAAGGGTTAAAATTCACCAGACTCGCTATTCAAGAAAATGGAGGTGAAACATACAAACTCATTTGGCCAGGTGCCATTATAGAGTATGAAGGAAAAGAGATTCCTGTTCAATTTTTCAAAAGCGACATGCCAGAGCCAAGCGATGAGATGATCAACTCATCTGTAAATAACTTGGAATATGAACTAGCGAGTAATATTCGTAAAGCAATGCGCAAGGACAAACCTGCTATTGCTATACTTCAAGGTCATGGTGAATTGGCGCCTATTGAAATGGCTGACTACCTGACTGCTGTTGAGGAGAATTACGCCATTGATTTTGTTGAAATCAAAGAACAAGTGAATGCTCTTAGTGACAAGCTTCCCAATGTATCTGACCGCGTTAACAGATATCAGGCATTGATGGTGGCTAAGCCGGATAGCATGTTCAGCGATAAAGACCGTATGATCATTGACCAATTTGTCATGAATGGTGGAAAGGTACTTTGGATGGTAGACCCCGTATTGACCGATCTTGACAGTCTAAGAGTGCAACAACAAACGATGGGTATAAGCAATGAGATGGGTCTTTATGAAATGTTGTTCGAATACGGTGCCCGAATTAATCGAAACATTGTCATAGACTTTCAAGCCGCCCCCATTGCATTTGACGCGGGACCGATGGGCAATCAAAGAAGCATTCAAATGTTTTCTTGGTATTACGCGCCACTCTGTTTTCCGCCTGCAGATGCGCACCCCGTAGTCGCGAACCTCGACCCGATAAAGTACGATTTCGCCAGTAGCATCGACACTGTAAACGCGAACCCAGACGTTAAGAAGATTCCACTACTTCGTTCATCCGACTTGTCCAAAGCGCTCAAAACGCCTGTTCGAATAAATACTTCCGTTGTAGAACTAGACATGAACTATTTTAAACAAGGCGCTATGCCGGGGCAAATCATGGCACTGATAATGGAAGGAAGCTTCCCATCGGCATTTAAAGACTTAGTTACAGAAAACTTTAGAACCAATCCGGAAATCGCGTACCGAGATAAAAGCAAAACCACCACTATGATTGTAATTGCAGATGGTGATATCGTTCGCAATTCGGTGATGAATACCCCTCAAGGTCCTGCGCCTCAAGCATTGGGCTATGACCGCTATGCCAAGAGAGTGATTTATGATAATAAAGAGTTTTTGCTCAACTGTATGAATTATCTACTCGATGACCAGGCCTTAATTAGCGTTAGATCGAGAACCATAAAGCTCAGAAAATTAAATCAAGAAATGGTAGCTGAGAATAGAACAGCTATACAAATCAATAATGCTGTGCTACCTATCCTAGCTCTGTTTGCGGTGGGCGGCGCACAGGTGTTTTTTAGAAAGAAAAAGTGGACAAAACAATAAGAATATTATATGAAGAAAAATATCCTTTTGTTATTCTTATTGGTAGCGCTGGGAATCGCGGCATTTTTGCTTTATAAAAAAAATTCAACTTCCACCCTAACGAATCAGCCGCTTGCTGATTTTGCCATCGAGGACACCTCCTCTGTTACCAAAATTTTTATCACAGATGGAAAGGGAAGTAAAGTTCTCATAGAAAAAATACCCGGCGAAAGTCTTTGGCGATTGAATAATAAATTAAAGGCAAGAAGAGATGCTGTCAATTTATTGCTAGATACCTTTAAGAGAATTCGAGTGAGAGGAAGTCTCTCAGAAAAAGCTTCGGAAAATATGCTGCGAGTGTTGGCTGCGAGTGGAAAAAAAGTGGAAATCTATCAAGGTGGCGATGAGCCATCAAAAATTTATTACGTAGGCACTTCTACTCCAGATCACATGGGTACTATTATGTTGTTAGAAATACCAGGTGTAGGACGCTCTCAAATACCGTATATTACGCATATGGAGGGTTTTACGGGGTTTCTAACTCCTCGTTTTTTCACAGATGAAAATGAGTGGCGCTATACTGGATACTATGAATTTCCGAAGTTGGAACTTTCAAAGATTGAGGTTATTGATAATAATCAACCAAAATCCTCCTTTGCTATAGAGTACAAAGGAGGAAATGATATTCGACTATTAGGCGGATATCAACCTGCATTGGAAACGTACAATGGTTCCATACCCGTATTCGATTCCATTGCAGTGAAAGACTACATGCTCTTATTCAAAAAAGTCCATTTCGATTCTTACAATACTCTCCTTAAGCCAGAGGCGATGGACAGTATTGATAAAGTTTTACCCGCTTACACCATTAAAGTAACGGATCTTAAAGCTCAGACGAAAACATTAAAAATTTATCTCAAAAGAGCCGCGAAAAAGCACTACGATGCCGATGGAAATCTAATCCCTTGGGACATGGATTTTCTTTGGGCAAAAACAGAATCTGGAGAATATGCGCTAGCTCAGCGCTTTGTTTTCAATCCAATCTTAGTTCCTATTGATCGCTTTTTGATGAAAAAGTGATTATCGTTGAAACCACTTGCTCAACAGTATTGAACATGCTACAGCGGCATTTAGCGATTCCGCATTTCCACCACCGGGAATGGTGATTCGATCTGATAAAATGTCAAAAACGTCCTTTCTGATGCCATGACTCTCACTGCCTATGACAAGAATAGCTTTTGGAGGAAAAGAATAACCAAAAGCATCCTCACCGTTCAAGGCCGCTCCAATTATTGCATATCCACTATCCTTATAAGAATTTAGAACCGAAGAAATTTCTACCGAATGAACGTTCATTCTAAAAATGCTCCCCATGGTAGACTGAACCGTTTTGGGATTGAACAATTCTACACAATCGTTGGACAACAGCAATGAGCGCACACCAAACCAATCAGCAGTGCGAATGATTGTGCCCAAATTGCCAGGATCAGAGATGCCATCGAGGGCTAGAATGAACTCCTCTTTCGGAAAATTCATTTCTTTTATCTCTGAATAAAATACCGCTAGGTATTCTGATGGTGAAGTCAGTCCACTCATCATTTCCATCTCTTTTGCTGATACTTGAAAAGCTCCCTTATTAGCTTGTACAAAATTCTCATCGCAAGAATATAGAGAATGCAACCGATATTTGCTCGAAATGCCTTCTTCGACCATTTTCTTGCCCTCCACTAAAAATAGACCTAGTTCTCTTCGAAACTTTTTTTGCTGTAGAGAGCGAACGAGCTTGATGTCTTTTTTTATCGGCAGCATTTTTGTCGGAAATTGCGGCCCGAAAGATAATGATAATGCATTTTAAAAAAATTCTTTGGCTATTGGTGTTGACGACGACCTTGTCGTCCTGCACTATTTTTCATAGAATTAAAGAAGATGAAGTCTACTTGAAGAAGGACGCTATTATTTATCATGATGCCCCAGACGAATTTGCTGTAAGTAAGTCTACGCTCAATGAACTTACCAAGCTCAAGCCCAACCGTCGAGTAGCATTGATGCGCATCAATCTCGGTATTTATACACTCGTGCCCAACAAAGCTTTAAAGCGAAGTGAGGTAAGAGCAGCAGAACGTTGCGTAAAAAAAAATAATCGTAGAAAAGGAAAGGGAAAACAACCAAAAGAATGCAAGAGTCTCTGGATGTGGCTGGCCTACACCGTTGGGGAACCTCCAGCTCAGTTGGATAGTATTAAAATGGAGAAAAGCGCTCAGCAAATGAGCAACTACCTCGAAAAACGAGGTTACTTCAACAATCGGGTTGAAACTGAAGTTATCTTTAAGAAAAAGGGACTTGTTTTTTGGAGAAAAGGGCAAAAATGTAAACTGAACTATCACATTTATCCAAGTGAGCCTTATCGTATTCAGGACGTTAAATATGTGTTTGATGATACCCAAATGCTGAAAAGAAAGGATGAGCTTTTTGAATCATCGACCATAAAAAAAGGGGAAGTATTTGATGTGGACATACTGGATGGTGAGCGCGAGCGTATCACTTCATATTTTAATAATAGAGGATACTTTGAATTTACCAAAGACTTTATTTCATATGATGTAGACACTACTATCGGTGGAAGAAATGCCTTGGTTACGCTTCGGCTGAGACAAATACAAGCGCCATCCCCAAATAAAGACAGCACGCTTTATTTTAATCACAAAAAATATTTCCTTGGTGATGTATTGGTTTATACCAATAGCGATGCACTCAACCCTGATGAGGAATTTAAAGATACCTTATATCATCAAGGTCTCACAATCATTTATAACGAACAACCTGATTTAAAGGAAAATCTTATTTCATATACCACACTCTTTTTGCCAAATGAAATGTTTCAAAAGGATAAGGTAGACCTTACCTATAAGCGATTCTCACAACTTGGAACAAACAGAGCGGTGAATATTCAGATGATCCCAAGAGCTGCAACTGATAGCAATGGAGTGTATATATTGGATGCCGCAATTCGACTGAATCCAGCTAAAAAACAAGTCTTCAATGTCAATCCGAGCTTACTCAATAGGGCTGGAAATACAGGTATCTATAGCAACATGCTATGGAGTCATAAAAATGTTTTTCGTGGCGCCGAAAGACTCGAGTTCCGAATTGTAACCGGTTTTGAAGCTACGCGAGCCATTACAGAAGAAACCTCTCAAGAGACAAGCGGTGAAGAAGTAAGACGTTCTTTCCAGCTCAACACTTTCGAGTTTGGACCTGAGATTTCATTGCGTGTACCTCGAATTCTGGGCACTCCATTTCTGAGATTTAAAAAGAACTCTGAACCTTTTACTAATTTCTCCTTTGCAGTAAATTATCAGCGTCGCCCAGACTATGAGCGCACACTTACACTGTTACGAACTCAATGGGGTTTTACTGAAAATAAAGATAAAGGAACAAAATTTTATCCTCATTGGGATCTCAGCATCATCAACATTCAGAAATCTACAGAATTTGAAGAGTTCTTGCTACGACTAAACGATAGTTTTCTAGCCAATTCTTATCAAAATCACTTGGTACACTCCTTTGGTGTTGACTTTGTCCAAAATACACAAAAAGCAAAATATCAAAGATTTTATTTCTATCACAAAGTTGGGATTGAGCTCGCCGGAAAAGTAATCCCTCCGCTAATTGCACAAGTATTCAGTGCCCCACAAGACGAGCAGGGCCGTTATTATTTCAATGGAATTCAATACGCTGATTACGTCAAAGTGGACGGTGATAGCCGGTTTTACGTCAACATAAACGAGCGCAATACTGTCGTTTTTCGCGCTGCCGGAGGCCTAGGCATTGCCGGTCGAAACCTCAATGTACTGCCTTTTGAAGAAAGCTTCTTTTCCGGTGGTGCAAACGGTATTCGTGCATGGCAAGCCAGAACGCTTGGTCCTGGCTCTTTCCGCGACACTACTGTGGTTCGCTCATTCAACAATATCGGTGATGTGCAACTCGAATTTAACGTAGAATATCGCTTTAAGGTCACTCAGATGTTTCAGGGCGCTTTCTTCGTTGATGCAGGAAATATTTGGATGTATCGTGCTGAAGAAAACCGCCCCGGTGCTGATTTCTCATCAGATAGATTTCTTTCAGAACTAGCCATCGGATCTGGTTTCGGATTACGATTAGATTTTGAATTCTTCTTGGTTCGATTTGACCTCGGATTGCAAATAAAAGATCCTTTGAAAATCGAAGGAGAGCGATGGTTTTGGGAACCAAAAGACGAATTCAATCAATTTCTTGCAGATGTATCTGACTCCCCTATCGCACCAAGATACCGCATGAATCGCGTGTTCAACTTAGGGATAGGATTTCCTTTCTAACCTTACGGAGTCGCAGAAATCCAGGTGTGCCCATCAGAATAAACTTCTTTCTTCCAAATCGGAACAGCGCGCTTCAACTCGTCCATCAATTCGATGCAAGCTTCAAAAGCGTCTTTGCGATGTGGGGCTGAAACCCCAGCAATGACAGCCGATTCGCCAGGATAGACACTACCGACGCGGTGAAACAGTAAAACAGAATGAATGCGATACTTTATTGAAAGTGATTGAGCAATTTTTTCGAGTTCAGAATATACCATTTCGGTATAAGCCTCGAAGTCGATGCGCACCACCTCCTTGCCTTTGTTGACTGAACGAATATTGCCAACGAATAATGAAACACCTCCATCTTGTTCGTTTCGAAGCCATTCGTTGGCATCATCGATGCTCAATACGAACTCTAATATTTCAAATCTTGTCTTCATGTCAACCTCCGCTAACCGGCGGTATAATTGCTATTTCATCATTTTCCTTTAGCGAAATATTATCTTGCACATAACTTCTATTCACCGCTAAAGCATATTCAAGCACAGTCGCAAGGGCAGGATATTTTTCCGATAAATACTGACGCAAAAAATGAATATCCGCATCGTTCGGTATCTCCACCACACTGCTCGAAGATCCAACAATTTCTCCGGCGATACCAAAAGCCAACAACTTAATTTTCATAGGTGTGAAAGATAAATTTTTATTGCGGCGAAAGCTAAAATTCCCGCAGTAATTTTTCGAATCATATTTGGTTCAAGAATGGAAGCAGATAACCGGGAACCGATCGCCCCTCCCACTACAGCTGCCAATGGCAATAGAAAATAACTTGGTTCAAAAATCATTTCCTCAAGTTGCTCTTTTCTCGCCGCCAATCCTGCTAGTGAATTAATCATAATAAAAACGGAAGTCAATGCTGCTATTCTCCTCGCGTCCGACCATCGCGATAAGTGAAGCAAAGGGGCGAGATAAATTCCCCCACCAATGCCAGTGATTCCAGACATGATACCTATAACTGGTAATGCTGCATAGACCCACCTTTCATTTATAGAAATATTCTTTTTAAAATCAACAACCATGAGAATTGCCGCTATCAAAAGACACGTGGCAAGAGTTAAGAAGAAAAACCGATCTGTAATTGAAAACGCCCCGGCGATGTATGCAAAGGGAAAGCTCAGCAATAAAAAAGGAGCTGTTTTTTTCCATTCAATCAATCCTAAAATTTGAAATCTAACGCTGGAAACAAGAGTAACCAAGAGATTACAAACCAATCCTGTGGTAGCAATCATTGCTGAAGACCAGCCTGTTTCGGAAAGGATGGCGAGGTAGAGACTTCCTCCTCCGAACCCAGCCGAACTATAAACCAAGGCAATAATGAAAAAAAGTAAACTATTGATGTAGATCAATGTTGTTTAATTTGAGTTAATCCTATTTTCGTTCAAGAATAAACAAAATTTGATATAGATATGGATAGAAAGGATTTTATTAAAAAAGGAATACTTGGCACAGGTGCGGTTGCACTTGTAGGAACTGCTGTCAATGCTGCTGCGGAAAATACAGATGCAAAGGATATAGTAGGATTCAATCATATTCCTTCAGCTCCTGTAGAAGCATCTGAAAATTTTGTTATCCACCGCGCAAATACGAGAGGTGGCGCCAATCATGGTTGGCTTCAAACAAAACATAGTTTTTCCTTTTCCAATTATTATGATCCCGAAAGAATGGGATTTGGAAGACTACGTGTTTTAAATGACGACATCATCGCTGGTGGTACAGGTTTCGGAACACACCCACACGACAATATGGAAATTATCTCGATTCCTCTAGAGGGTGCTCTAAAGCACAAGGACAGCATGGGAAACGAGCAGGTGATAAAAGCTGGTGACATTCAAGTGATGAGCGCCGGAACGGGCATCACTCATAGCGAAATGAATGGATTGAAGGACAAACCCGGTAAGTTTTTACAAATTTGGGTTTATCCTAATGGACGTGGAGTCACTCCTCGTTACGATCAAATTACACTCAAAGAAGAAAAAAATAAATTACAGCAAATTCTTTCTCCATCTCCTGACGATGCTGGCGTTTGGATCTATCAAGACGCTTGGTTTGACTTGGGATCTTTTGATAAAGGACAGAAAATTCAGCACAAGTTGCGCCGACCAAAAACACATGGCGTGTATGCTTTTGTAATCAATGGTAATGTCAATATCAATGGACAAAAGCTCGGCGAACGCGACGCAATGGGAATTTGGAAAGTCAGCTCTCTCGACATCACCACTGAATCAAATGCAAGATTGCTTTTGATGGAAGTGGAAATATAGCGACGAAGCGACGAAGCGACGGAGCGACGAGATTTTTAAAAATTATGAACTCCGAATTTTTGAATTAAAAAGAACAAGTTTGATCGCTAGTCGCTATGTCGCTTTTCAAGTCACTAAACCGGTAATAACTTGCTAATTGCGCCCCAGCCGCCTTCCACATTGACAAGCTTGTCGTACCCACGAGCTTTGAGAATGCTGATGTATATCACGCTGCGATAGCCACCCGCGCAATGCACGTAGTAAGGTTTTCCCTTTTCTACTTTATCCATTTCATCATTAATGAAATCAAGCGGCAGATTCAAGGCATTTTCCAAGTGACCGTTACCGAATTCTCCTGGTTTACGAACATCAAGTACAGAGACTCCGTCAACACTTTGTTTTTCTATAAATGACGCAGCATCTAACGACTCTATTGAAGAGGTCTCTTTGCCTGCTTTTTTCCAAGCTTCGATACCACCAGCCAAAAACCCGATCGTATTATCATACCCCACTCTACTCAAACGTGTGATGACTTCTTCCTCTCTTCCTTCTGGCGCAATAAACATGATGGGAGTGTAGATATCCGTAATCAATGCGCCAACCCATGGAGCAAAACCTCCATCGATGCCGATAAAAATGGAATTTGGAATGTGCGAGTGAATGTACTCTGCGGCTGATCGCGTGTCTAATACCAACGCCCCCTCAGCATTTACCATTTCTTCAAATTGGTTAGGTTCAAAACCTTGGTTTCCTCTCTTGATAATGGAGTCCAATGATTCGTATCCTGTTTTATTGATCATTGCGTTCTTCGCGAAGTACTGAGGCGCAGGTAAAATGCCCGTAGTCAATTCTTGAACAAAATCTTCTTTACTCAAATTTGCACGCAATGCATAGTTTGTTTGCTTCTGATTACCTAATGTATCAAAAGTTTCTTTGCTCATATTTTTACCGCAAGCGCTTCCCGCACCATGCGCAGGATATACAATCACATCGTCTGGGAATGTCATGATTTTTTCCCTTAAAGAATCAAATAGCATTCCCGCTAGGTCCTCTTGCGACAGTCCGTTCTTAATAGCCAAATCAGGGCGGCCCACGTCTCCAATAAACAACGTATCCCCTGTGAATATGCAATACGGCTTATTAAACTCATCGATCAACAACCAAGTAGTACTTTCCAGTGTGTGTCCTGGAGTATGAAGTGCTTTGATTTTAACCTTTCCTATTTCGAATTCCTGACCGTCTGCAGCATTGTATATGTCATATTCCGTGGCCGCTTGCGGTCCATAAATGATGCTCGCGCCTGTCTTTTTTGACAAATCCAAGTGGCCGCTCACAAAATCCGCGTGGAAGTGAGTTTCAAAAATGAACTTAATTTTTGCCCCATTGGCCTCTGCTTTTTTAAGATAGGGCTGAACCTCTCTCAGAGGATCAATTATCGCAGCTTCTCCCTCACTTTCAATGTAATAAGCTCCTTGAGCTAAACATCCTGTATAAATCTGTTCTACTTTCATTTTCATTATTGTCGTTGCAAATGTCTAAAAACTGCACGATTACAAAATCAAATAGATTGCTAAATGTTCCTTTTAGTGAAAAAAAGCTATGCTGTTGCAAATTGGAAAAATAATCGTACCTTTGCAATCCTTTTAAGAAAGCCCATAATCCCAATTAAGGGTAATATTCTAAGGATCACATAATAATCACTTTAAAAGTATTGGCATGTACCTTACTACAGACACAAAAAAACAAATTTTTGCCAAGCATGGCAAATCAGAAAAGGACACAGGATCAGCTGAAGGCCAGATCGCCCTTTTCACAATGAGAATTAACCACCTCACCAACCACTTAAAGAGCAACAAGAAGGATTATGGAACACAGCGTTCTTTGATTCGTTTGGTAGGTAAGCGCAGAAGTCTTCTCGATTATTTGCAGAAGACCGAAATTAACCGTTACAGAGCAATCGTAAAAGAACTTGATCTCCGTAAATAAGACACTAAAATAGTGCTAGCTATATGCAAAGGGCAATTGACACCAATTGCCTTTTTGCGTTTTTTTTAAGTACACAAATTATCCGCAATAGACGCAATGAATTACGAATTGATTACCAACACCATCGACCGTGGAGATGGACGTCCAATTACCATAGAAACAGGTAAATTGGCTAAACAAGCAAACGGATCTGTGGTGGTAAGACAAGGCGATACCATGCTGTTGGCAACCGTTGTCGCATCAGAAGAAGCAAAAGAAGGTATCGATTTTTTACCCCTCACGGTTGAATACCGTGAAAAATACGCTGCCGCTGGGCGTTTCCCCGGTGGATATTTCAAACGTGAAGCCCGCCCTTATGACGACGAAATCCTCGTATCTCGTTTGATAGACCGCGCTTTGCGCCCTATGTTCCCAGATGACTTTCACGCAGAAGTGCAAGTAATCGTGACATTGATTTCTGCTGACAAATCAAACATGTCTGATAGCCTTGCAGGCCTTGCCGCTTCTGCTGCTATCGCCGTTTCTGATATTCCATTCAACGGCCCCATCTCTGAAGTGCGCGTGGCGCGCGTAGGCGGTAAACTCGTGGTGAATCCGACTTGGGAACAACTCGAGCAATCTGATATGGAAATCATGGTAGCAGGTAGCGATGACAGCATCGTGATGGTAGAAGGTGAAATGAAAGAAGTGAGCGAAGCCGAAATGGTAACAGCCCTCGAACTCGCCCACGAAGCCATCAAAGAACAAGTGAATGCTCAAAAGGTGCTTGCTTCTAAAGTTGCAAAGTCTCTCGTAAAGCGCGAGTACAATCACGAACCAAAAGACGAAGAATTGAAAAAGTCTATTTGGGATGAGTGTTATCAAAAATATTATGATGCTGCTAAAAAGCCTTCTGCTAAAAAAGAACGCGGCGCAGCATTCGCTCAAATTGAAGATGAATACAATGCTCGCTTCACCGAAGAAGAGGCTGCTGCAAAGAAATTCTTAATTAAAAAATATCATCACGATTGCGTTAAAGATGCAATGCGTAATATGATCATCAACGAAGGAATTCGCTTGGATGGCCGCAGCACAACGCAGATTCGTCCGATCTGGTGCGAAGTAGATTATTTACCAGGCACACACGGATCAAGCATTTTCACACGCGGTGAAACACAATCATTGACCACATTGACTTTGGGAACGAAGCTCGATGAGCAGTTGATTGATAGCGCAGTACAACCAAGAACAGACAAGTTTTTGTTGCACTACAACTTCCCACCATTCTCTACCGGTGAGGCCCGTCCTATTCGTTCAACAGGTCGTCGTGAAATTGGTCACGGCAATCTTGCACTCCGCGCATTGAAGCCTGTGCTTCCTTCTCGCGATGAGTGTCCTTACACGATTCGTATCGTTTCTGATATTCTTGAATCAAATGGTTCTTCATCGATGGCAACAGTGTGCGCAGGTACCCTAGCATTGATGGATGGCGGTGTTCAAATCAAAGGTGCCGTTTCTGGTATCGCGATGGGATTGATCACCAACGAAGACAATTCGAAATACTCTATCCTTTCAGACATCCTCGGAGATGAAGATCACCTCGGTGATATGGACTTCAAAGTGACTGGAACTGACAAAGGAATCACTGCATGTCAAATGGATATCAAGATCAAAGGCTTGAGTATGGACATGGTTGTAAAAGCATTAGAACAAGCGCGTCAAGGTAGACTTCACATTCTCGGAGAAATGTTGAAGACCATCGACAAGCCAAACGAAGATTACAAGCCACACGCACCAAGAATGGTTTCATTTGATATTCCAAGTGAAAATATTGGTGCAGTTATCGGCCCAGGTGGTAAAATCATTCAGGAAATCCAAAAGACTACTGGAAGTATCATTACCATCGAAGAGAAAGACGGAAAAGGCATCGTGGAAATTGCCGCTACCAACAAGGATAGCCTTGATGCAGCGGTAAAGCGTGTGCGTAGCATCGTATGGCCTCCACAAGTAGAAATTGGTGAAATCTATGAAGGACCGGTAAAGAATATCCAAGCATTTGGAGCGTTCGTTGAAATTTTACCGGGTCAAGATGGTTTGATCCACGTTTCTGAACTTGAATGGAGACGCGTTCAAGATGTAAGAGAAGTATTGAAAGAAGGTGATATTGTGAAGTTCCAGGTAATTGGAAGAGACCCTAAAAATGGTAAGCTCAAGCTTTCCAGAAAGGCACTTCTCCCAAAGCCGGAGAATCAGAACTAATCGAGAAGGATGTTAAATTTCGTTTTGTTTTCAAATTAAACAAAACAAATACACCCCACTCTCACGTTATTCAAAGGAACCTACAAGTATAATCGTCATTTTTTTTAAGTAAAAATGAGGCAGTTAAAAATCACAAAACAGGTTACCAACCGCGAAACGGCGTCGTTGGACAAATACCTACAAGAAATCGGTCGCGTTGATTTGATCACCGCGGAAGAGGAAGTGGAATTGGCACGTAGAATCAAAGCCGGCGATCAAGCCGCTTTGGAAAAGTTGACCAAAGCCAACCTCCGTTTCGTTGTATCCGTATCTAAGCAATACCAAAATCAGGGGCTTTCGCTTCCTGACCTTATCAATGAAGGAAACCTTGGTCTCATCAAAGCCGCTCAGCGCTTTGACGAAACACGTGGTTTCAAGTTCATTTCATACGCAGTTTGGTGGATTCGTCAATCCATTCTTCAAGCTTTGGCAGAACAGTCACGTATCGTGCGTCTTCCTTTGAACAAGATTGGATCAATCAATAAAATCAACAAAGCATTTGCTAAGTTGGAACAGGAGTTCGAAAGACCTCCGACGCCAGCGGAATTGGCAGAAGTGCTCGAGATGACGTTGGATGAAGTAAAACAATCATTGCGCAACAGCGGTCGTCACGTTTCAATGGATGCTCCATTGAAAGATGGTGATGACAGTAGTTCTACGATGTACGATGTACTTCAGACGAATGATACGCCTTCTCCTGACACCGATTTGTTGCATGAATCTTTGCGCAAAGAAATCGAACGTTCATTGCGTACGCTCACTTCTCGTGAAGCGGATGTAATTCGTCTTTATTTCGGTCTCAATGGAGAGCATCCGTTGACATTGGAAGAAATCGGTGAGCGCTTCGACCTCACCCGCGAACGCGTGCGTCAGATCAAAGAAAAAGCGATCCGCAGATTGAAACACACGAGTCGTTCGAAGATTTTGAAGTCGTACCTCGGGTAGTGACTAGATTGGAGATTGGAAATTGGAAATTGGAGATTGGAAATTGGAGATTGGAAATTGGAGATTGGAAATTGGAGATTGGAAATTGGAGATTGGAAATTGGAGATTGGAAATTGGAGATTGGAAATTGGAAATTGGAAATTGGAGATTGGAAATTGGAGATTGGAATTAAATGTTAACATCTGCAAATTCCAACTTCCAAATTCCAACTTCTAAACTCCAAATTCTAAACTCCAAATTCCGAATTCCGAATTCCGAATTTTCATTTGAATATCAGTCTTTCGTTGAACGGGAATGGCTCTATTGATTTTACTTTTATTTTCTTGAAGTCCCTGTGGCGCGGGTTGATGAGGACGTTGCAGTCGCCTTGGGTGATGGCGGATGGAACGTATAATAAGCAATGCTTTTGTTCTAAAATAAATCGGTCACCTATGTGCTGTGTTGCTTTGATATGAGGAAAGGAATTCCAACCGTCAGGTAGGGAGTGAACGTCTACTCTATCGCTGGAAATGCTATCTGGGTATTCTATTGTAAGCATCATATAATCCAATGGCCTTGTTGCCAGAGTAAAATGGACTATCACTTCGGCCATTGCCAATGAGCGATTTTCTGCTGTATAAATGACCTCCACTCCCTTAGAATTCCATCTGCCTCCAACCAGTGAGGCGCCAACTCCCGAAAATGGAAGCGCATACTTTTCCCTACACAAACGAAAGAGATTCATTTAGGAAAGTATTCCGTAATTGATGCGGGTGAGCTCATTCATCACCAATTCTTTTCCGTAAGAATCTTTCAAAAGCTCAATGGGCAATTGATTGCCGAGAGCATAGCTGGGAGTATTAAGCCATGATTTGAAACGATCATTATCTCCAAAAACATCTTGCCCTAATCTCGAAACCTCAGCTATCTCGATGATTTTTTCAGATTGAATGGGCTTGAAAGAATGCTTTGTGTCTTGACTATAGCGCTGAAGAGTCTTTGTAGAAATATTTAAAATCTCCGTCCAATCCTCATCTGTGAAAGGGGAGAAATCTCTAATTAGCTCAAATAAAGAGTATGGAACACCTATACGAATCATTGAGATCATCAACATTTTTTCGGAAAGAAACTCATCAAAAGTGAGCTTGCGCAGCATATCCTTAGAATAATAAGGAACCGCGCTTTGATTGAGAACCGAAACGATTTCTTTATTTAATTTTTGCTGATGACCGAGTGTCATAAAATGAATATTGGACATTTGTCTTCAAAAATACGACATTTGTCTCAGTCTTCCAAATTTTTCAATTACTTTCTATAGCTTTTGATAATATTTATTTCGTTTTATCCTTCTGGTTACTTCGTTGGGTTTGAGATTGAAGCGGTAGCCAATTGTCAATCCACCACTGAGCAAGCCACGGTTGATTTCGATATCATTGAATCTTAGAAAATCATAATCGCCCATTGTCCAGCTATAAATCAAAAGCCGATCGCCATTATAACCGAAACTCACCCGTGACTCTCCGTTATTGACACTTAGCTTTAGTTCTTTGGTCACACCTACGCTTCCTTTATCCAAAACTCTCCACTCCAATTGTGGTCCCCAGGCCAAGGTCACATTGACAAAGAATCTTTTGAAAACAATGATATTTGCACTAAATCCTGGATTGACAGAAATACCAGCCGTCATGACTCGCTTCATCTCACGATAGCGAACGTAATAAGTGCTATCCATTATTGACGGAATGATGGATTGATTAGAAGAAATTTCTTGGTAATAAACGTTGCTCACCCACATAAAACTAATCGCCGATTTGAGTTGTCGCTGTGTGTTGGCGTAGGCAGCCGCATATGAAAAACGATTCTTTTTATTTCTAAAGTACATTGCCTTTGTCTTAAAAGAAAAGATAGACAAATCATTATTCTGATAAAAAGGAGTAGAGTCGTTGAATAATGGAATATTCGCGGTATTTCCATCAAAAAATCCGCGATAGCTGCGAAGCGCATTCTCGATTCGCATCTTTTTTAAGTTAAAAGAAAGACCGATATTCCTAGATCTGCTAATACCTTGACGATCGTCTTGACTAGGCGTAGTTGGTGTTTTCCAGCTCACCGCAAGCGATATTTTATCCCAGTCCAAACTAAATCCATTCATCAGCTTGGAGGAACTACTATAATCAACCAAACTCCTTCCTGTGCTATCGGCTATAGCTGTTTGTTTGATTTCTATTTTTTGCGTTCGATAAAATTGAAACAATGAAACGACTAAACGGTCTTTATACGACTTCACATAATTGGTATCGAGTTGAGCGTTGGCGGACACCACCCAAAGTAGTAAGCATATCAATAACGAATGTCTCGTCAGTTGTCGACTCATGGAAAGATTTAGATGGTCAAATATAATGGACGAATTAATTTTTACATCAGCAGAACGCTTATAAACCGTTTTTTCCAACAGAAAAGTACAAAAATTATTATATTATTTTTGCCAAATGAAAAACCAAGTCTGGCAGCGGTGCCTCGAAATCGCAGAAGAACAAATGACATCATTGGAATCAATGATGATCGAATTGCGCAAAAGCGCTGCCAATGAAGGAAAAAGTACAGCAGGCGACAAACACGAAACTGCTTTAGCGATGGTGCAAATCGAACAAGAACAATTGCAGCGGCAAATAAACATTGTTCAATCTCAATTAAACCAACTCCACGCGGTGCGAGCCCTCGACGTCAGCGAAACGGTGCAAGCTGGTAGCCTTTTGAACACAGATCAAGGTTTGTTTTATATCTGCACTGGTATTGGTAAACTTAATGTGGAAGGCAAAGAATTGCTTTGCATCTCCCCCACTGCCCCATTGGCCAGTTCTTTTTTAGGAAAGAAAAAAAATGACGTCGTTTTCTTCAACCGACGAGCATTTAGAATACTCGATATCTCA
>JBILSZ010000112.1:0-8477 GCA_044371755.1 Flavobacteriales bacterium | reverse complement strand
ATATGCGTCTGTGGTAAAGTGGTCACCATCCGACTGAGCTTGAGGGTTGTGTACCAAAAGACCTTCACGGATGAGGATCAATTCGTTTACACGGTCTGTTCTCCATGCACAATAGTCATTTGCCTGCAACCAGTTTACTCCTACTACAGGGTAGTCGCTATAGGCAGGGTGGCGGAGGTAATAGTCCACGTAAGGTTCGTTATACTCTGTTTTCTCGCGCCATACCAAAGTATCTGGAAGCGCCTTATTGATGATTTCTGGATAAGAATCACCGTATACCATACCAAGCCAGTAGAGGTAATCTCTCCAGTATTGGTTAGTAACCTCTACCTCATCCATGTAGAATGAAGATACCGTTACACGGCGAGGGATGTTATCCCAAGTGAAGTTGACATCATCTTCAACACGACCCATAGTGAACGTACCACCTTCGATGAGTACCAGACCTGGGCCTGTCTCTTGCTCAACGTACTCAGGGCGTTCAAATCCACCGTTTTTCGGATCGTTGTACGACCATCCGGTAGCGCCCGAGTTCGATTTTTCACAAGAGCTGAAAACAACAATAGCCCCTAGAAGGGCCACGGTTGTAAGTTTGCTTACTACTGATTTCATGATTTTCCTGATTTTCCTGATTATTATGCCGGTATAAAAGTAGTCTTATAACTAGAATGAAGGACAAGCTATTGTACGGAACTTGGTTTTTTTCTTTCTACAATCGAAATTGATAGTAAGAGAAACTTCGTGTGAACCGCCTGTAGCTGGTGTCAATTCAGAAATAGTAACGTCGTAGCTGTAGCCAAAACGCACCACATCTGTTTGAAGACCAATGGTAGCAATGAACGCGTCGCGATAGGTCTCTCCAAAGAGCAAACCGCGGAACCATACCCCTGCTACGATTGGGCCCTTGTTTACATACATACCGAGGTTGAGCTGTTGAAACTCACCCTGACGGCGATAAAGGATGTTTGGAGAAATATTCGCCTCTGCATCTCTTCTTTTCTTTTGAATTGGAATGAGCGCACCTGCGTGAGCAGTGAACTTCATGGGCAAGCGGCTTGTTCCAACAATGAGAGACTCATTTGGTTCGTTGAGGTGATGCACAGCAAAACCGCCATACAACACATCGCTAAAGCCGAGGATGCCCGCACTGAAGTCAACATTTTTAATGTTGCCACCACGAGGAATATCATTGGTTTCGTAGATGAATCCTTTGCGAGGATCAATCATATCGCCAAAAGTAAGTTTGCTCCAATCCAATGACTTTTGAAAGTAAGTGGCTTGGAAACCTGCTTTGATGGAGAATTTTCTTGTAATTGGTTGTTGATACGAGTAAATTCCACTGAAAGTAGTAGTGCTCAGTGTACTTTGAGCAGCTCTATCGTTCATTACAATAAGACCTAATCCGCCTTGAATCGTCTCAACGTGTTGGTCGTAGCTCGCACTGGTAGTGACGAAAGAACCGGATAGCGAAGGCCATTGGTTGCGATAGTTCATTACGAGGCGCGGACAACGTGCCGTTCCGGCAAACGCTGGGTTGAGATAAAGGGGATTGGCGTAAAACTGAGTAAACTCAGGATCTTGCGCCAACAACTGGGTGGAGACAGTGAGGACAGCGAAAAGACAGAATAAACTTTTTTTCATTCGCACGATTTTTACTTGGGGTAAAAAATGAATTAGCAATATTACAACATTTTTTGTCTTAAAAAACATTAATCACTTACAATAATTAGACTCGTATTAAGTTTGAGCCGTTGCTTTATCCCTTTGAAAAATATGCATAATCGCCTTTTACAAGCACTTTATTGTGCTACAGGTATTCTTTTTTCCAGCGCCCTTTTCGCTCAAAACACCCTTAATTTCAGCGGGTTAATCGAATGGGTCGAACCAGAAAAGTCGAATGTGGCCTCTGATGGAACTTTATTCTTCAAGGGTGAAGGTTTCACAGAAGACAACTTCAATTTGCCTCTTTTCATCGAGCATAAGCAGATTACTACAAATGCTTCGGTGGATGGATACCGTATTTTGACCCAAGAGGTTACGTTTTTACCCGAAAATTTACTAAAAAATATTGATTTACAAGGCCTAACGTCGGATTGGCAAATCAAAGTTGTTACTCGAAAAGGGGGTGAAAAAAACTATCTTATCGCCTCTATCCTCCCGTTGAGACTCAACGGAAGGTCGGTAGAAGCCCTAACATCATTCACGCTTGAGGTTACCCTCGGCCAGTCAGGTAACAGTCGCAACCGTACTTTAACTTTTGCTGAAAACTCCGTACTCTCAGAGGGAAAGTGGTATAAAATCGCGATTGCAAGGGATGGTATATATCGCATTGACAAAAATCTTCTCGGCCAGTTGGGTATCAATACTTCTGAGTTGAATCCTCAAAACATCAATGTTTATGGTAATGGAGGCAACTTGCTTCCTGTGTCCAACGCCGATTTCCGACACGATGATCTTCAAAAAAATGCCATTTTCGTTCAAGGCGAAAATGATGGAACCTTCAATGACAATGATTACATCCTTTTTTACGGTCAGGGACCCGATACTTGGAAACTGAGGGAAGAGACCATACCCCGAACCTGGGCACATGACAAGCATTATTACTCTGATTCTGCTTACTATTTCATCCGCATCGATGATACCGCTCCCTTGCGTGTAAACGCTCAGACTATCCCAGATGCCGCGGCCAATCAGACGGTTACGTCATTTCAAGATTATCAGTTTATCGAAAACGACCAGATTAACGTAGCGAAATCTGGCCGGGAGTTTTTCGGAGACCCATTTGAGTTCAATACTAGCGCTACGTTTTCATTCAATTTTGCAAACGCTCTACCTGAGCCAGCACTCTTCGAGTATGGAGTTGCTGTTAGGTCTATTGGCGGAGCGAGTACCTTTAATTTCAGCATAGCTGGAAGCACAGGAAGCGCAACACCAAGCCCGACGAGCGATGATGCCGTTTCAAACATCGCCAATCTAAGCTATGGCTCTATCAATTTTACTCCCAATAATTCTCAAATATCAATTGCCATTAATTTCTCCAAATTCAATGCAGAAGCGCAAGGCTGGATTGACTATTTGAGAGTCAATGCCATTCGGTCCTTAATCATGACAGGATCACAAATGCGATTCCGAGACAGTCGGGTGGCAGGTGCGGGCAACATTTCCGAATACCAGATATCGCAAGCCTCCGCAGTGAATGCTATTTGGGATATTTCGAATCCACTTTTTCCTCAAAGTATATCATTCCAAAACAACAATGGAACAGTCAGTTTTAAAGCAGATCACAGTGATGTGCGTGAGTATATAGCATTCAGTTTATCTGGATTCTTGACTCCAAGACCCGTTGGAATGGTTGAAAATCAAAACTTACATAGCCTTTCCAATATTGACTACATCATCATAACAGCACCAGCACACACGCCTTACGCCAATGAGCTCGCCGAAATACACAGAGCGATGGGAATGACAGTAGAAGTGCTTTCTCCATTTAAAATATTCAACGAATTTTCTTCTGGGAATCCCGATGTCACATCATTTAGAATGCTCATGAAGATGCTCTACGATCGTGCCGCGAATGAGGATGAAAAGCCTAAAAACCTATTGCTCTTTGGTGATGGATCTTACCTCACAAATAAAGGTCTCAACGCCTTTATTGGACCCAATGTGATTGTATTTGAGAGTGACAACAGTATCAATCCATTGCGTTCCTATGTGAGCGACGATTATTTCGTTTTTCTTGATGATAATGAATCTGGTGCAGGGATTGACAAGTTAGATTGTGGTATAGGTCGAATTCCCGCATCAGACATTGGTGAAGCTACTACCTATGTTTCAAAAGTCAGAACATATTTGGCTGAGAATACTACAGTAGATGGAGCAGCGGGTTGCGTTGGCGATGACTCCGGAAGTCCGTTTGGTTCTTGGAGGAATACGCTCACTTTTGTGAGTGACGATACTGATGGAAACGGCAGTCCATTCGAAACCTATCACTTGACAGGCAGCGAAGTTCTCGCTAATACTTTATCCGAAAGACATCCACAATATGACATTTCTAAGTTATATATGGACGCGTTTACGCAAGTGGTGACTCCAGGTGGAGAGCGCTATCCAGAGGGTGAGGATGCGATACGACGAAGAGTTGAAAATGGATCTTTGTTAGTTACCTACACAGGTCACGGTGGTGAGAGAGGTTGGGCACATGAGCGCATCCTCACCATTCCCACCATTAGCGGATGGACCAATAAGACAAGATTACCTGTATTCCTCACAGCCACTTGCGAATTGTCGCGTTACGATGACCCTGGATTCAACTCTGCTGGTGAAATACTCGTGATGAATCCAAATGGCGGCGCCATCGCCACTATGACCACAACTCGCGTGGTAACATCCAATGCTAACTTTGAAATGAATGTGGCATTCTTCGAAGTTGCCTTTGAAAAAGAAACCATTACCGACTTATCTCTGGGGCGCATCAATATGATGACCAAAAACGAAGTTTCTTCTGGTAATTTGAGCAAGCTGAACTTTAGCTTAATGGGCGATCCAGCCATTCAAATGACCTATCCTAAGTATTACGTCTACACTTCTCAAATCAACGGTGTTTCGATCGAAGCATTCACAGATACTCTTAAAGCATTGGAAGAAGTTACCTTTACGGGGTATGTGGGCGATATTAATGGGAACAAACTCACAAATTTCAATGGATTTATTTACCCCAATGTTCAAGACAAACCAACAGAGGCTCTGACCCAGAACAATGATGGGAACGCCAATGGACCAATTCCTTTTACCGTCTACAACAATAATTTATTTCGTGGAAAAGCGAGTGTTCAAGGCGGAGATTTCACTTTCAAATTCGTTGTTCCCTTTGATATAAATTATAATGTCGACACTGCTCGTGTAAGTTATTATGCGGTAGCAGGTAATGACGATGCACATGGAGCTAGCACCCGTTTTATCGTAGGAAGTTCATTGGAAGGAGCAGAATTAAATCGAATTGGTCCTGAAGTAAATTTGTTCATGAATGACTCCACTTTTGTCAACGGCGGGATCACCAATTCGACCCCTGTTTTTGTGGCATTTTTACAAGATGAAAATGGTATTAATACCGCCGGGGCAGGTATTGGACACGATCTAGTAGCAATACTAGATGGTGACACTCAAAATCCGATTCGCTTGAATGATTTTTACGAATCTGATCTCGACACCTACAAGAGCGGAAGCGTTCGCTATCAATTGAACGGGTTGACACCCGGCCCTCACCGAATCTCATTTAAAGCGTGGGACGTGCACAACAATTCTTCCGAGCGCACCATCGAATTTACCGTGGCCGACGATACAGGAATCGAGTTAGACCATGTGCTTAATTTCCCTAATCCATTTACCACCAATACAGCCTTCTTCTTTGAGCACAATCAAGCATGCGAAGCACTTGATGTTCGTATTCAAGTATTTACAGTGGGAGGAAAATTAGTGAAGACCATCAATCAGCGTGTTAAACAAAATGGTTTCAGAAGTGATAGCATTTCTTGGGACGGCACCGATGATTTTGGAGACCGGATTGGTAAGGGAGTATATGTTTATAAATTAGAAGTAAGAAATACTGAAACAGGGCAGCAAGCAGAGAAGTATGAGAAGCTTGTGATACTCAAATAATAACCTAAATATAGTAATCACGTAGAAAGGGGAATTCCGTATATTTGCGACCCTTTCATTAAAAGGAATAAAATGTTCAAATCGTTAGTTTACACCTTTTTATTGGCATTTGTTTTTTCGATTGCCGCTCAAGCACAGCTCAATAATCAAACAGAACGCGCAGCACAGGTGCAGTTGAATACCATTACCACTGCCGTTCCATTCCTACTCATCGCTCCCGATTCGAGAGCAGGTGCAATGGGCGATGCAGGTGTTGCTACATCACCTGATGTTAACTCTACTCACTGGAATGCAGCTAAGCTCGCATTCGTGGAGGAAGAAATCGAACTCAGTGTATCCTATTCACCTTGGCTTCGTCAGCTGGTAAATGATATGAGTTTAGGCTATTTGAGCGGATATAAAAAATTGAACAAAACGCAGACGATTGGAGGATCGCTTAGATATTTTTCACTTGGAAAAATATCTTTTACAGATGAGTCTGGTGCTCCGCAAGGTGATTTCACTCCAGCAGAGTTAGGTATCGATGTTGTTTTTGCTCAAAAGCTATCAGAGCGATTTAGCGGTGGAATTGCCGCACGTTTTGTGAACTCCAACCTTACTGGTCGCACCAATGTACTAGGCGCTGACAGCAGACCAGGTCGTTCATTTGCCGTGGATGTAAACGGATTTTACACCAATGATGATTTAAAAATTTCCGGTCTAGATGCGACTTTGAATCTTGGTTTCAATGTGTCAAATATTGGAGCTAAAATGCGCTACACCAATACAGACAGACGAGATTTCATTCCAACAAACCTCCGCGTGGGATCGGCACTTATTCTCGCTCTCGATGAATACAACGATTTAGGTTTTACTGTAGATTTTAATAAACTTCTAGTTCCAACGCCACCAATCTACGATAACGACGGTAATGTTTTGGCTGGAGAAAATCCAGATGTAGGCGTTGCCACAGGTATTGTGCAATCATTTACAGATGCTCCAGGTTTATATAATCCTGAGACGGAGTCCGTAGAGGGTGGATCAGTATTCAAAGAAGAGCTGCGTGAAATCAACATCGGTGGAGGTTTCGAGTATTGGTATGACAAGCAATTTGCATTCAGAACCGGCTATTTCTATGAACATTTCTCTAAAGGAAATAGACAGTTTATCACGCTTGGTGCAGGCTTACGCTATCAGGTACTCACTATTGACATGAGTTATCTCATTAGCACAACGCAACAAAACCCACTTGCGAACACACTTCGATTCTCCTTGAAGTTCGCCTTGGGTGGCAAGAATTCCTCAAAATCTTCAGAAGCAGAAGCAGAATAATGGTGCCATTTAGAGTTGGCTTCGGCTATGATGTTCATCAATTAGTGGAAGGTCGCGACTTGTGGCTTGGCGGCGTTCTTATTCCTCATGAAAAGGGAGCGCTCGGTCATAGCGATGCAGATGTCTTACTACATGCTATTTGTGACGCCTTGCTTGGGGCAGCAGCTTTGGGTGATATCGGCAAACATTTTCCCGACACCTCTGCAGACTTCAAAGGAATTGACTCAAAGATCTTATTGAAAAAAACCTGTGATCTCATCCGTGAAAATGGATATGAAATAGGCAATATCGATAGCACGCTTTGCCTAGAAAGGCCGAAGGTGATGAAACATGCAGAGCAGATGAAATCAGCCATTTCTGAGGTAGCAGGCATAGATGTGAATCAAGTTTCAATCAAGGCTACCACCTCAGAAAAAATGGGATTTGTAGGACGTGAAGAAGGCGTAAATGCTTACGCAGTTGCCTTGATCTATCTAGTTTGAGCTAGAGAATGACTCGTCCATCTGACCAGGTTGTTCATCCTCATAGAATGAAATTTTGATCAATACAGTGTCTTTCAAGAAGTCAATCTTACCAATTTCGATTCTTGTTATTCTAATTCCCGTTCTCTTTTCAAGATCCGCGATTAATTCAGCACGACGACCGAGTTGAATCAATTCAATATTATCGTAAATCACAATTTTTTGCGATTCGTGGCGTAGCAACCAAACCTTTTCAAGACCATAGGTAATTGCAATGATCACGAGGTTGGCAAAAGCCAATTCTACCAGCGATATCTTCTTGTTGATAAGCGCATTCATAACCGACATAGCGATTACAATAAAGAGATACGTCATCTCCTTAATTGGAATGGCGTCAGTTCGATAACGTATAATTCCGAAAACTGCAAAAAGACCTAGGGCAAAACCCATTTCGAGCTTCACTGATTCCAAAAGGAAACACATCAAGAAAATAGAAACACTAAAGAGTAAATAGGTAAATAAGAAGTCCTTCCTCTTCGCAATCGGATAGTAAATCACTCTAACCAACAGAAAAACAAAAGCAAGATGCAACACAAGACGAATAATAAGACCTAAAAAGTCGTCCCACTTTACGATGTCTATGCCATTAAGAGGATTAAAACCTTTTTCTTTCTCTTTTACTGCGTTGAATATTTCCTTAGCGGGGATAGAATCCAAAGCAGGGATTGAATCCTGCAAATAAAATATGATCAGATCAGAGAGATTATGCAACCATTCCATTATTGAGCTTCCTTAATTTTAAAATTTTTGATTTGAAACTATTTGATTTTAACTCAGGGTAGAGCATTGCTGCGCCCAATGAGTACTTACTTACACTTTCTTGCCTAATGAGTCTTTTTTTCAAAGCAATCATAAACGGCGAATGCCTATTTTGTCTTTCCTGCTTCACTTCCGCTATCACTACACTTTCCCACACAACTTCTCTATCATCATTTTTAAACTTTAAATCTAAGTCGATAGTGATACGTTCAGGCATTTCGAGACTCACGA
>JBILSZ010000111.1:0-8531 GCA_044371755.1 Flavobacteriales bacterium | reverse complement strand
ACGTGGTAGATTACAAGGCAGATGGATTTAAAGTGAAAGACGGAAAGGCCCAACTGAGTGTCTTCAATGCTGGAGACATCGCAGCGCCTTATAGCGTTACCATCATGCGTGATACTTCAGTAGTGAAGACTATTTGGAACGAAGGTTTTGAAACTGGAGATTGGAAAACCATCGAGATACCCGATGCAAAGAAAGGAGACGTTTTGGTTATCAATAAAGAGAAGGGCTCCATTGATATCGATCGTGGAAATAATAACATCCGTACACAAGGTATTCTCAAAACTCGTGAGCCACTGCGCTTCGACATCGGAACGGGCTTGGATGATCCAGAATCAACGCGTCTTTTTTGGATACCACTTGTGGGCTGGAATGAATATGACAAATGGATGCCCGGAGTTTCGTTGCACAATAGAACCATACCCGGCAGAAAATTCGAATTTGCATGGACTCCCATGTATAGCATTGCCAACAATAGGCTTAATGGATTTGCAATGGCCGCTTTGAATGGCCGCCGCGCAAGGGTAGGGGTGAGCTCACAATCATTTACTTCGGAGGAAACAACATTTTCAAATGGTCTTACCTTCGCACCTATCGACATTCAGTCTGAAAGAGTTTATTATCAGGTGAATCCATTTATTGAATACCTGTCACGTACGATCACCTCTATCAATCCTTGGAGTTTGAAATTACGATTGGACGGATTTGCTGTGAGAGAAAACTTTAATAACATCGTAAACAATGGGGAGCAAAGTTTTAGTACAACGAATGATTTCTTTGGTGCCCGAGCGTCCGCATTAATTTCGAAAAAATGGATAGGGATCAATTTGAAAATCAATCCATCTCTTGATTATTATGCAGGTGAAGAAAACACTACAGCGGGACTAGCACGACTGCGCGTGGATGCCGACTTTGTGTATCACAAAAGAAAAGATAAGAAGATTTATGTGCGTGCTTTCTCGGCAAATACAGATCTAATTGATTCTTTTAATCGAGGACTCCCCATTGGAATCGGCGGTACACGAGGGGAACAGGATTATTTCTATCAAAATTTATTCATGGGAAGAAGCGAAAGAACAGGCTTGCTAGGCAATCAAATCATCGATAATCAAGGAGGGCTCTTTACTCCGTTCGGGATTTCGAACTTCGGTAATTCAACTGATTTTCATTCGATTCAACTGGAGATTGACGCTCCCATTGGATTGCCAATCAGCGCTTGGGGCACCTTTGGCTTCGATTCGGATGGTAATAGCGGCTATTCCGCAGGATTGGGCTTGCCCATTGTACGCGATATCTTCCAAATCTACGTTCCACTCTTATTCAGCAGCGATATTCAAAATGAATTGGATAGAGGTGTAGATTTGGGCTGGCAAGATTATATCATGATGCAGATCAATCTCGACATGATGAATCCATTTGAGCTTTTAAAAAGATTGAATTGATTTGGAAGAAAAAAAGAAAATATACTTCGCGTCAGACTTTCACCTCGGAGTGCCTAGCTTCGAGGAAAGTCTGATGAGAGAAAGAAAAATAGTGCGTTGGCTTGATAGTATCAAAGAAGATGCGGCCGAGATTTTTCTCGTAGGTGACATTTTTGATTTTTGGTTTGAGTACAAAAGAGCTGTGCCACGTGGCTTTACTAGAATTTTGGGGAAAATTTCGGAGATCACTGACTCCGGTATTCCAGTTCATGTCTTTACAGGCAATCATGACATGTGGATTTTCGATTATTTGCCAAAAGAATGCGGCGTTAGTCTTTTTCGCGAACCGATCGAACGTTCATTCGGTAATAAGACATTCCTCATCGGCCACGGTGATGGCCTCGGCCCGGGAGACTATGGCTATAAATTTTTGAAAAAAGTATTTGCCTCAAAAGTTTGTCAGTGGCTCTTTGCACGCATTCACCCTAATCTTGGTATTTGGCTAGCCAACCGAAGCAGCGGATACAGCCGCAGCACCACAGGCGACAAGGATCGCATTTTTCTTGGTGAGGAAAATGAATGGCTGGTGATTTATTGCAAAGAATATTTACAAAAAAAACATAAAGACTTCTTCGTTTTTGGTCACCGTCACATGCCTCTTGACATTGCTCTCAGTGAAGGGAGTAGATATATTAATCTCGGCGAATGGATGCACCACTGCACCTATGCCGTTTTTGATGGAAATAATTTGGAATTAAAAACCTTTGAGGGTTAAATCTTCGATCCCCTTTCTAGACAATATTCGAAAACTTTCCGCCAACCTGCCCAATCTCCTTGTTCTGTGAGGGTTTCATTATGCCAAAGCGATATAAAGTCTCCTCCAGTTTGCTCAATTTTAAGCACTAACTCCTCTAACTTCTCGATTGCTGCCTCTGGTGTGAGCATCATGTATTTGCGCATGGTCGTATCCATAGCCACAAATGGATGAATGGTAAGTGTAGAACACTCATTCTTTTTCAAATCAAACCACAAAAAAGGACGAGCAGTGCCTGCGCGAAATCCAACACGCTGTGCAAAGCCTAGAGAATAATCATGTTCAATTCCTGTGGCTTTCAAAAGGCGATAGGTAGTTCTAAATTTCAACATAAGATAGTGCTGGCGACTGCACTTAACCTGTTTACCCGTTATCGTCTCAAGGCGGGATTTTTCTTTGAGCATCGTATTGTATCTTCTATGGCTAGAAACCCCAGGATGAATTCCCAAAGAAGAATGTTTCGCCACATTTTTTATCAATTTCTGCAAGCCACGACTTTTGTGTGGAAGGCCTTTATCAAATTGACCAAAATCAGCTAATAGAAAAAAGAAAGTAGACTTCACGCCAAATCTTTGGTGTGAAGCGTGAATGTAATCATACGTATCGTACGGGTCAGGCTGAAGGTTGAGAAGAACTTTAATTCGAGAAGCTAGATTCGCAAATTTGAATTGTATAAGATCTTTAAAAATACCACCGATGGT
This sequence comes from Flavobacteriales bacterium, assembly GCA_044371755.1. Taxonomy (GTDB): domain Bacteria; phylum Bacteroidota; class Bacteroidia; order Flavobacteriales_D; family Sanyastnellaceae; genus JAIXWP01. The sequence continues at coordinate 5,598 of JBILSZ010000111.1, read as the reverse complement.
GCGATAAGCACCCTTATGCAAATATGCATACACACTATCAACATCTATGGTGGACAAGAATTGACTTTTTCTTTGTTGGAATTTTGTATCGGGCCAGCGAGTGAGTATTTCCTCTTTGAATGCAGCTCTCCACTCATCAACAATCGGTCTTTCAAGAACGTCGATAGAATTGAAAATGCTGAACTCAGGGGTAAATCTTCCCATTTCATCTCCTTCAAATTTCCAATACTCTTCGTAGCGCGTCAAAGCAAAAAAGACTGCGGAAAAGAAATCGAATTTTATTCCCACTGTTGATACAAATATCGCAGGTAAGTCGCGCCAACGCCCCGTAGGAAGCTTGATGCGATGATACTCAGCATGATCTAAAATGGTAGATGGGAAAATATGAATGAAATGGCCTTTCTCAAGTTGCTGGCGTGTATAGGCTATACAAGGACCTGCACAATTGTGCAGCTCTGCAATATCATTGGTATAGTGAATATCTTGCTGATAGTCTTCTAATCCCAACTGGACGGCGTATTTGAGCCTCGGCGTTATGTGATCGGCAAAAATGAGCATTAGCTTTTGAGAAATTCCATAATCTGATTGCAAATAAACACAGCCGAGTGTCCATCTCCAAAAAAATTAGGCCATGTCATGCCAGATTCATTTTTGAGTAGCATTTCAAGAGAGGTAATTATTTTAGACTTGTCAGCTCCAGCCAAGGCAGCATTGCCATTTTCTACTAGTTCTACCCATTCAGTTTGCTCGCGCATGATTACGCAAGGCTTTTTGAAGAAAAAAGCCTCCTTCTGAACACCACCGCTATCTGTGATGATGAAAGAACAGGCGCTTTCAAGGTCGATCATCTCCAAAAATGACAATGGCTCAATGATAAAAATGCGGTGGGATTGTTCTAAAATAAGCTTATGATCGTCATTCATGCGGTGCAGCGTTCTTGGGTGAAGTGGCAGCAACAAGTCGCAGTCATGACGTTCGGTAATCTCGCTTAAGGCTTCTAAAATCCCTCGGAGATTGGTTGCGTCATCGGTATTTGTATCTCTGTGAATTGTACAAAGTCCAAATCGTTGGCCTTGGAGGCTGTACTTCTGCAGTGTTTGACCATGGTCTCTATTCGAAAAGAAAAGCGAATTATCATACATGATATCACCACAGTGAAAAACACCCTGCGCATCGGAAGTCCAAGGTGCGGAATGATGTGTGATACCTTCCTTTTTTAAATTCTCGATGCCTTGATGTGTGGGCGAAAAAAGCAAGGTAGACGCATGATCGCACATAATGCGATTGACCTCTTCAGGCATTTTTTTATTGAACGATCGAAGTCCAGCTTCGATATGAATCACGGGTATATGAAGTTTTGAGGCAGCGATGGCCCCAGCGAGTGTTGAATTGGTATCGCCGTATACCACAACAGCATCATGTTTTTTTTCAAGTAGAATGGACTCAATTCCTTCAATCATAGCCGACGTCTGTTTGCCATGTGAGGCGCTGCCGACGTTCAATTGATACGTAGGCTGAGGGATACCTAATTCTTCGAAAAATACACCTGACATATTCGTGTCGTAGTGCTGCCCTGTGTGCAACAAATCTTCTCGAATGTCATGTGAGAGATTTGTCTGAATAGCGCGGGAGAGCGCGGCTGCTTTGATAATCTGGGGCCTGGCGCCTATAATAGTGAGGAGTCGAATCATGTGTTATCTAGTATGCCTTCATCGGCGAAGCTAAAATAGCCATGCGAAGCTATAATCAAATGATCTAATACGGGAAGTTCTAAATCAATACCACATCGCCTAAGTTTTTGGGTGATCTTTCGATCTTCTTGACTGGGTTGAAGGTTGCCACTGGGATGATTATGCGCGACGATAATGGCGCTCGCTTTTTCTTCTAAAGCTCTGGCAAACACCTTCTTGGGATCAACAATGGTGCTATGCCAACCTCCTTCACTGATTTTGCGCAGCGATAAGACTTGATTGTTGCGATTGAGGTTCATGAGCCAAAACTCTTCATGCGCAAGATCTCCAAGACTTTGAATAAAATATTCGAAAACATCTCGACTGGACTCAATCTTCTTTTTCTGCCGTACTTCATTGGTCCTGCGCCGCCTGCCCAATTCAAAGGCCGCAACCAAGGTCACTGCTTTAGCGGGGCCTATGCCCTTTATTTTGCATAAATCCGAATACGGCATGCGTGCCAAAACAGATAAGTCATTGTTGCCAAAGGTGAGTATTTTTCTAGCTAGGACATCCGCACTTTCGGCAGCACTACCGCTGCCAAGTAAGATGGTAATAAGCTCAGATTCGCTTAGAGCCATGGGACCTTTCTCGATCATCTTCTCACGCGGCCTATCCTCTTTTGACCAAGATTTTATGGACTGTGTCATGGGTTATTTTTACCCAAAAATAAAAAGTCCCTCACCAGGAGGGACTTTTCATATATGCAGGAATATGCTTAGTTCAAACCATTCACAAAAGAAGCCAAACCACTTTTAAGGTTCGATGCTTTGTTCTTGTGTATCACATTGTTCTTGGCCAATTTGTCAAGCATTGCAGCTACTTTTGGAAGAAGCTCTGATGCCTCTTTCTTAGAAGTGAGTGCACGTAATTTACGTACCGCATTACGAGTAGTCTTGTGGTAGTACTTATTTCTTAAACGCTTAGCGTCGTTAGAACGAATTCTCTTTATTGCTGACTTGTGATTTGCCATTGTCTCAAAAAATTGGGTTGCAAATATACGATATTTTTTAAATCCACAATCAAAAATCTCTTTTTTGTTGTTTTGGAGAACTTTTTCTTGTTTCTGTCGTAAAGATAGTGGTTATTTAGGAAACTAAACGAGTGAAGCATACCACCCTAAAATATTTTATTTCCACTCTTCTTTGCTTGTCTTGGGCGGCAGTTAAATCCCAAAATATGGCTCAAGTAGAGGGTTTCAAGCGCATCCTCCAAAGGGATGTGTCCGATTCGCTTTATATCCAGCTCAATATTGATATTGCGGATGAGTTTATATTCAATACCCCAGATACTTCAGAATTTTATACCAGAACAGCTTTGGAGCGCGCCATCGCGGTAAAGGATTCGGTGATGATCGCAAAGTCAGAAAATTATTTGGGGATTATTCACTATAGCCAAGGAAATCTTCTCACAGCACTCGAACATTATCAAACCTCTCAGAGGATTTGCAAATCCATAGGAGATAAAAGTGGAATTGGGAAAGCATCAAATAATATCGCTATCGTTTACACCAATTTGGGCGAACACGACAAGGCCATAAAAATCTATGAGGAAGCTTTTCAAACAAATCTTGATCTCAATTTAATTGACGAAGCGGCTTCGAATATTTTCAATATCGCCGCCGCGCATCTCAACCTCGAACAATTTGACAAGGCACGAGCTAAACTCAAACAATTGGAGGAGTTCAATAAACTCTCGCCCACGAGCATCGATCCCTGCTATTTAATGAGCGATGTTTACATTCACGAAAATAAACTCGACTCTGCGTTACTATGTCTCAACAAAGCGTATGATTTATCAATTGAAAACGGCGATGAATTCTTTCTCACAAGCGTTATCCTTTCAAGAGCGGAAGTTTATATTGAGCTGAAAGATTATGAAAAAGCAAATTCGACTTTGGATGAAGCAGAACTAATCATCGAAAAAAATGGCTTCAATGATCAAATGCTTCAAATGTTGGACATAAAATCAAGACTCGCGGCCAGTTTGGGCCAGTTTGAAATGGCCTACAACCTCAACGTAAAGTTGCAAGCACTGAAAGATAGCCTCAATAAGCTCAATAATTTCAATCGTATTTCAGAGCTTAATGCCAAGTATGAATCGGAAAAACGCGAAGCTGAGATTGCCAAACAGGCGCAAGTCATCGATCAAAAGAATTCGCTGTTTAAAATATCCGCTGTAATTGCGGCTGCCCTGCTTTCATTGCTGGGAGTAATCGCCTTCAACTTGAATCGCAAGAAGAAGATGAATAAATTACTCAAAGAGCAAAACAACGAAATCAAAAGGCAAAGACATAAGGTGATTTCATCCATTAACTATGCTCGTCGAATTCAGCGATCCATTCTTCCTGTTGAAAATCACATCAAGCAATACTTACCTGATAGTTTTATTTTCTTCAAGCCACGAGATATCGTAAGTGGTGACCTTTATTGGCATAAATGGATTGATGATCGTCTTTATATAGCCGCGATCGACTGCACGGGACATGGTGTTCCTGGAGCTTTTATGTCACTTATTGCCAACTCGAGCATCAATAAAACCATCAATGAGCTCAAACAGCGCGAACCACATGATATATTGATGTGCCTCCACAATGAGATTATTCAAATTCTCAATCAAGAAAGAGATCCGCAAAACGCCCAAGATGGTTTGGACATAAGCCTTTGTGCTATTGATTTCCAAAAGCGACTCATCAAGTATGCTGGGGCCAACCTGAGCATTTATATTACATCCAACGGTGAACTTTCGGAGATCAAAGCGGCTCCCGTGAGCCTTGGCGGTATTGTCTTTGAAAAGCAAATGTCATTGGGGCAAAACCCCTTTAAAACCGAAGAGATTCATTATAACGCTGGTGACTACCTCTTCATGTTTACCGACGGCATGCTCGATCAAATGGGACCAGAGTCTAAGAAGTTCAATAAAACCCGATTTAGAGAGTTGCTTCAATCCATCGCAGATGAACCGGTACTCTTAAAAGGGCAAGAGCTTTGTCAAATTGCCCTCGATGAGTGGAAAGGACAAGGCAATCAGACCGATGACATTTTAATCATCGGAGCTCGACTGTAGTAAAAAAAAATTATTCTTTTATTTGAATTTCAAAAGGAATTTCTAAAAGGCTTTTGAGCTCTTCTCCTTTTTCAATCATCAATTCATCGTCTTTATCTACCAACCATTTTACTTTCACTGGTTGTTTCTTTTTGTAGCTTTCTTCGAAGATAGTAAGCATCTCAAAGATAAAGCGACCAGAAGATGAATTGAAGTAATCCAACTTAAATGTCAGATCTGTAGACTTGTTGGTATGAGCCGACACATATTGTCTAGTAAAGTCAATAAGCGGCTTAAAAAAATTGTATGCGTTTTCAGGAAGGGATCTGCCCACTACAGAAAAGAAGCCTTTGCCAGGATCAAAATGAACCTCTGGCGTATCTTCTGTTTTTTCTATGTGTAGCATTTCTGTCATTGTCGATGAAAACCAATTTTCGGTCGAAATTAAAAACTAACTTTGATTGTAAACAAAAAACTTTCAGCATCGATTGGTTCAAAACTATGTTGAACCCCGATTTGGGCGGCTTTTACCACCTCTATAAGTCCTAATCCAGACTTGTTTTTGTTTTCAAATTTAAGGCTCGCCTTCATCGCGGCCTTATGTAAATCGCCTAATTCTTCTTTATTTAAGGTGGTCAGATATTCGAGATTATCTGCCACCATCTGCTTGTCTCCATTGCTGAGCACGTTACCACCTTGAAGGTACACATGATCATTCAAAAGCCCTATCATGAAGATACCTTCTTTTCTGCCCATCTCATCAGGACGGGCATGCTTGGATATGTTTTGCAGCAATTCGATGAGAACGTGGGCTACTTTACGA
>JBILSZ010000204.1:0-8653 GCA_044371755.1 Flavobacteriales bacterium | reverse complement strand
AGCGGCTACCCAAGTGCGAGTAATCACTGTTGGGCAGCTACCTGCTTCACTTTGTGAGAATGTAACTACTGGAGTTTCATCACAAAGGTCAGTAGCTGTCACGTTTGCAACACCTGGGATGTTATCACATGCAGCTTGCATTACGTTTGCAGGAACACCCACAAGCGTTGGAGCAGTAGTGTCTTCCACAGTAATTACTTGAATTGCTTCAGAAGCATTACCGCAAACATCAGTTGCAGTCCATGTTCTTACCAACTCATAGATACAGTCGTTCACAGGTACAATCGTCTCTTCAAGAGTGATAGTCACGTTTGAACAAACATCTGCTGCTACTGGAGTTCCTGGAGCAGGAATTTCAGAGCACTCTACAGTGATTGCTTCTGGAACAAAAGTAAACTCAGGAGCAGTAGTATCAGTAATTACAATAGTTTGTGTGAATGACACAGCATTTCCGCAGTCATCAATCGCAGTCCACACGCGCTCGATTGTTTCTGTACAATCTGTTACGCTAGATATACCGCTGATGGCTGTAATTTGTAATTCATCATCACACGCATCACCAAAGGTTGGAGCCTGAGTCGGCATTGGAGCGCCGCACTCAATTTCAATCAACGCTTCTGGAGCGGTGAGTATGAAAGGATCTGTGGTATCAACGAATGTGATAGTCTGGCTTCTTGAAATTGTGTTTCCACAATCATCTGTTGCAGTCCATGTGCGAACCACTTCATATCCACACTCAAAGAAGTTTGTGATCATTGAGAATGATACTGGAACCTCTTCGTCACAGTTGTCAGAAGCATTAACAAATGCTACTGGAAGCTGTGAATTACATTCTAAAGTTGTATTAGCAGGAACTCCGCTCAATGTTGGAGCTTTTGTATCGCGAACAGTAATTGTCTGAACGTGTGTTGCTACGTTACCGCAATCGTCTGTAGCTGTGTATGTGCGAACAATAGTGTACTCGCAACCTGCACCGCTTACTTCAGATACAGTTACTGTTACGTTTTCGTCACAGTTGTCAGAAGCAGTCAATACCGCAGCTGCTGGGATAGCATCACACTCTACTTCCATATCCTCTGGAAGAGAATCAAAAGTAGGATTAGTCGAGTCGATAACAGTGATTACTTGAGTTGCTGAAACTTCATTACCACAATTATCTTCTGCACTCCAAGTGCGGATGATTTGGTATGAGCAGTTGTCAATAACAACAGTATCAGCAGACAATGAAACAACCATGTTGCCATCGAAACAGATATCATCAGCAGTTACTTGAGCTGGTGCAGGAACGGCATCACACTCTACAGTATCGTTAGCTGGAACGTTCACAAGAACTGGTGCAGTAGTATCAATTACGGTAATTGTTTGTGTGAATACCGCTTGGTTTCCACATACATCTTCTGCAGTCCAGCTACGGATCAAAATATATCCACAACCGTCAGCATCATTGATTTGAGTCTGACCGTTGTAAACAACGTCAGCTTCAGAACAAGAATCGTCAGCAGTCAATACAGCAGGCGCAGGAATTGAACCACACTCTACAGTAGCGTTAGGTGCGGTAGTAGTGAAGTATGGAGATGTTGTGTCTACTACTGAAATAGTTTGACTTACAGAAGTTTCATTTCCACAAGCATCAATTGCAGTCCAAGTGCGGATTACATTATAGCTGCATCCGAATGCCACTTCAACATCGTTCACTGTTACTTCAAACTCAGAACACTCGTCTTCGAATGTAGGAGCACTTGTTGGAAGCGCTGATCCGCACTCGATAGACACTGGACCTGGCACGTTAGAAGCTACAGGACCTTCAGTGTCATTAATTGTAATAACTTGAGTAGCTGTTGCGATATTTCCGCAATAGTCAGATACTGACCATGTGCGAATGATTTGGTATCCGCAATCTAGAGCAACTTCATTTTCGCTGAACATTACTTCTAGTTCTTCTACTGGTGTACAGTTGTCATTAGCAGTAACGTTTGGAACAGCTGGTATTTCTCCACACTGAGCGTCAACGTTAGCAGGAACACCAATCAATGTTGGGTTGGTAGTATCCGTTACAGTCAACATCTGAGTTGCTTGAGCGCTATTACCGCAAGCATCAGTCGCTGTCCATGTGCGGAAGATGAAATATGTGCAGAATCCGCTAGTAGATACATCATTTACAGTAACTGTAATGTCTTCAGAACAAGCGTCTGAAACTACAACCTGGTTGATGTGACCAGCTGGAATGTTTGAGCATTCGACAGTGATATTCTCTGGAACGAAATCGAACTCAGGTGCATCAGCATCGACAACCGTGATTTCTTGTGAAGCTGATACTGAGTTTCCACAAAGGTCAGTTGCTGTCCATGTGCGTGTGATGATGTAAGGACAACCTGTGCCTACCACTTCATTCATGGTAACTGTAGCTGAAGAACAAACATCAGTAGCAGTCACTTGAGGAGCTGCAGGAATGTTAGCGCAGTTAACAGATGTATTAGCTGGCACACCTACCAATGATGGGTTGGTGTTGTCAATTACAGTAATTGTGCGAGTGAACGTAGCAACATTACCACAATCATCGATTGCAGTCCATACTTTCACTTTATCATAGCTACATGTAGTAACGTTTGCGATAGTCGTATTAGATGACACGCTTACGTTTTCATCGCAAGCATCTGCAAATACTGGAGCATCAGTTGGCTCAGCATCTTCACAACCAATAGTGATGGTAGTAGATGGAGCATTTACAATGTAAGGAGCTACGTTGTCAGTTACAGTTAGCATTTGAGTGTGTACAGTATTATTACCACAGTCGTCTGTAGCAACCCATACACGGTTTAATACATACTGACAACCTTCGCCCATTTGCATTTCGAAGAATTCTACAGTAACGTTTTCGTCGCAAGCATCAGAAGCTGTTACTACAGGAACTTCAATTTCAGAACCGCAAGACACAGTAGCGTTTGCTGGAGCATTATCAAACGTTGGAGCTGTTGTATCTGTTACAGTAATTGTCTGATTAACTGAAGAAGAGTTACCACAGATATCTGTAGCTGTCCAAGTGCGTACAAGCTGATAAGTACAAGCACTCACTGGATTCATCATTTCAGTAAGTAATGCTGGAATCAAATCATCGCTGCAGTTGTCTGAAGCAAAGAGTTGTGGTGCAGCAGGGATTTGTGAACACTCAGCAGATGAGTTAGCCGGAGCATTCAAAATAGTTGGAGGCGTGTTATCAATAACTTGAATAGTCTGTGTTCTCACAGCCTCATTTCCACACTCATCTTCTACTGTCCAAGTGCGAACGATAGAATAAGCACACACAGCACCCGTTGGATCATTTACGATTTGCTCAGAGAACTCAATTTCACCGAGGTCAGAGCAGTTGTCTGTCGCTGTAATGTTAGTTGGAACGCCAGGAATTGCATCGCATGATACAATGACATCAGCAGGAATATTCTGAAGCGTTGGATCAATATTATCAAGTACTGTGATGATCTGCGCTGCAGTAGCAACATTTTGACAATCATCAATTGCAGTCCAAGTGCGTGTGATTTGGTAACCACAAGCAAGATCTGTAGTTGTCTCATTAAATGTAACAGGAACGTTCTCATCACAAATATCCTCAGCTGTAACGTTTGTTGGAACAGCAGGAACTGTTTCACAAGTAACAGTGATGTTTATTGGTGCGTTTACAATCACTGGATCAGTAGTATCGATAAAGGTAATTACCTGTACCACTTCTACTTCGTTGCCGCAATCGTCAGACGCTATCCAACGACGAGTGATTTTAGAAGTACACCCGTTTGGTTCAGTTACTTCAGAGAAATCAATATCTAATTCTTCATCGCAGATATCAGAGAATGTAGGCTCTTGGAACGGTACAATTGAAGAACATTCAATTGTCATGTTTTCTGGAGCGTAATCTACTTCTGGATTTGTATTATCTACGAAAGTAATTGTTTGAGAATCAGTAATGGTATTTCCACAATCATCGATTGCAGTCCATGTGCGAACAAACAAGTATCCGCAATCTTGAGGAATGATTTCACTTTCCATGTCAACGAATACATCGTCGTCACAGTTGTCAGTAGCAAGTACTTCAACGTTTGGTGCCACTTGACCACATTCCATTTCCATATCGGCAGGAATGTTTACGAATACTGGATCGATATTGTCAGATGCACTGAAAGTTCTAGAAACAGTAGCTGCGTTACCGCAATCATCTGTAGCAGTCCAAGTGATTGTTCTCACCTGGTTGCACTCTAGACCTTGATCGTTGACAGAGAATGTGATCGTAACGTTGCCATCACAGTTGTCTGTAGCAGCTACCACCATGTTATTTGGAGAAGGAAGTTCGCCACACAATGCTGTTCCATTATCAGGAACCACAGTGAATGTTGGAGGTACATCATCATGTGTTGTAAACACGCGAGTAGCCATAGTAACATTAGCGCAATCATCTTCAGCGCGGAAAGTAAACGTACGTGTACGATCACATCCTTCTCCTTGATCTTCATAAGTTATCGTAACGATTACTGATGGATCGCAGTTATCAGAAGCAGTTACATTGAGATCTTCAGGGAAAGGAAGAACGTCACATGCTACTGTATTATTAGCAGGAAGATTATCAAATGTTGGAGCCTCAGTATCACCAAGAACAGTAATAGTCTGCTGAGCAGTTGCAGTATTTCCGCAATCGTCCATAGCAATCCAAGTTCTTACAATTTGATATTGGTCATCACACTCGAAGTCATCTTGACCTTCGCAGTTGTTGATTGAGAAGTTCCAGTCACCAGCAGATGAATAATGAGTTCCGTTGATGTCACCAGATACAGTGATCCAAGCAGAGAAACCAAGACCATAGCTTTGAAGACTTGCATTTTCACCCAACTGAGCACCATACTTATAATCAGCAGGAGCATGAGAGAAATTCAAGCTGATACCACTCAAGTCATCAACACCTGTGAGTGTATTTGGCTTCGTAGGATCAAGCTCATAATATTCCCAATCCAAGTACTCGTCACCGATAGTGATGGTAGTTCCAGCATCCAACTTTTCTTGGCGGAAACCTGTTGGGCTGTTTGAATTTGGAATAGAAGTCCACTCTTCGAATGAGCGTTTGAAGCGATAGTTAGCTTCATATTGGAAACGCTTATTTGGATCTTGAGCACTTCTTATAAGACCAGTAAATTTAATTGTACCGTCGCTGAACTTCTCAAACTGTCCGCTACCTACAGTAACGAAGTTAGAGTTTGAGAGACCAAGTGCGTTGCGCACTGCGCCCGACAACCACAATGTGTGACCAGCATTCGCATCAGCGATGTGACATACAGTAGTATCAGATTCAACACCTACCAATGTTTCTGAGAAATTCAATTGGATATCGCTATCACAATCGTCAGATACAGTTGGCGTTGAAGATGCTGGAATTTCGTTTTGACATTCTACCGTTGCATTAGCTGGAACGTTAGAAATTACTGGAGCTACCGTGTCAAGTACTTTAACAACTTGCCAGTAAACGTTTGGATTACCGCAGTTGTCAGACACCGTCCACTCTCTAACATCAAATGCTAAACAGTTTGGATTCGTTTCGCAGTTGGTCAAAGCATTATAGCTGTCGAGGTGTTGCATGTTATCATTAGCACCATTAACAGCCAATCCACCCATGTTTCCTGAATAAGAAATCCAGAAACCAGCACCATAAGAACCGTATACATCACGTGGACCTAAATCCATGAAATGTACATTACCATATGGGTTACCTGCTGCGTTCAATACGATACTTGACCCGAGGAATGCTCCATAACCTTGAATGGTGTATGGTTTGTCGAAGTCCACTTCAGCGAAGAGACGGTTAAAGCGTTGAGAATCGCCTGGATTGTACCCGCCATTACCAGACCAAGTATTCCAATCAACCAATTCTTCGAAGAAAATCTCGATGATCCAACCTGAGTTAGGATCAGAAATGTTAACAGCGCGACCTACCCACTTAGCTGTACCATCTTCAAACAATACTACCTTACCATCATCCCAACGGTGATACTTATTGTAGGGAGCTGGTGTTCCGTGGAACCAAAGGTTGTAACTCGTATATGTTGGACCAAAGGCCAATTCGCAAATCTTCAAAGCGTCATACTCGTCGTAGCTGACAGTAACATCAGAACAGTTATCGCTGAAAGTTACGTTTGGATATTGTTGTCCGCAATTGAGTGTAACAGATGGGTTTAAGTTATCTGGTGTAGGAGGTGTATTGTCGATTTCACACGTTTCTGCGCAAGGCTCAACACAGACATATGTTCCGTTCAAGTCACCATGACCGCTGGTAGTACCAGTGTAGCTAAACCAGTTGCTGATACCATTTGCATTGGTGTTAAGTGCGTTTGCACCATTACCCAACTGTAATCCGTATGAAGGATCTTGGTTGGTGAGATTAAGAGTAGTTCCAGCAAGTGAACCTTGTCCTACAAGTGTATTCGATAAAGTCGTTGACCACTTATAGTATGTCCATGTTGTTTCGTCGCCGAGGTTAGGACTATGAGCCTGAAGTCCCATTGCTGTCCACTGAGCGTATGTACTCTTTTGTTCAAACCAAAGGCTAACTTCAAATCTTTGGTTAGGATTGCTGATGCGCTCGATAGTACCATAGATGCGTGCAGTACCGTTTGGATACTTTGCAATTTTCATTGGATTAGACGCAGCAGATCTAAAGTCTGTACCGTAGTTCGGAATCCAGAAAATACGACCATTTGGAGAATCGTATCCAGTGAGCTCACAAACTTCTTCTACCGCACAGTTTCCATTGATAGTCACTGTAACATCATTCGACTCACCGTCATAAGTGGAACAGCCACTTCTTCTTGAGCATCTTCTAAATGTAGTTGTTTCTGTAAGCGCACCTGAATCGTATGTCGAACCAAATGAGTTAGGAACTTCTTGGAACTGCCAGTTGGTTGAAGCGTTTTTAAACAACCATACATATTCAATGGTACCAGAACCACCTGAAGGAGAAGTGATGTTTACAAACACTGCTGGATCATAAGGAGCACAACCTGTTTGATTGTATCCAATAGTACCACCGTTTGTGATATTGCTACAACAATTATTTACAGTTACAGTAACAATGTTACTCTCTCCGTCCCAAGCTGTGCAACCCTCTCTGCGAGCGCAACGGCGGAACATTGTCGTCTCCGTAAGTGCGCCAGGATTGTAAGAAGCTGCGTTAGCACCTGCTATTTCAACCCACTGGTTGCTGGTTGAAGCTGCTTTGTAAATCCACATATATTGGATGTTACCGCTACCACCTGTTGGCCAAGCCATATTCACGATGTTAGCTGGATCAAAAGGAGAACAACCGGTCTGGTTGCTTCCGATGCTTCCGCCACTTGTTACGTTATTACATATTGGATTAGTAGTATATGTAAAACAAACACCTGAAGGAACAACAGAGTTTGGAGTGCTGGCAGAACCATTACCCAATGTTGCGTCTTCATAGTGAACCAATTTAATTTGATCAATACCATTAGGGAAAGTGAAGGGACCAAAATTATCAAATCGAGTATTTTGAATTACGTTATCTGCAATGTCAGTAGTGTAACCAGTTTGGCCAACTACAGAACCATTCTTAAAGAAAACGATCTTCCATTGTTCGTTTGGCTGACTCACAGTAGCGCGAGAGCAATAGCCATCAAATGAAGAAGTGCGAACGTTTGAAAGGTTCACACTGTTGTTTGCTAATTCTGAAGGAAGATCAATTGTGAAAGTGCCACCATCTACAAATCTAACTTGAGCGTTGATATCACAACCGTTCAAAGAAAGGGTTGGTTGCCACTGCCACTGACCTGTACAGTTCAATGCCTCTGGAAGTGTTGGGTTACAGTTCGTAACTGTAATCACAACATCATTGGTTTCTCCATACCAAGATGAACAACCATTTCTTCGAGCGCAACGACGGTAAGTCGTGGTCTCTGTGAGTGATGGTGGATCATAAGTAGCAGAAGCCGCCCCAGATACCGTCCAAAAGTTATTGCCGGTACTGTTGTTTTTGTAAAGCCACATGTACTCAATTGTACCGGATCCACCCGAAGGAGATGCTGTGTTGGTAATGGCTGACGGGTTAAAAGGGGCACAACCGCTCTGGCTGTTGCCGATACTTCCGCCGTTCGTTACGTTGTTACATGTGCTTTCTGAAAAGCTCTCCTCGCCAGTTCCCGCAGACACAAATTGGTCCACACCAGCAAATAATGAAAGGATTACGATTGATGAAAACACGAAGAACTTCGTGACAGTTGAACTACCTTTAGAAAAGTAGAAATTACTCATCTGTTTAAAATTTGGTTAAAAGTTAGATTCGTAGGTCGTCGAAACTTTTTGCACTTTCGACGTTCAAATATACCACTTCATTGGCCAAAAAACCAAATTTATAGATGAGGAAATGTTGAAAACTTAACGCTGTAAAACGATAATGCACTCAAAAACAACAATTTAGTACCAAGAAAAAAAAACTAGGTACAAGGTGCCTTTATCAAGGTATAAACCGCATTCTACGCACTTTTCAGCTGAGAAATAGCCTCCAAGGGTGAAGAATGAGCAAAAACGAAGTTTCCGGCCACCAAAGCATCCGCTCCCGCCTTAACGAGCAAAGGAGCGTTTTTATCTGAAACTCCCCCATCCA
>JBILSZ010000201.1:0-2526 GCA_044371755.1 Flavobacteriales bacterium | reverse complement strand
CTGATGAAAGTAGTAGAGGCAAATGGGTAATGTGGCAATCTGCGCCGCAATGGAAACAGCGCACAATTCCCATAACTGTTGCAATGCCTTTATCCTAAAGCGAAACATCTTTTTGATGGGTGTTTGCAATGTCATGATACCTATGACAGCCAGATAGGAAAGTTGAAATCCTAGGCTTTGTACCATCGCGGGGTCATAAATCAACAAAAAGATTGCCGACGCCATAAGGGTATTCAATGATTCATGTGGCTGGTCAAACTGTTCGGCGATAATGACCAACGTGAGCATCACTGCGGCGCGCGAAACGCTAGGGGAGAAGCCTGTAATAGCTGCGTACAACCAAAGAATAATTGCGGGTATTAAAAATCGCAACACAGCTGTTCTGCGGCCGCGCATGCGACTCGTAAGGGGACGTGTAAGGGTATAAATCAAACCAACGTGCATTCCAGAAACAGCTAGGATATGCACTACGCCCGTCTTGCTATACTCCGCGATTTGATCCTTGTCCATATCGTCCGTTTTGCCCCATACCAATGCTTCTGCGATTCCTCGGGTTTCTTTCGAGAGATTGTATGTATCTAATTTTTGAATCAATGCTTCACGGAGATAAATCAAGTCTCCTTTCATGGTGGTTTCTCTTTCTTTTTTCCAAAATTTCCAATCGTGTATTTTCGGCCTTAGTATTTTATAAATACCCTTTTGTTTGAGATATTCAGCATAGTCAAAGGCTTCTGGAAATACAGGTGGGTCAGGTGTTTGAAGACTGCTATGAACCAAGAGCAGTTGATCGGTCATGAGCTGTCTCGCCAGCGAGTCGCGAAAGAATTGTATCATGATGGTGCCGTTGCCAGGAGCGAGCAATCCTGTGCTATCGCCGGAGTAGATGATTTCAGCAGTGGCAGACACATAATGCTCTTTTACTTTGGGGAAATCAATGATTTTAATGATATAAAGATCATTTTCTTTTTCAATTTTTTCATAATGTAATGGATGAATTTGGGGTGCTGTTACGGATGCGATCCAAAAGCCGCAACTGATCATAAAGACTACCACAAAAATACCGACGCGATGCCTTATATGAGGATTACTATTGTTGCGAATGAGAAGGAATATTATGATACATACTATCATGGAAAATGACGAGACCACGGGCAAAGCTCCCAGCAAAAAAGCCATAATAACCCCTGTCATAAAAGGCAAACCAATGCGCAGGAAAGGCGCTCGCAACCATGTTCTCGTCATATGCTTTCACTCTTATCAATCAACTCGCGGTGTGCGAATTATTTGACAAATGAAGAGCGATTCAATTGACGATAAAAATGTTTCTTATGCAGAAAAAATGCTTTGATTATGCTTTCGTTATACATGCCCGAAAGATTCACATTGCGATCGCAATTTTTCTCTTTTCTTCTTTTAGAAAGCATTTTGAAAAATGACCCGTAAAAACTAAAGTGTGCCTTTAAAACGGCCATGAAATAAGAGAAATTGCCTTCCGATAGAAAACGAATGCCAGCGATTCCATCAAGCAACATGCGACGAAAAAGTTTGAGTCCCGTATTTCCAGCTCTATAATTTTTTAGAATAAGATATAGGTTATTCCTAAAATTTAGGAATGTTTTATACGGATTCATGCGATCGAGTGTACCGCCTCCGTAGTGATAAACTTCGCTCTTACGACAAGCTCCGACTTTATAACCACGATTTTTTAATCTCCAACAAAGATCGATTTCTTCCATGTGAGCAAAGAAGTCTTCGTCGAGGCCATCCACTTCAAAGTAGGCAGAGCGCTTGATAAACATAGCAGCTCCGCTTGCCCAAAAAACTTCTTCGTTTTCTATAAACTGTTCATTATCGTTTTTATCAAACTCATAGAAGATACGTCCCGCGCAGAAAGCGAAGCCATCTTTGTCCATATATCCTCCTGCGGCACCTGCGTATTCAAAATATTCGCGGCGATGATAATCTAGAATTTTGGGTTGGCACGCCACCATCAAAGGTTCACTTGCCAAGTAATCCATAACAGGTTTGATCCAATTTGGGGTAACCTCAACGTCTGAATTGAGCAATACCACCCAATCGTTGGGGATGGCTCTCAGACCATGATTATAACCTCCTGCAAAACCATAATTTTTGTCCAGTTGAATAATTTTAACTTCAGGGAATTGAGTCTGAATAAAATGAACCGATTCGTCGGACGAGGCGTTGTCAATGACATACACGTCAGCATCTTCAATACTATGCGCTACCACTCCCGGAAGAAATTCTTTCAGGAAACGGATACCATTCCAATTGAGTATTGCTATTGCTACAGATTTCACGCCGTGGTATTAGAGGCGCGAAAATAGTGCTTAGTAGGGATTATACCACAAATCTTGAAGTTCATCTCCACTAAAATTATTGCGATCTTGTAAATTGGAGTTTCTGCCCACCTGTCCTGGCGTATTCATCGCACGCTGGCGAACGAGGCTGGGCCAGTCCATGTTTTTAGTTTCCTGAGGGACATCACTATGTAGGAGCTCGTAATCT
>JBILSZ010000110.1:0-8728 GCA_044371755.1 Flavobacteriales bacterium | reverse complement strand
TGAGCCAAAGGAAGGCCATCACGTCGAATTGCCATAAGAGAATAACAATTGTTTCAGTAATGATAGCGGCGATGAATGTTTCATTCGCCGCTATTTTTTTGAAATAAAATGCAACGATAAAAATTCCCAGAATTGTTCCGTAGAAGAGCGAACCAAGGATGTTCACGGCCTCAATCAAACTCGAAAGTCTAGATGCAAAGATGGCAACAGCCATACAGAATATGCCCCACCCTACTGTACTCCAACGGGAAGCTTTCATTTCTAAAGCTTCCATTTTAACATCATCATGAGCTATGCGACGATACATGTCTATCACCGTTGTAGATGCCAAACTGTTAAGTCCACTTGCCGCGCTGCCCATCGATGCAAGGAAGATGATTGCTACTAAAATGCCAATGACTCCGACGGGTAGCTTGTTGGTGATGAAAGTCAAAAAAACATAATCTGTATCCGACTTATTCGCCTTCACATTATTCTTCTGCACCAATTCATCCACACCTTTGTGATTGTCTGAAAATGCTTGATGCAATTGTTGCAACTCTAATTTGGATTGCTCAATGGCATATGTATCACTGCCCTTTGATGTCTCCACATAATCTTGAAGCGCTACTTGTTTTTTCTCAAATAAGATGGTGTGGTTTTGTTTGAGAGAATCAAGCTTTTCTACATAGGCTGAACGCTCCAATTTTTCTAATTCCACCTCGTTGAAATAAACGGGTGGTGCGGAAAATTGATAATACGTAAAAACCAAAATACCAATGAGCATGATCAAAAACTGCATTGGAATTTTCACCATTCCATTCATCAATAATCCCAAGCGACTTTGGGCTACGCTACTGCCTGTGAGGTATCGGCCCACTTGTGATTGATCAGTACCGAAGTAAGATAGTTGAAGAAAAAATCCACCAATCAAACCAGACCAAATATTGTATTTATCATTCCAATCGAGATTCGTTTCAATGGTATTCATTCGTCCCATTACGCCTGCTACATCGAGTGCTTCAACAAAACCAACATCTTCCGGTAGAAGATGAATGACCATAAATGCAGCTAAGAATAATCCAGAAAAGATGATAATCATTTGCAGCATCTGCGTGTGCGATACCGCTTTAGTACCTCCATAAACGGTATAAATGATGACAAGAATACCATTCATCAAAATGGTGTAAATGACATCAACGCCAAGAATTGCGCTAAGAATTATCGCAGGTGCGTAAATCGTAATACCAGTACTGACGCCCCTCTGAATAAGAAATAAAAGTGCAGTAAGCGTTCTAGTTTTAAAGTCAAATCGTTTTTCTAAAAACTCATACGCCGTGTAAACATTGAGTTTTCGGAAAGCAGGAATAAACGTGACACATAATACAATCATCGCTAATGGCAATCCAAAATAAAATTGCAGGAAACGCAAACCATCGCCGTACGCCTGACCGGGAGCGGAAATGAATGTGATCGCTGATGCCTGTGTAGCCATCACTGACAATCCCACATGATACCAAGGCAATTGTCTATCTGCTAGGAGATAACCGCTGACGGTATTGGTTCCGCGGCTTTTCCAAATGCCATAGAGCACAATGAAAGCGAGCGTTCCGCAGAGTACAATCCAATCGATAGCACTCATGCGAACCTCCATTTAAGCCAATATAAAAAGGCAATAGTAATGATCAGCACCACAACAGTCGCGACATACCAGCGATTCCAGCGGTATTCATCAGATTCGTTGTGATGTCTTTTCATTTATTTTAAATCAATCAAATTTGAAAAAAGACGATATGCACCTGGAACGCCCGCTGGGAGCTGACGGAAGAATGCCAAACCTGTGTAAACAAAATGCCCTTTCCCATACTTCGCCACGATGAGGCCTCCATCAAAAGGTTCCTCACCAGCGTCATTCATTGCTAGGATTTTTTGATACGTGGCATCTATATCTGTTGCGAAATAAATACCCCGTTCTTGCACCCAACCTTCAAAATCTTTCATCGAAATTTTGTTGGGCACATTCAAACTGGGATGAGATGGACTTAAAAAAGAAACAGGAGATTTTTCGTCGGTGACACGATTGCGAGAAACCGTAAATGGAAAAGGACCGACACCTGTCTTGATAGGCCCTACCCTACTGTTGGTGTTGTATTGAACGATGTAGTTACCTCCATTCTCAACATATTTCATCAAATTGGATTGATAAATTTCCAAGCGTTCATTGACATTGTAAGCACGCACACCGCTGATAATGGCTTCGTATTGTGATAAATCTCCCGTTGCAAGAAAATCATCAGAAAATTCGTCCACCACATATCCCACCTGACGCAGAGATTGCGCCACCAAATCACCAGCTCCGGGAATGTATCCGATTTTCTTTTTACCCAATTTCAAATCTACTAGCACCAACTTCACCTTTGATTCACTCAAAATAAATTGATAAGGAATGTGATCATATTCAATGCGGGTGATGGCTTGATTGTATGTTTTATCTCCTACCACCAATGTCAGCTTCAACTCATCAGCGCTAGCGTTGGCAGAAGGAATTACATTGATTTTGACTCTTTTTTCTTGATTCTTTTTTGAAAAATCAAATACGGCATCTTCTATTGTGCAAATCCAACCCTTTGGTACAATCAATCGAATCTCACCCTTTGATGGTGCGTTGGAACGAATCGTTGCTAAGAGCGTCTTAGGTTTCAATTCATTAAACACAAAACTCTTTACATCCGCATTTATGGTAACCGACGGCAGGATTTCTAGCTCGCGATACACCTCACCTTTCACAGGGTCCGTGTATTTGTAACGCACGGGAACCTTCACAATCATAGGCTCTCCATTGATTTTAATCCAATACTCCAGTTCAAACGCTGGCGCATTGACAGGCACTCCCATAATGGTAAGATCATCGATGAAAAATTCGCCTGATGTATGCTCCTTATTCAACCAATATGGATTGGTAAAAGCGGCGTCAGAAGGGACTTTCAAAGCATGTTTAAACGTATTCAATTCATTAGCGCCCAAAACCTTATTGATCATAGAGTCGCCAGTGACCGGATATACCACTTTTTCTAAAAAACAATCTACCCCATTGCGCTGAAGAACCTGTGCAGTGATCAATGTTTCTCCACCTGGCACTGTCATAAAATCGGATGCAGTGGCCTCAGCAAAAATTCCAGCTGCTGAAAGAATAATCTTCTCAATCTGTGCGAGTTTATTGACTTTCCAATATCGTACTATGGGATCTTTATCGGCGAGACTCTGAATCTTTTTTTTAATTTCTAATAATTGCGGCAGCGTATTTTGTGGTGCGTCTGCTTTAAAATTATAAACCACATTATTGATTAAATCTTGAATGCCTGCTGCGGCAGCAATTCTGATCCAGCTTGTTTCCACACCGTCAAACAAATCCTTTTCCGCAGGGCTTCCCTTCATTAGCTTAAAGTACTCATAATTGATACCGCGCTGTCTCGCTGATCCAAATCCCTGACTCTTGTGCATGGAGCGGCTTTCAGAAGCTATTTCGCCATAACTTCTCCCCATTAGCTGGTTGTATGCACCAACATCTATTTTCAATTGATCTTCTGATGTAGTGTTGGTAGAACCAAAATTGAAAGTATTCCACAACAATCGCTTCGCTTGCCATATCTCTGTATGTTCGAGTTGCCTTGAAAATTTGGAAGGGTCTGCTGCCGCTTCAAATGCATCTTCGGCGAGTATCGCGGACGCAGTATGATGCCCGTGTCCGCCTTCTCCCGTGGTTGGGAAGCGGCAAATGATGACATCAGGTTTAAAATTTCTAATCACCCATACCATGTCTGCAAGCACGCTGTCTCTATTCCAAAAACCGAATGTTTCTTCGGGATTTTTTGAATAACCAAAGTCGTATGCCCGTGAAAAGAATTGTTCCGCTCTATCTATTCCTCTAGCCTGCAGCAATTCGTGGGTGCGAATAAGGCCTAATCCCACTCCTTGTTCGTCACCGATGAGATTTTGGCCTCCATCGCCGCGTGTAAGTGAGAGATAGCCTGTGCGCATCTTCCGCTCATTGGCCAAGTAGGCCAGCAGACGCGTATTTTCATCATCCGGGTGTGCGGCGATGTATAGCACAGAACCAGTGGTTCCCAATTTTTTTATTTCTAAAAGAATATCTGCGCTGTTTTGAGAGAGAGAAGTGTAAACAAGTGAAAAACAAGCAAAAGCGACAACTATCTTACGCCACATGATAAAAGAGTATTTTCACAAATATAGTCAGTCTACTTAAACTAGGAATTATATTCGCAGCCAATCACAAAAGGCAAGACTACCTTGAAAAAACTTTCTATTCTTATTCCCGCTTATAACGAGGAAAAGACTATCCATGAGATATTGGATAAAGTACGCCTTGTACAACTTACACATGATGTTGAAAAGGAAGTGATCATTGTCAATGACGCTTCCAAAGATGATACGGATGGGGCAGTACAGCGCTACATGGACGCTCATCCTGAATTTCCAATTACTTTCTTCAAACAGCCCTTCAATCAAGGAAAAGGTGCCGCCATTCATAAGGCTATCGAAATTGCTACTGGCGATTATCTCATTGTTCAGGATGCCGACCTCGAGTATGATCCGGAAGAATATAACTTGATGATAAAGGTGGTAATGAAAGCGGGAGCTGATGTTGTGTATGGTTCGCGCTATAAAGGCAGCGGCGGCCACAGAATCCTATTCTATTGGCATAGCATCGGCAATAAAGTGCTGACTGCAATGAGCAACGCCCTTACGAATCTGAATCTTACGGACATGGAAACGTGTTACAAAATGGTAAGAAGTAGCATCGCCAAGAGCTTGTGGCTCAAAGAAAAGCGTTTTGGTTTTGAGCCAGAACTTACCGCCAAATTATCACGTATTCCTGAAATAAAAATTTATGAAGTAGGCATCAGCTACTACGGCCGCACCTATGCAGAAGGTAAAAAAATAGGATGGAGAGATGGATTTAGAGCCATCTGGTGCATCATGAAATATAATATTTGGGATAGAAAGCATTTGAAGTGAAGAACGAGGAAATCGATAAATATGGTATTTCGACATTGGAAGCTATCAGTCAAGCGCACGCTTTCAATGAATGGATGTATGATACGATTGCGCCTTTTTGCTCAGGAAAAATCATAGAATTGGGTAGTGGTATTGGAAACATCAGCACATTTTTTATTCGAGATAAAAAAGATATTGTTCTTAGCGATTTGCGAGACAATTATCGTCAATACTTAATGGATAAATTTCATTTACCAGAACCGAACGTTCGTTCGGTAGATATGGTACATGACAATTTTGAAAAAGAATATGCTGATTTACTTGGACAATTTGATACCGTATTTGCATTGAATGTGGTCGAACACATAGAAGACCATCACCTTGCAATGCGTAACGCCGCCAAGCTCTTGAAAAAAAATGGCAATCTCATCATACTCGTGCCCGCATATCAGTGGCTCTGCAATGCGTTTGATAGAGAATTGGGACATTATAGAAGATTTACCAAGAAAACACTTTCCTTGTTCATACCCAATAATGTCGAACTCGTAAAAATGCGCTACTTCAATTTTGCCGGAATACCTGGCTGGTTTGTAAGTGGAAGTATTTTGAAAAAAAAGGAAATTAGCCCAAACGCTATGCGCCTTTTCAATCGAGCGCTTCCCATTGTGAAATTGACAGATTTAATTTTATTCAAAAAAGTTGGTCTATCCGTTTGGTTCGTTGCACGGAAAAAATAAGTGTCAAATGAACACTTTCTGACCTTTTTTGTTAAGAAGACATGATTCACCGCAGCTCACAGATATATCAACTACGACCAGAAATTAAGGTTGAAAAGCCTGAGCAGCAGCATCCTCACGAGGTTTTTCAAAACACAGTCCTCCGCCCTATCATCAAATTGCAACACGAATTGATTTTGAGGGCTGTAGAAAATACACCCAACTTCTTTTCCATACTTGCCCGTGTTCATACTAAGGAACAATACATTCGAGAAATCAAGCCTTTCATTCAATCTCAAGTTCCTTTCAAAAATCAAATGATTGGGATGATCGCAGGTATGATGACGCTAGAGGAATATGATTATTATAGCGCAAATATCTCTGAAATGAATAAGCGCATCACTCAAATGATCATTCAGCGCATTGCCGACACCCTTTACAAGGAAAGCGACAATTAACTATGTGGCTTTCCTTTTTGTAAAAATTACAATAAGTAAAACGCCTATAATTCCAGCCATCACGAAGTTGATTAACGTCTTAAACCAAGGTTGTTCGTAAAATTTACCCGTCACTTCAAACTCGACATAAACAGGATCACTCCCTTGGCTATGCGTTCCATCAACAGCACGCAGGCTTAATTTATATTTTCCTACTTGTAATTGGGAAAATGACATTTTACCATCCTTAAAGGGACTGCTCCAATCATTGGTTTCTCCATCAATTTCCAGTTTATATTGAAAATACTGATTTCTGAATGAACTAAAATTCGCAGAATTAAATAAAACTTGAATTATACCAGCATTTTCATCAATAGGAATAGCGGGGTCTGCTACCACACCATCCACTAAAAATTCTCGAATAATCAAATCATTTTTTTGAGACTGGACTGGATAATGTGTGTATTTGACTATACCTTGAATGGACGGGAAATAGTAGTTAAATGAGTCGGCTTGTGCGTAATTATTGCCAAAACCTCCGTTAAATTCTGTATTTAAAATTCCTGCATTTTCCTCAAAACGCATAGGAATTAAAAAATTTCTTTTCCCCTCTAAAAATTCATCCAATGCCAATTCAGAAAGAGCGAGAAGTCCGCTGTTGGTTGTAATTAATAAATATCCGTCATGTGTGGGAGCAAGGGAAAAAACATCTTTTCCCACTAAATAATTTGACTTTTTGTTGAGATAAATTAATTCATTATTCTTAATCGCCAAAAGACCGTCTCCGTATGTGCCGATGTAAATAATACCCGATTTAGACTTGTAGAAAGAACGCAGGTCGAAAAAGTTTAGCTTCTCGGCATCTGCCCACGAACGGATGATTTTGCCGGAGTTATCAAGATGGAATATTCCCCCCTTGCCTCCTGCCCATACGGTGCCATCGTCTTCAAAATAAAGCGCTGTTATGGGTTTGTTGACGTCCGTCGGGATGTAGTTTTCCGTACCTATTCCTTCCTCACGAAAAACCCCTTCACTTGTGGCAATCCATTGCCTTTTCATATTATCGAAAGAGGTATTCTGAACTGATCCCATAGTTGGAAAACTTCTCTTTTCGTATTTTTTGGTATTGAAGTTCCATCTTTTTAAGCCAAAACCCCAAGTGCCGAGAAAAACATTAGGATAATCAATGTTCATTGATGCCAGAAAATGTCCCGTATTATGTGCAAATACAACGCTATCATTTTTTAGACGGATCAATCCACCAGCAGAAATAGCCCACAACTCACCGTTCACCCATTTCATAGAGCCAAAAGTATCCTGAAGGTATGGATGTGAATAATAAAGTGTTCTAGCACACCCCTTCTCCAGTTTTAAAAGACCTCTATTATCCGTTCCTACTAATAAGCTATGTGAGGCTTCATCATACCAAATGAGACTAAGTAAATTGGTGTTAAGAAGATTGTCTTGATTGAAATTTTTAATTTCACCTTGATGAAATTCAAAGAGACCTTTGTACGAGCTTATCCATAAATAATCTTTGCTAAATTCGACATCGCGTATAATATACTCTCCTTTGCTTGAAAATACAGCTTCCAAAGCTCCATTCGAATATTTCCATACAGAAACAGGCGACCAACAATAGAAAATGTCGTTTTCTATATCTGCTTTTGCAAACCAAAGGGCCTCGTCGATTAATCTTGTTATTTGATTTGTCTCTGGATCGAAGAGCTCAGCTTTTTCAAAATCCGAAACAATGAACTTTCCGTCTGGTAATAGCTGCAACCCAAAAGAATTTACGATATGTGTGCGGTAGACCTTTTCGGGAGTCACAAATTGATCGCGGTACAATTTGATATCACCAAGTCCATCCAACACCCAAATACCATCTTCATGGATGTCAAAAGCATTTGCCTTTACTAGTTCGTCGAATCCGTTTTTCACCGAATAAAGGGTACGCGTATCTCCGTATCCTACTATTACATCCAACGGCGGATAATATTTCATTTCCGTCAATAGAATTTGTTCCTTGCTTGGGATTTTGTGATAAGGAAAAAAGACAGTCCCGTCGAAATAGTTCAAACCATTAGCAGTGGCGCACACGAGAAGCCCTGAATTAGGATCCTTGCAAAAAGAAACAATTTGTTTTTGATTTAATCCACTTTTACTGTCATAGACACTAAGCGCATACTCCAAATCTTTGGCGTCTTTAATTTGTGCGAAAGAGGAAAAGACGGAGCAAATCAAGAGAGAGAGTAATAAGCCGCTAAGTCTCGTCATGTTGCCAAATTTAACAAAAACCTGTTAAACAGAAAGTACAATTTTGCGATATAGCCTTTTAACAAAAAAGCGTGAAATCTTTGCCAAATGACTTTTTGTACAAAATACAATTACTTATATTTGAAAAAAAACCAAGCATGAAACCACAATTACTTATTGCATTCTTTGCCTTCTTGTCTGCGCAATGTTGGAGCTTCAACGTTACATTCAGGCTCGATTTTTCTGATGTAAATATCAGCGGCACTCCTGAAGTGAATGGTACATTTAACAACTGGTGTGGCTCGTGCGCCCCCATGAGCGATG
>JBILSZ010000109.1:0-8749 GCA_044371755.1 Flavobacteriales bacterium | reverse complement strand
GCTGACCGTGGGCGAGAGTCAGCGTATTGAAGTGAAAGCTCTTTCGCCAAGTGGCAAAGCCTTTAAGAAGAGTTTTGTTTTGAATCTTGCGATACACCAAGCCTTGGGATTGCAAGCGCAGTTGAACTACCAGCCTAGTAAGTATTATACCGGTGGCGGCATGCAAGCGCTTACCGATGGCGTGCTGGGGAGTAGTAATTTTAGGGATGGCCATTGGCAAGCGCAGACAGGTCAGGATTTGCAAGCCACCATTGATTTTGGAAAAGACATCAGTTTTACAAAAGCAGGGAG
This sequence comes from Flavobacteriales bacterium, assembly GCA_044371755.1. Classification (GTDB taxonomy): domain Bacteria; phylum Bacteroidota; class Bacteroidia; order Flavobacteriales_D; family Sanyastnellaceae; genus JAIXWP01. The sequence continues at coordinate 8,458 of JBILSZ010000109.1, read as the reverse complement.
CAATTTTTTTCATTACGCCAACGCATGGATTTTTAGGCCAGAAGAATTTATCATTGAATACAGCAGTGACGGCAAAGCTTGGAAGGAGTGGGCCACCATCCCCGCCACCATCGATCCCGCCCAAAGCGGCGAACTCGCCTTAGAATATTTCCTCACCAAACCCACCCCCACCACCGCGCGTTTCGTTCGCTTCACCGCCGTCACCCTCGGCCCCTGTCCCACATGGCATGACGCAGTGGGAGAGCCGAGTTGGGTTTTTTGGGATGAGGTTGTGGTGGAGTAGTTGTTATTCCTCCTACTCCTACTCCTACTCATACTCCTATTACTGCCGTTCCCAGTCCGTATTTTCTCGCCATCCCTTCCCCGTATTTCTACGGGATTTTTGGGATTAGTTGGAAATTGGGTGGGGGTGAGGTATTTTTGTGAGGGGGGAGCACAATTCGAACCAATAAGTGCGCATTATTGGTGTGAAGTAGGCTCAGTTTAAACATGAAAATTATGATAGAAAATTCAAATAGCCTTCAACTTCATTATTTTTTTAATGACGAGTCGCATTCAATTGATGCATTTTTGAGAAATGAATGTGAAAAGGAATTATTAGGAATTTTCAAAGAAATATCTGAGAATTTAAATATTTCAGTACGCCTTGAAACACTGCCACCAGAATCAGGGGGATTTAAAGAAACATGGAAGCTGCTTGGACAGAACTCCGCACAGATTACCCTTATCGTGAGTATTACTGCAATTTTTCTATCACGTTTTCCTGTTGAAAATGAAGAATTAACCAAACTTCAAATCGAAAATTTAAAGTTGGACAATGAACTAAAAAAAAAGGAACTTGAGAAATTGAATTTGAAATTTCTAAATGAAGACAATCTATTAAATGAGAACGCCATTAAAGAGACCGTTGAACTTGTTCTAAAAAATTACAAGGTTGCTTGGAGGAAATCAAATTTATTTAGAAAATTACAGGGCTATAATAAAATACAATCTATTGAGGTTCAGAGGTTTAAGGATATTTTGCCAGTTGGGCCGCCAAGAAAAATTCTTCGGGCAGACTTTTCAAAATTCATTTTAAAGTCTGACGAATTACCCAAGCTTGAAATAATCAATGCAACTATCGATGTGATCTCTCCCGCTATAAAGTCAGGGAAGTTTCGATGGAAAGGTTTTTATCAAAATGATATTATATCCTTTGAAATGAATGACTATGATTTTAAAAGTCACGTTCTAAGGGGGGATATTCATTTCTCTAATACATTCTCAATAGAAGTCGAAATGACTCAAGAGAGGAAAATCGATCAAGATGGAAATATTAAAGTGATGTTTACTACAGTTCATAAAGTGAAAGCGACCATTGAATATGGTGAGCGAACTGAATTTAAAAGAGGGAGTTAAGTAAATTTTAAGAATCCTACATATGTTAGCAGAGAAAGAACTAAAAAAGATAGAAATTGACCTTTACGACAGAGGGTTACCAGAGCTTATAAGAGAAGCAATACGCAAGTCAAGAATTTGCATTATTGATAATGCTCTTGATGATTTAAAAAGCTTACACGATAATTTAAAAAAGGAAGGCTTTAATAATCTTGAAAAACACAAAAGTGCGCCATCGATAAATAAAATACTCAGTTCACACTATGATCTAATAATTCTAGACCTAAACGATGTTGCAAATGAAATAACTGAAGAAGATGGAATTGGAGTGTTGAAAATGCTCAAAGAACGACAACCAACACTTCCAATTTTAGTTGTAACAGGTCAACGAATTTCTCCAGATGATCACCCAGCTTTAAGTAATGCTGACTTAATAAGGAAGAAACCGATTTTGGCAGCTGATTTGGCTTCTGATGTAGAAACAATTCTTAAGATGTCGCGGGATAGATTTTGGGGAGCGTTGTCTATACTTAGAGAGCTAAATAAAATCGACATTGAACTGAAGAAGGAAATTGGTTTTGTCAAAAGAGCTCAGCTTCATTATGTAAGAAAATCTATAGAGAAGAAATTGACACATCGTGAAGAAGATATAATTGATAAAATAAGAAAGCTATCAAGTATACTAAAGAATACTGGCACACTTACTCATAGAATAATTCAAATCTCAACTTTGATTGGATAAAAATGCTAAACATTAGTCAAGTTATTAAAACGGTAAATTCGATTATCACAAAATCTTCGGATCAGTATATTAGCGGTCTCACAACTGGTAATCAAATTAAACCAGCCTATAACAATAATTTCAGGGGCACTCCGAAAGTTTGTAAAATGAATCTTGGTGTGTGCAAGGCCTTCTACAATGAAATTGCCTCCGAAAAAGTAACAGAAAAACTATGTCCTTTTGGATTTCTCGTAACAAAAAGGAGTTTTGATATTTCGACCAACTATAACAAAATCACAATTTTCTCAATAATAGCCTATAAAAGAAATGAAATCGCTTTTTTAGAGCTTAAGGGACTACCAAAGCAATTAAAGAAACAAAAGGATGAGGCTATTGATGAACTCTATAATTTAACAGTCGACATGGCGATAAGTAGAGAGCATTATGAGTATTTGGAGGATTTAATAGAAACTTTATTAGTAGGGCGAATTGGTGTTTCTATTCAAGGTCTTTCTCATCAGTTTTTTACTCCATTACAAGGGGCCTTATCAGATTTACAAAATGTTAAGAACGGAAACGATAGTAAGGAATCTATAGAAAGATTAGAGAAGAATTTTGATTCATTGAATAAATTGGCAACTGAAGTTCAACTTCTTCTTGCCTCTTCGGAAGAATTTAATCATAATATGTTAAGAAGAGTTACAGTTCACTCAATGATTTCTGATATTATAAGTTCGCTTACCGCTACCGCTCAACAGAAGCATATTCAAGTAAGTCAAGGCTACAATCATTATACTAAATCTGTTCATGCGATTCCAGGTCAATTACAAATTGTACTAAGTAATATTATTCATAATGCGATAAAATATTCGTTCAATGGATTCCCCAATGCCCCATTAAATGTAGAAATAAAATATTCAGAAGTTGGTGAATTTTTAAAAATAAGTATAGAGAACGAAGGCTGCCAAATTACTAGGGAAGAAATTAAAGACAGACTTTTATTTGATCTCGGATATAGAGGTATACATAGTAAGGACAGGCAGAGAAAAGGTACTGGAACAGGATTATATATTGCTGATGAAATTACTAGATCCCATAAAGGAAAAGTGGAAGTTGAGTCAAGAAAAATTGGGGGGAGCGTGGATAATGGTACGGACCGTTATTTGAATGTGTTTTCTATTTATTGGCCTTATTATATTGATGAAGAATAGAGATAGTCAATTACTGGTAGTTCCTGAACTGATAGTAACTAAGAAGCGAAAATAGATGTTATTTAATAATTTCAAATTTAGTTGTTTTTAATGATTTGGTAATAATTGATTTATTTATTACTCTAGAGTAATTAATTGTTAATTAAATATATCTAAAATTTTATCGTTACCTATTTGGTTAGGACTCGGCAACCATGGCTTTTTTGAAATGAAATTATAAGCTTAACGAATGATTGGTTGAAGCATTAAGTAGAAATAGTAGTTATATTTACCCTATAAAACCGTTAAGTCAAAATTAAACTAAAACCAATAGACCGTGAAAAAACTTACTTTACTCATTGTGTTTGCAATCATTCTGTCATCCTGCGCAAAAGAGGATACGAAAGAAATTTCTGCAGTTCGAATTTCTAAGATAGTTATCGTGGATTATCCTGTAACAAATGGAGCTATTCCATGGGACGATCCTTTCATTGGCTCAGCTACAGGGCCTGATGTTTCTTGGAAAATAAGAGGTTCGCAGACATTTACAAGTGCCACCTATCTTCCCGATGCTAATGGGGAGAATTCTATTGAGTATAGTGGACAGGGATTCCCAATTACACTTAATTCGCCAAAGGGTACTTATAGTTTCGATATTATCGATCTAGATGATCTTGATGGATCTGACCTTGGTAGCATAGATGATGTGATGGCAACAATCAATTTTACGCCATACTCCGCGAATTCAACAGGAACGGAGATCGTTGAGTTCAGCTCGGGGAATGCAACTGTTCAATTTGAATTCACTTATCTTTTCGAGTAGAAATCAAGGAGTACGATTTAGTAGATTTTGAGCTAATGACAGATTGCGATTAAGTTCTACCAATCGCTGTATAATTTATTTTTCTACAGAAAACGCAATCCCCCCCCCATGACCGAAGGTATATATGAAGAGTTGGTGACGAAGCTGGTGGCGCAGAAAATTGCGGGGCTGGATAGGAATGCATTTTATGTTGAGAAAAGTATTCTGGATAAAGAGGAGGCGGCGACGGTGCTTGCCAAACACCTCTCGAAAACGATCAAGCAGGCACTCAATTATGTAAAGGGCGAGAAGCCTCTGGAACTGCAAATCGATATCGCAAATAAGATCATCATCTTTTTAAAAGAGGAACTGAAAAAGGAGGAATTTGAAAGTGATCTTATCGCTGTGGAGGGGGAAATTCTCAAGGCAGTGTTTTCTAAAATAGATGCCCATTTTTCAGATTTTAATCTTCACTTGAAGGAGATCACTCCGTATACGCGACTCACGCATAGTGAGCTTTTTACGGGAGGCAATGTGGGATTATCGTTAGAGAGCGAGTTGAAAAAGGAAATCCTTTCGTCAAATACCATTGATCTGTTGGTTTCTTTCATCAAGTTCAAAGGCATCATCATTCTGGAAAGGGAGTTACAGGAGTTCACCAAGCGCGGGGGTAAACTGCGCGTGATCACCACTACGTATATGGGCGCCTCTGACTACAAGGCAATTCAGTTATTGTCGAACCTTCCCAATACAGAGGTAAAGATTTCTTACAATTCGGGCAACGAGCGTTTGCACGCAAAAGCTTATTTATTCAAACGAAACACAGGCTTTCATACTGCCTATATCGGTTCTTCGAACTTTTCCCGTTCCGCTTTAACTGATGGGCTAGAATGGAATCTGAAAGTGACTACCAAAGAAGTAAGTCATATCATAGATAAGTTTCAAAAAACTTTTGACTCTTATTGGGCCAGTGATGATTTTGAAAGGTTTGATGATAGCATTCATAAAGAGAAATTAATAGACTCTTTGGATCGCGGAAAAAATGTGAAAGCGGCAACAGTCAATACCAATTTTTTTGAAATAAAACCTTTTCCTTTTCAAGAAGAAATACTAGAAAAACTTGCCGTAGAGCGACATATTCATCATCGATTTCGGAATTTGGTGGTGGCGGCTACTGGTACGGGTAAGACTGTAATTTCAGCTTTTGATTTTAAGCGATTCAGTAAAGAACATCCTTATGCCCGCCTTCTTTTCTTAGCTCATCGCAAGGAAATACTGGAGCAATCGCGCAATGCCTTTCAGGGCATCTTGAGAGATAACAATTTTGGTGAGCTTTGGGTAGATGGTTTTGAGCCTAGTAATTATGAACATGTATTCGCATCCGTACAAACTTTGAAAAATCGGCTGGATGATTTGAAGTTGACGCCCGAGTATTATGATTTTATCGTCATCGATGAATGTCATCACCTTACTGCAAGCAGTTATCGCGGCATCATTCAATATTTCAAACCAAAAGTGTTACTGGGTCTTACGGCTACGCCCGAACGAATGGATGGCGGCGATATACAAGAGGATTTTCACAATCGCATTGCTGCGGAGATTCGATTGCCAGAAGCGTTGAACCGTAAATTGTTGTGCCCGTTTCAATATTTTGGAATCTCAGACAATGTCGACCTTTCAAAGCTGAGTTGGGAGCGCGGGCGTTATGTAGCGAGTGAACTTTCGGCAGAATATACGCGTAACGATCGTAGAGTGAGCGACATTATAAAGGCCCTAGATAAATATACAAGGGATTCTCGTGATGTTCGTGCCCTTGGTTTTTGTGTCACGATAGAACATGCCAAATACATGGCGGAGAAGTTTTTACTTAACGGTTTTAAAGCAGATTACTTGACTAGCGATAATACACAGGATCGCGATGCAGTAAAGAGTCGGTTGCTAAAAAAGGAAATCAATTACCTCTTTGTAGTGGACATTTTCAATGAAGGGGTGGATATTCCGGAGATTGATACTGTCTTGTTTTTACGACCTACTGAGAGTTTGACTGTATTCCTTCAACAGCTGGGACGTGGTTTGCGTTTATCGGATAACAAGGAGTGTTTGACCGTGTTGGATTTTGTTGGCAACTCAAGGCCAGAATACAATTTTGAAAGTAAATTCAGAGCACTCATTGGCAAAACGGTAACTGCCGTTAAAAAGGAGATTGAAGATAATTTTCCACACCTACCACTCGGATGTTCTGTGATACTCGAGAAAAGGGCGAAGCAAATAATTCTGGATAATATCAATACAGCGACTTCGCTCAATCGAAATAAGCTGATCTCCAAGATTCAGAATTTTCAGCATCAGACTGATTTGTCTTTGAATTTGAAGAATTTCGTTCATTTCAATAATATTCCCTTACAGTTTATTTACCGACGTGGCAGTTGGAAGCGCTTGTGCCAGGAGGCTGGTAAGATTGAATCACTGGATGAGTTGAATGAAAAGCAAGTATTAAATGTCATTTCTAATAAATGGCTGAATTGCGCATCGACCAGCTATTTTAATTTCATTCTTTCTTTAGCAAAAGATGGATTTACAGTGTCGGGAAAAACATTCACCGAAGCGGAAAAGAAAATGTTGCTGATGTTACATTACGACATATGGCAAGAGGCGGGCGCTTATGAAACATTGACTGATAGCATTGAGCAAATAGGTAAGAACTCGCTATTGGTAGAAGAAATCATTGAGGTCTTAGAGATACTTCTCGATCGCATCGATTTTGAAGAATTTGACATTGCGTTACCATACATCCAGCCCTTGAAAGTTCATGCGCGCTATACACGGGATCAGATTTTGGCTGCTTTTGGGATGAGTACATTTGAGAGAAAGTCTCCCAGTCGTGAAGGAGTTGCGGAGAATACGGATATCAATACTGAGCTGCTGTTCATCAATCTCATCAAGTCGAAAGAGAATTTTTCTCCTACCACGATGTATGACGACTATGCTATTAGTGAAACTTTATTTCATTGGCAGAGTCAAAACTCCGCTGGTCCAAATACACCAAAAGGTTTATCCTACATTCATCATCAAGAACGAAAAAAGAGAATCATGTTGTTTGTGAGAGAGAAGAGCGAGGATGAATATGGTAAAGCGTTGGGGTATGTCTTTGTTGGGGAGGCGATATATCGTGAGCACTATGGTTCGAAGCCGATGAGTATCACCTGGCAATTGCTCACTCCGATGCCGCATTATCTATGGAGCGATTCCGCGAAGTTGAGGATAGGATAAAAGGACGAGGGGCGAATGAGAGGGGCAAGGGAAGAGGAGATAGGAAAATAGGAAATAGGGAATAGGATTGGAACTGTGTTTTCAATACTATAACAAACCCCTCTGCGCCGCGCCCCTTTGGGGGAACTTTGCGCTCTCCGCGCCTCTGCGGTAAAAAAAGTCAAAGTATAATCTCGAGGGAAACGTCGTTTAAAGATGCTCAACATTTTTTTAGGCCATAAATGAAATTTTAATTAGATTGGAATATGATTCTTTGTAAGGTAATCAAGAAATGAAAAAAATATTTTTAATCATACTCACCTCGTTTGTGTTTGCATGTCAAAACAATCATTCGAACAATTCTGACGCACAAAAAGCAGATTTAAATATTAGCCAAATTGAAAATATAGAAGGCAGCGTTGAGCCTGAGAATCCTGAGTTTCAAAAGTATCTTGAAAAATTTTATGCATCAGATTTGCCCATTTTGGTGAAAGGTTGTGAGGAAGAGGAGACTAACCTTTATGAGTTTGATGGCGTAGAATTTAGCCAATTCATAAAGGAGCGTTCCTTCTCGTATGCCCAGATACCTACGAATGGGGATTTTAGAGCAACAATCACTTTAGGTCTTGCAGATTGTTATTTACCGGTTTTAACAACATATAAATTGGACGGAAAGGTAATAGATAGTAGAACAATAGCAGTAGGTTATTGCGGGGGAGACTGCGGATTTACTTGTGAAGAGTTCATGACGATTTCAAAGGACTTTAAAATTTACGTTGCCGACTCCATTAAGTCTTTTGAATGCGATGGTGAAGGAAATGAGATTCCTGAGACCTTTGAGCAATATGTTGTTTTCAAAGAAGGAAAGCTTCTTCCGGATGGAAGGATAGAGCTTTCTCAGGAAGTGAAGAAGATGATTGAGTGACGGGGATGGGCGAGGGAATATGAGTATGAGTATGAGTATGAGTAGGAAGTAGGTATTAGTATATTGGAAATAGAAAACCTCAATTATGCTAAAGCATTTAGTGACTTTTTTTTATCCGAAGTCAAAAGACTTTCATTATCAAGAATCTAGTGAAGTTGTGAAAGCAAAGGTAAACTCAGTGCTGAATAGGAAGT
>JBILSZ010000200.1:0-2541 GCA_044371755.1 Flavobacteriales bacterium | reverse complement strand
CGAAATGAAATAAAAGAATGGGATTACAAAACAATCGATTACCCACTGAACAGATAATACTAACCTACAGCTAACAGATAAGGCTTCGTCGCGTCGGAACGACGAACGATGAAGCCTGTGTTGTACTGGACCGGTCGAATATATATGGAGATTTCGATTTTAAGACTTATTCTCGGAGCGATTTTCTCGAGAAGAAAGATGAGAGATAATTAGATTAGTTTCGGTTTGGTCAAAGCTCCGCCAAACGGCCTTCTAGGCAGTCTTTTTGGAATCGGTGTTTTCATTTGCTTTTTTTAATCGCGTTGAGAGAGTTTGGAGTATTGTAGCTGGTGGTCCTCTAAAATCGAAATCCAATATTTTCACCATGCTCTCTTTTTTACAAACCGAACAAACACTCGGGTTGTATACTTTTCTTTCTGGAACGGGCTTTCTTTTTTGCTTTTTGACACGAACTTTCAGCGACGCTTTGACGTTTTCAAACTTTCCTCGTTTGGCAGTGCTGGAAAGGATACCGTAATGTCGGATACGAACAAATCGTTTGGGCAAAATGTGCAATGAGAAGCGTCTGACGAACTCCATCCTTTGAAGGGTCAAGATTTTCTTCTTTCCATTTTCTCGATAATCTTTGTAAGAAAACGACACATTGGAATCATCGATACTTTTCAATCGATGATTGCTGATGGCGATTTTGTGAGTATATCTACCCAGATACTCAATAACCTGCTCTGGTCCACCAAATGGACGTTTGGCATATACAACCCAAGACTTAGAGAAAAGTAAATCGCGCAGCGACTTGTGTAATGCATCGATGTGAAAACGATTAAATCTTTCTCGGATGCAGGACATATACTTTGCTCTAAAAACAGTACTCATCGCCTTCACAGGAAATAAAAAAGCACTGTTGCCTCGAGTATCTTGCCAACGATTGTCTTTTGTGTATCCACCTGCAGGCACCACACAGTGCAGGTGTGGATGCAAGGATAGATTTTGTCCCCAAGTATGAAGAATCGCAAACATCCCCGTTTGTGCACCAAGATGCTTTGAATCAGCAGAAAAGACTTCAATGGTTTTCCATGCTGCTTCAAAGAGCGCATCATACATCATCTTAGGATAAGCCATACACAAAGGGTTTAGCTCCGATGGAAGTGTGAATACTACATGAAAGTATTTTACTGGAAGAATATCTTTCTCCCTTGCAGCTATCCAATTATCGCGTTGATTTGTTTGACACTTCGGACAGTGTCTGTTGCGACAAGAATTATAACTGATACGCATATGTCCACACGAAGAGCATTCATCTACGTGTCCACCAAGAGACGCTGTACGGCATCGGGCAAGGGCATCGAGTGTTCGCAGTTGCCATGTGTTGAATCGACCAGACAAAGTGATCTCTTCCCATGCACTCCTGAGCACATGGGCGACCTCTATTTTCGCTTTCATTGAATTAAATGCTGTAGAGCCTGTCCAGCGGAGAGAATGGTTTTATTCGACCATTTTGCGCTACATGCAAGTAAACCAGGGTTGTTTCTATTCTCTCGTGACCAAGCAGTTCTTTGATCGACATGATATCCATTCCCATTTCTAGTAAGTGAGTGGCGTAGCTATGACGAAGGGTATGACAGGATACATCCTTTTTAATGTTACACTTTTTCACGGCTTCATTGACCACCCAAGTGGTGCCGCGTGTTGACATAGGGACCGATGAGTCTTTGCCTGTGAAGAGCCATTTCTTTGGACTCTCTGCTTCTATATGAGTTGCGATACCACGGCACAGCATCGTGCCCAGCGGTACATAGCGATCCTTACGTCCTTTCCCTTGCACTACGTGAAGCATCCCACGATGAAGATCGATACTCTTGACTTCGAGGGCCACCAGTTCACCAATACGAAGACCGCATCCATACATGAGAGCGATCATTAAGCGGTGTTTAAGCAGTGTGCAAGAAGCAATCATTGCTTTCACTTCAGCCTGAGACAAAACAGAAGGGAGTTTTGAATCGGCGGAAATCGAAGGAAGTACGATATGATCATGTTCCAAACCTTCGATTTTAAATAGGCATCGCAAACCGAATACAGTAAATTTAAAATAGCTTTCTGATGGTGAGCGCTGCTCTTTGCTTTGCAACATGTAGAGATAATCCTCCAACTGGTCTTGATCAAGTTCAGTAGGCAGACATTGGAAATGCAGGGCAATAGCGGCGATGTGACGGCCATAGTTGGTGACAGTAGAACTGCTTCGACCAGCAATGGTCATTTTGCGCTCGAATCGGCGATATAGGGCGGCAAACCCTTCCACGCGTTCTTGAGCCATTTTTAAAATAGTTGCCGCACTCCCGGCATCAGCGAATTGAATTTTTGTTTTACGCATCTTGTATGGATTTAAAATGATGCGTATGTTTACGTAGCGATAAGCTAAAGGGCTACCGGAGGTTTAGTACAACAGCGGTTTTGCATCAGGCGGGTTTTGGTTCTCCGTTTGACGCTTTTTGCTATATTTGAACATTAATGCTTCGTATCAAGTGCGGTGGTAAAATCCCGCCC
>JBILSZ010000108.1:0-8854 GCA_044371755.1 Flavobacteriales bacterium | reverse complement strand
ACGTGGTTCCTTAAATTGCTTTCGGATGACCTCATTTTCCAAATAGTTTAGCGTCATCGTCTTCCCAGCAAGTGTGAATTTATTGATATCAAAGAAACCAACGATATCCATCGGTGATTTTGTTGGATACTTTTTTACGACTTGATTTATCACCGAAAGATTATAAACGTTGATGAGAAAAGCCAACTTCTGTGCGCCAGCAAGAGAGTCTATTTTCACTGTTTCAAAGTATGCAACAAGTTCATCGATCTCTTTTGTATTTTGCTTGATGGCACTATAATTTACCTTCCCATTCGTCACATATTTTGCGAAAAAGTTATTTGCCTTCTCGTCAAAATTGGAGTTGGAAACTTGACTATAAGCAGCGATTGAATAAACGTTCAGAATACTTAAAATTATCAGATTAAATAAATTGGACCTCATCATAAAATTAATTTTGTAAAAGAGCTGTGCAAAGTCGCACAGCTCTCTTTAATTGACCATACTCCCAATCCTACATTAACAACTTAAAGTAAACACAACACAGCTAGTCTGGGGTTATTCTTGCTTTAGTTTACACTTGCAACAGGACAATTTACTGTCATCACATCAGCTCCTAACACGCTTGCATTGCCAGCGGACATAGAACACATTACTGAATTAAAATATGCATTATCATAAACGGAAACGCTCCAAAGAGGTGAATAATCTGCATCACTTGGAATGGTAAATACAACATTATGTGTTTGGTCATTTCCCATCTCTGTCATGAAACCCGAAGCAGGGCCACCATTGGGAAGATTCGGATTGATATTAAAAGTCACATAAATCGGAGACACAGGCACTTGACCGTTGCTTGTAGCTGAAATCTCTGCTTCTGAGAACGTGAAATAGTACACTACCTTATCATTGTACCAACCAGCAACCAGTCCATTGTCGCCACCACCGACACGCTTGGTAGCGGTGCTGCCGAATGGTACAATTGGGCAATTGACAATCATTGAGGTTGATTCTGTTGTATAGCCTTTAGCTACAATTTCAGAAGCGCTGGTTACAGTATTCGCCACATAGTCAGATGGCACAGTCACTTTTACAACATGCCAAAAATCATTGTAAGTAGCATTACCAGGAATAACATCAACAATGTTCAATTGGCCTGCAACAGGCATTGACTCACCACTTTTAAATAAGACATATATAGGAGCGCTTTCCAACGGCATCACATCGAAGTTGTAATACTCTACGAGTTCTCCGCTTGGCCCGAAACCTTTGGTGATAAAAGGCACTTGATCAAAGTTAATGGGTGCATTGGCTTCGGGTAAACCGTTGACTGCATCGCGAATCATCAACGTGCCTGCTGCTGCACTGAAACGATCAATGGATTGCTTTGGTGCGGTCATCGGATCAAGTGGCGTCTCGGCTGTTGGAGTAGTCATCATGTCTTTCGTCTCTTCGTCTTTTTCACATGACATAATAGTTAGACCGATGAATAACATTAGAAGTAAATTGTTCTTTTTCATTTTGTTTGATTTATTTCGACAAATGTGAAAGAACAACTTCACGAAAACCTCACCTAATCCTCAACGAATTCTATCCATTTCGCTTAGCAGGGCAAACTGATTACAAAAGCAGTTTTCAACTTCTTAGTGCTCTCTACGCTAATAATTCCGCCATGGAGCGCTACTATTTTCTGAGCAATAGTGAGTCCCAATCCTGTGCTTTGGACACTCCCTACCTTGCTGCCTTTGTAATATCTCTCAAAGATGAATGGCAAATCTTTGGCATCAATACCATCACCTGTATTTTCAACACTTATTAGATAATTTCCGGCCTCCATCTTAGCAGATACAGTCACTTCTCCCCCATCATCCGCATACTTAATAGCATTATCAATGACATTTTGAATCGCTCGATTTACAAGCTGTATATCTACCGAAACTGGAAGTTGTTTTTCGGGAATTAAACTACGGAAGCGGATGTTTCTTTTTTCTGCTAATAATGTGGATTGCTGACACAACTCCAATAATACTTCGTGCATCAAAACAGGTTCTTTTTGAGGCGTGATCTGCTTTGCTTCCAACTTAGACAGATCGAATAAATCATTCACCATTTTGTTTAATTTTTCCGTATTGTGAATAATTGCTTCCAAATAAATCTTTTTCTCAGCCTCATCAATTGAGTGCTGTTTCATCATGTACGTTTCGACATATCCATGAATCACCGCTATGGGACTGCGTAGATCGTGCGATACATTTGCGATGAGTTCTCTTCGCAACACATCCACCTTTTTTATTTCATCAATATTTTGAAGGATTTTTTCGCCCATATCGTTAATACACATTGCAAGTCTAGCTAACTCATCGTTTCCTGTAACTTCAATACGTTTAGAATAATCGCCATTTTCAAAAGCTTCTAATCCTGCATATATTTTTCTCAATCCACGTGTGAGGAAGTATATCAGCCCTAGTCCCAATCCGAATGCGACAATGAGCGTTACAAGAAAAGTCAAGAAACCCGCACGAATAAAATAGCTGCCAAGTAAGGAAGTGGTAATAAGCTCTTGTTCTTCACTCTCTAAGACAATGTAAACGTATCCTTGTAAATTGTCGCCGTCCAAAACCGGCGCCGCAGAAAATACTACTTCCTTACCGGGATTTCTTGGATCGTCACCAAGTATTAATGTGTTCTGATCCGCGGCGAGTGCCCGAGTGATAGGAGCCACATCAATTGCTTTTAATTTCACCTTTTTATCCAATACTACATAAGACAACATCTCCCCTTGCGCGTCCACGAGATAGACTTCGATTGTTGGATTTACGGCCATCATGCTGTGCATGATTGTCCCCAATGCCTCTTCGTTAACTTTTCCATCTACAAATGGTGAAACCTCATGAATCAGATGATGTGCAATATCACGATTCAACCTTTGAGTTGTTTCCAAATAATAGTTACGAGCCAAGTAGGAAGTCAACGCTACATAAGAAAGCGCTACTAATGAAAGTACCAAGAACAATACGACTGATATTCGAAAGAAAAAACTTCGTGATAGATAGTGCTTCATATTATTCAATTTATATCATCATTAAAGCAATATCCTACGCTCCATGAAGTAAGTATAAAACGTGGATTATTCAAGTCCTTCTCTATTTTCCCTCTTAGCCTATTGATATGGGTGCTTACAGTATGATCGTACCCAGAGAAATCATAACCCCAAACCTGCTCCAGCAATTGTTCTCGCGAAAAATACTTACCCGGACTGCTAGACAGCAAAGAGAGTAGGTCAAATTCCTTGGGAGTAAGCGACACTTTTTCACCATCAATAAAAACTTTCCGCTTTTCGCGATCAATTGACATGTTGCCAAACTCCGCGACAGCACTATTTTGTGGATCTGAAGCAGCGGCCCGTCGCTGTTCTCTGCGGATAATAGCCTTTACCCGAGCCACAAACTCACGTATTCCAAAAGGCTTTGTCATGTAATCATCCGCACCTGATTCCAGGCCCATTACTTTATCAAACTCTTCGCCTCTCGAAGTGAGCATGAGTATGGGCGAATAAACAGCCGCCTCACGGAGCTTTTGACACACCTGAAGGCCATCCATTCCGGGAAGCATTACGTCGAGGATAATCAGACAATACCCACCAGTGAGGGCCATATCGAATCCTTTGATACCATCCGAGGCAGACTCAACCTCGTAACCGAGGTCTTTAATATGAATTTTTATAAGATATTCAATATCAGAATCGTCTTCTACTATGAGAATTTTGGGCATACGCTAATCTAAAATAGAAGCGAATATAGACCTAGATTCTCACGGAAATCTAACGGGAAAAGAACAAAGACCTGAACGGGAGATTCTGAATTCGGAATTCAGAATTCGGAATTCAGAATTTCGAATTCTGAATTGCGAATTGTGAATTCTAATTCCCCGCCAGTGCATTGAATATTCCCCACCAATCAGCATTTCCGTCCTTCTTGCCGAGCCTGACGATGATCATTTCTTTGTTGGGGTCTACGTATACAAACTGCCCCAAAATACCCTCCGCCATAAAGGCTCCAGTCTTGTTGGGTATCCACCATTGATATTGGTAGAACCATGCACTGCCTTCTTGCTCGTCCACTTTTGTGGATGCTTCAACCCATGATCTCGGTACTAATTGTTGTCCTTGCCACTCCCCTTTTTTCAAATAAAGCCTTCCTAATTTTGCAAAGTCTCGCGAACGCGCATTGATGCAGCAAAAAGTTTTCTCCACTCCATCTTTCTTGTCCGTACTCCAACTCGCTCCGAACTCCATTCCCAGCTTGCTCCAAATCCTTTCATCGAGATACTGCGTTATGGATTTTTCCTTTAATACTTGCTGAAGAATGATTCCCAACAATTGTGTGTCGCCGCTCACATAATTAAACTTAGTTCCGGGTTCTTCTTTACAACGCAACCTTGTACAATACTTCTCCAATTGCCTTCCGTAGTAAAACTTAGCCGCATGACCAAAGGGATTGACATAACTTTCGTTGAAGTCTATCCCGCTAGTCATTTGAAGCAGATGTTTGATTTTTACCTTTGACATTCTTGGGTCTTTCATTGATGGAAGGTATTTTGTAATCGGATCCTCCACTGAAGAAATCAATCCGTCCTGTATCGCACAACCTATGAGCATGGATGTAACAGACTTCGCCATAGAAAAAGAAGCAACCACGTCGCTCTGTTCGTAGCCATTAAAATACTTCTCATACAAAATGCTGTCGCGACGGATAATCATAAAAGCCACCGTGCCCTGATCTTCAAGATAACTCTCGAACGTAGTTGTTTTTCCTTTGTATTCAATTTCTTTTGGACCTTTCTGAACAGAAGCCTCATAAAATCGAAAGGGCGCTTCACTGGCTGTGAGCGCCCTGTTCGGAAACTTTTTATAATCAGAGATATTTGCGAAATTGTAGATAAAAAATCTTCCTACATGGCAGCTATTCAAAACTGTAGCAGCGAGTAGAGCGATGATAAATAACCTCCAATTCCTTTGTTGCATAAACTAATATTTATTGCAATATAAAGACATCAACGCCGATTGAGGCACCGTAAATGCCTTTTTCATCACTATAAATTCTAATCTTGTTGCACGCTCTTCCCAAGTCAATTTTCTCCCAAGTCTTTCCACCATCTTTGGTTTCATAACCGCTATTCATCGTACCTACATAGCCGTGATTATCATCAATAAATCCAATTCCAAATTCGCGGGCTGTGGCATCTTCACAAAGATTGATTTCTTTCCAAGTCTCCCCTCCATCTTCTGTTTTCGCCACTCTCTGTTGCTTCACACTCGGATCGGGGTTATAACTTTGAATGGTGACATAGCCTATCTTTTCACTTGGGAATGAAGACTTCCATGTCGTTTCCATCGGCCTATTGCTTTGATAAACTTTCTTCCATGTTTTGCCGCCATCGCTTGTTTTTAGAATAAGCGCATTGCTTTGTTGCAAATCGCCACTGCTCGCGCTACAGGCAACTCCATTCTTTGTATCGAACATATCGATGTCAAACAACATTGCTCCAAACGACTCCATGCTCCATGATTCAAATGTCTTACCACCATCATGCGACACCATCATATTCGCTGGCGTGCCCACACGACCAACAGCGTAGATATGATATTTATAATCTGTGACACCATGATTGATAAAAGGTTCCTTCACTATATCAATAGCGCATAACCCTTTTACATAAGGCCCCTTATAATCGACAGGACTCCACGTCTTACCACCGTCAGTGGTGCGATACATCGGAATCGTATCGGTGACATTGGGAAAATAATCCGTTCCAACTGTTCCTGCAAAACCTGTCTTTTCATCAATGAATGCTATGCAACGGAAAAATGTACCTTGCTTTTCTAGTTGTTTTTCCCAAGTCTTTCCTCCATCCTTTGTATGATAAATCTTTCCATACCCGTTCACGTACCAACCCTCATTGCGATTGATAAAACAAATATCATCTTGTTTGCCGCCATAGACTTCCGTGCTCGCTTTTCTCCATTGAAGCGCAGGCGTTGCATCCGCCTTTCCAGAAAGGCTTTGAGCCCATTCAACAGACTTCTTTGTTACTTCGAAATTGAATGAATCAAAGATTCTCTGATAATCGCCGCTTGCAAATACATCGAAGGCGGTTTGCATATTTCCGAGTTTAGCGAAATTGTGCTCGGTATCTTTAAACGCAACAAAAGTGGCACGGCCAGGCTGATAGTAATTGACTGTATAGACAATTTGTTCATGATCTTGTCTTGAGAATGCCTGAAAGTCCGCATCACCATAGAGCACTAGCACATCTGCTTTGATATTCTTCCATTTGTCAATCAACTGTTGTTCGTCTATTTGGCGCCAGTAGTCACCATTACGACTATATATACCATTCGCTCCATCCCATTCCCAAGTGGTCTTAAGCAACTCTGCATATTCAGAATTCGCAGCAATTTCTTTCAAGGATTTTCTTTTTACATAAAAGTCATGTGCAATATCCGTTTGTTGTTTGCAATACGCTTCCAATTCTATTGGATCAGGCTTGGCGAGTATCGTTTGAAGGCGGTTCATTTCCAATTGGTATTCGAACCACTGTTTGGCAGTTGTACCGTAAACAATTACGCCTTGCACTTTGTGTTTGCTGGCTAGAACAGGCGCAACCACTCCTCCCATGGAATGCCCGAAAATGATAATTTGTGTCGTATCAACATAGGGTAAAGATTTGAGTTTTAATAGTCCTTTTTCGAAGCCTTCGATTTCACCATTTAGGTCACACTCTTCGCATGTTTGTGTCCCATAGCTATCACCTAAGCCGGGTTTTTCAATGCGCAGCGTTACATATCCGGCATCCACAAAAGCATCGATGACACGTTTGTAAGGATGTGAATCATCTAGTCCTTCGATAGGGCTGCAAGTGTAGCCCGGAACGAAAAGCATTGCAGGCATTTTACCTGTTTTAAAAGGTTTGTTGATGACAGTGCGCAATTGGCCATTTCGGTATGGCGTGTAGTCATAAATAACCTCTGCATTATCGTCGGTCTCTTTGGGTCTGCCCTTTGCCTTGCCTTTCAGGGTGAGTGATTTCCCATCGCGAAAAACAGAAGCTGTTAAATCTTGATCCTCGTAAATATTTCCAAGAATACCGCGTAGTGCTTGAACATCCGATGTGATTTTATTTCCATTCAGCGCTGTAAGAATATCACCAGACAGCATTTTTAATTCTACCGAACTTCCTCCAACTGTTTGAACAATCAGAAGTCCTTCGGGCTGTTTGTCTTTGGCGGGTGATGGTTGCAATTGTGCTCCAAGCCATGCCTTTCGACCGTTTTGAGCTATTACTAATTGAAAAGAAAAAAGGAGAAAAACAAAGAATACTAATTTTTTCATAGGTCATAAATTAAACTCCTCAAAGCTAAGGTCGAGGTGTAGGAACATGTTTAACCGAAATTGCGGAAAACAATTCGGAATTCGGAATTGCAATTCGGAATTCGGAATTCGGAATTCGGAATTTAGAATGGCGAATCAGCCATTGCGAATTTCGTTGGGGCGGAGCCGAAGTGTTTTTTGAATGATCGACTGAAAGAATAGATATCCGCAAATCCAAAATCGATGGCGAGCTGATTGATTGGAATTCCGAGCTTAAGCTCCTTTAGGCAGCGCTTCCAGCGCATTTGTGAAAAGTCCTCGTATGGACTAATCCCGAATGCCGATTTGTATAAACGAATGAAATGAAAATCACTTATCCCGACTTCAGAAGCTATGTCTGAAATCTGCACATTTTCTGCTGTCAATAGAAGTTCTCTCGCTTCAAATAACTTCGTGAGAATTTCTTTTTGGGTGGCAAATTTCTTTAGATCCTGTTTTTGCTTTAGGCCTTCTATGGCATCCACCGTTTGGGAAGCAGCATTCAATATACTTTCTATGAAAGACTCGACCTTTTCATCAGTTTGAAGGTCTGCTATTTTAGTGGCAAATATCTTTTGAACTGGAATTCTATTTCTTTCGAAAAGATAACAGAATGAATCACCCGAATGAATATTCGGTTTTAATGAATTCTTTGAATGGATATCCAAACAATACCCTACCGTTTCCTCATTTGTTTCTACGCGCACATCTCCCTCGAATCTACCATTGAATAATAGAACGTCTCCACTATTAAGGGTTATTCTTTTTCCATTAAGACTATACTCTTCAACACCTGATTTCACGTATTTAATACCAAACCCATCCAAACAAATGTCCTTTTTTACGGAATGAAAAAAGGAGGCCCGTAGTTCGAGCCCCCTTTCATCGTTTGGTTTAATAGTGGTAATCACCTCTTACAACTTGATAAACTGCTTTGCTAAACCGCTCTCTGTGCGGACGATGTACGTTCCTGCGTTCAGATTGCTTAGATCTATGGTGTTATTTTGATTGATCAACTTACCATTTAGAACTTCCTTTCCTAATTGGTCATAGACCCAGAATTGTTGATTACTGTTCGCCAAAATCCGAATAGCATCTGTTGCTGGGTTGGGCCACAAGACGATATCCTCTTTACTTTCTTCTGTTATGGATGTTGGTAATTCTCCAAATCGGTAGACAGTTCCACTAGGCGGCTCTGCATTTAATACCTGTTGACTAGTGAAGTCTTGCACTCCAGACGGAATGGACACTAAGCTTGGATTTGAGGGATCCCCTGCAACAGACCACACACCTGCCCAAGCGCTACCATCGAGCTGAACGGCGTTGCCAATCAAGCAAGCTGGGGTTCCAAAGAAATGAATCACATCTGGAGATTTTATCGTGTTGTCACCATAACGGTATTCTACTACATTTCCGTTTTCATAAAGCCAAAGTTGGAAATTGGTAGTATTAAAGAAAGTTTCTGA